>JBHENM010000036.1:0-3072 GCA_046262035.1 Acidimicrobiales bacterium | reverse complement strand
GCACCTGCGGGCGGTCACCAGTGGCGACACGATCCGCACGGTGCGGGCGCGGGAGCTGTTCCGCCAGATCATGGAAGCCACGTGGGAGTGCGCCGACCCGGGCATGCAGTTCGACACCACCATCAACCGCTGGCACACGGCGTCCAAGACCGGCCGCATCAATGCCTCTAACCCATGTTCGGAGTACATGCACCTCGACAACTCGGCCTGCAACCTGGCCAGCCTGAACCTCATGAAGTTCCTCCACGAGGACGGGAGCTTCGACGTGGAGGGCTTCAAGCAGGCGGTGGAGGTCGTGTTCACGGCCCAGGAGATCCTGGTCGGCAACGCCGACTACCCCACTGAGAGCATCGCCGAGACGTCCCGGCGGTTCCGCCAGCTGGGCCTCGGCTACGCCAACCTCGGGGCCATGCTCATGGCCCTGGGCAAGCCCTACGACTCGGACGGCGGCCGGGCCTGGGCTGCGGCCATCACCGGCCTCATGACCGGTCACGCCTACGCCACCTCGGCCCGGATCGCCTCCCGCATGGGTCCGTTCGCCGGATACACCGAGAACGCCGAGCCCATGACCCGCGTCCTGCAGATGCACCGTGACGCCTCTCATCAGGTCGACGAGAGCCTCGTGCCCGTCGAGCTCATGTCGTCGGCTCAGGAGTCTTGGGACGCGGCGGTCGAGCTGTGTGAGTGGTTCGGCGTCCGCAACTCGCAAGCCACGGTTTTGGCGCCTACTGGCTGCCTGGTGGGCGGTTCGCTGATCGCCACCGACCGGGGCCTGGTCCGCTTGGGCAGCCTGGGCGACCCTGACGGGGCCAAGTGGCAGGACCTGGGGATCGCCGTGGCCACCGACGAGGGCCCTCGCACGGCCAGCCAGTTCTACGTGAACGGCCTCGAGCCCGTCGTCACCGTGGCCACCGGTTGCGGCTACTGGATCCAGGGCACCCCCACCCACCGGGTCAAGATCGTCGACCCGCTGACGGGTGAGTGGCAGTGGAGGCGGTTCGCCGACCTGCAACCGGGTGACGTCGTTCCCCTCGCCCTCGACCAGTTGGTCGGAGAGCCGCAGCGCGTCCCCCTGCCTCCGCTGGCCGAGGCCTACTGGACCGGTGAGCACCACGTCACCGTTCCCCGGGAGATGACGGCCGACCTGGCCGAGCTCGTCGGCTACTTCATGGGCGACGGTTCACTGCACTCCCGCGGCCTTCGCTTCTGCGTGTCCGACGGTGACTTCGACGTGGTCGAGCGGCTGGAGCAGCTGGGCAAGGAAGTGTTCGGGATCGGCGCCCGCGTGTCTCCCAAGAAGGGCTCCACCGAGGTCGCTTTCCACTCGGTGCGGCTGGCCTCGTGGTGGGGGGCGTGCGGTTTCGTGAAGCACGCCCCTGCCGAAGGAGGGTCCGGCAAGGGGTGGCAGCCCCACATCCCCGACGCCGTCCTCCACAGCAACGACCGCGACGTCTACGCCGCGTTCCTGCGGGGCCTGTTCGAGGCCGACGGAACAGGCACCTCCGGCTATCCCTGCTGGTCGAGCACGGCGGTCGACTTCGCCCACGACGTGCAGTCGCTCCTGCTGGCCCTGGGCTTCCCCACCACCCGGCGGCTGGAGACGGAGCGCACGGGGTGGGGCCAGAACCCGATCGTCATCCTGCGCCTTCTCAACAGCTCGTACGCGGCCCGGTGGCTCGACGACATCGCCTTCATCGGCAGCCGCAAGCAGGCGGCGGTTCGAGCCGGCAACGGTGAGCAGGCTTCCCGGCACGACCACGTGCCTGTCACGCGGGCTCTGGTCGACCGGTTGGTGCCTACCAACGGTCGGCTCCGAGGGGTTCTCCTGGCCGAGCTGGCCCGGGGTCGGGTTTCCCGGAGGATTTGCACCGAGCTGTACGACCTCACGGCCGATCTCGAGTTGGGCCGGTTGCTGCGCTTCTACTACGACAAGGTGGCGTCAGCCGAGCTGGGTGACGAGGAGTTCACCTACGACCTCTCGGTCCCGGAGAACGTCACCTACGTGGCCAACGGCTTCGTCAGCCACAACACCATCGGCCTGATGATGGACTGCGACACTACCGGCATCGAGCCCGACCTGGGTCTGTGCAAGACCAAGAAGCTCGTGGGCGGCGGCACCATGTCCATCGTCAACCAGACCGTGCCCCGCGCCCTGAGCAGGCTCGGCTACAGCGTCGAGCAGGTCGCCGAGATTATCGAATACATCGACGAGAACAAGTCCATCGTCGGCGCCCCGCACCTGCGGGCCGAGCACTTGCCGGTGTTCGCCTGCTCCATGGGCGACAACGTCATCCACTACCTCGGGCACGTGAAGATGATGGGAGCGGTTCAACCCTTCATCAGTGGAGCCATCAGCAAAACCGTCAATGTTCCCGAGGAGGCCACGGTCGACGACCTCGAGCAGCTCCACATCGACGCGTGGAAGCTCGGGCTCAAGGCGGTGGCCGTCTACCGCGACAACTGCAAGGTGGCCCAGCCGCTCTCGACGACCAAGGCGGCAGGGGCGGTGGCGGCCGAGGCTCTCGCCGCATCCACCGAGCGGCTGGTGCAGACGGTCATGGTGCGGGAGCCGGTCAGGGAGAAGCTTCCCCGGAAGCGCCTGTCCAAGACGTTCTCGTTCCGGGTGGCCGACTGTCACGGCTACGTCACCGTGGGCGAGTACGACGACGGTCGTCCCGGCGAGATCTTCCTCCGGGTGGCCAAGCAGGGGTCGACCCTGGCCGGGATCATGGACGCCTTCGCCATCTCCGTAAGCCACGGGCTCCAGTACGGCGTCCCCATCAAGGCCTTCGTGGAGATGTACACCAACATGAGGTTCGAGCCGGCGGGGATGACCGACGATCCCGAGATCCGGTTCGCCAGCTCGCTGATCGACTACATCTTCCGCCGGCTGGGCGTCGAGTACCTACCGCTGGAGGAGCGGGCCGAGCTGGGCATCCTCACCGTGGGGGAGCGCATGCAGCCGACCCTCCCCGGCGTGGAGGAGTCCACCATCCCCACGTCGAGCGGGAGCGAAGTCGCCCTCGACCCGGCCCCCGCCCCGCCGGTGGCCAAGGTGATGCCCGCGCCCGC
>JBHENM010000035.1:0-12666 GCA_046262035.1 Acidimicrobiales bacterium | reverse complement strand
TGGCCCGCCGAGCCGTGTTCGACGAGCGGGTGCGGATCGCGAGGGAGCTCCACGATGTCGTCGCCCATCACGTGAGCGTCATGGGGCTACAGGCCGGTGGCGCCAGGCGCGTCATGGCTCGGCAGCCCGGGCGCGCCGAAGAGGCCCTGTCGTCCATCGAGGCCAGCAGCCGCCAGGCCGTGGCCGAACTTCACCGTCTTCTCGGCTTCCTCCGGCGCGACGCGGACGGGGAGGACTCGGCGCCGCAGCCCGACCTCCGTCAGCTGGACACACTGGTGGCCGACGTGGCGCGAGGCGGTCTCCATGTGGACGTCTCGGTCGAGGGACAACCCAGACCCCTCCCGCCGACGGTGGAGCTCTCGGGATACCGGATCGTCCAGGAGGCACTGACCAACGTGGTCAGGCACGCCGGGGCGGCCAAAGCGAGGGTCACCATTCGCTACGAGCGGCGGGCCCTTCAGCTGGATGTCGTCGATGACGGTTCTGGAGCAGCGCCGGATGCCGGCAATACCGGGGCGGGACTCGGCCTCATCGGGATGCGTGAGCGCGTCGGTCTCCACGGCGGTCAGCTTTCCGTCGGCCCCCGGCCCGACGGTGGGTTCGGGGTCTGTGCGTCCATCCCCATCGACGAGGCCGGTTGACGGGGCGGTGGAGTGAACCTCAGGCTGGTCATCGCCGACGATCAGGCCTTGGTCCGGACCGGGCTGCGGTTGATCCTCGAGTCGGAGGACGACATCGAGGTCGTAGGTGAAGCGGAAGACGGCGATCAGGCCATCATCGTCACCCGTCGAGCCCGGCCGGACGTGGTGCTCATGGACGTTCAGATGCCCCGGATGGACGGAATCGAGGCCACACGCCGGATCGTGGGCGACGGCGACGTCTCCCGCGTCGTCATCCTGACCACCTTCGAGCGGGACGACTACATCTTCGAGGCGCTCCGTGCGGGAGCCAGCGGGTTCCTGCTCAAGAACGCTCCTCCCGAAGACCTGGTGCATGCCGTCCGGGTCGTCGCCGGAGGAGACGCTCTCCTTGCCCCCTCCGTCACCCGACGGATGATCGAGGAGTACGCCCGACGCCCGGTCAGCCGCAGGTCAGAGGCGGACATCGAGCGCCTGACCGAGCGAGAGGTGGAGGTGCTACGGCTGCTGGCCGCGGGCAAGAGCAACGCCGAGTTGGCGGCCGAGCTGTTCGTCGGCGAGGGCACCATCAAGACCCACGTCTCGAGCATCCTCAGTAAGCTGGGTCTACGCGATCGCGTCCAAGCCGTGGTCTACGCCTACGAGACGGGCCTGGTGCAGCCCGGGGGGTGAGGCCCACGGGGTGGGAGCGTGAAACCATCCGCCGACGCGGACAGAATGGCGTACTCGGCGATGAGGAGGTGGTTGGCGGATCATCCACGGGCCCGGAGCAGGATGTTGTGCAAAGTCCTCTCGGTGGTGGTGGTGGTGTCGTTCGGACTGGCGACTGAGGCGGGGCCGGCGGCGGCTCAGGCCGGCGGATTGTCGTCACCGGACGCTCTCGGAGTACGTGCCCGGAGGGACGACGATCGTGTCGCCGGGACTGGCGGAGTCGACCGCCGCCTGGATCGAGCTGGTGATCACACCAGCGATCTCACCATCGAGGGATCGCCGGGCGCGGTGGTCGACGCGGCCGGCGCCACCCAGGCCATCGTCGTGGGCACGGGGCCCATCACCGTGGCCCCGGGCGGATTCCCGGTCTGCCCTCCGCTGGCGTTGCGGAACGTGACCGTCCTCGGCTGAGCGTGCGCAACGCGGCCGGAAGCGGTGTCCGGCTGCAGGGCGTGGACGGGTACCGCCTCAGTCGGGGAACTACGTCTCCAACCGGCTGTACGGGATCTTCCCGATCTGCTCGAGGAACGGGCTGATCGCTCGACCCGCGCATGGATCCCCGTCCTGACCACAACCGGGTGGTGGGCAACACCATCCTGAACAACGGGCGACGACCCGACGTGGCCCGCAACGGAGGACGCCCAGGCGCGGACATCGTCTACGACGGGTCGGGCGTCGGTAACTGCTTTGCTCAGAACCTGTTCGTCACCCCGTTCCCACCGGGGATCACGACTGCCTTTCCGTGCCCTTGACGTCGGCCCACCGGGTGAAGCCTGCTACTGCTTGGCCGCGCCGAGGATGTAGTTGTAGATCGTGTCCGTCATCACCTTGACGTTGTGCTTCTTGCGGGCGTGAGTCCCGACCTTCTCGCGAAGCTCCTCTTCGCTGTTGGCCTTGACGCTGAAGCCGCAACCTTCGGCTCCGGCGCGCTTGCAGCTGTGCTCGTACATGAAGACCCCTTTCGGCCCCCTGCGGGGGCACCGGCTCGGCCGCCGTACAGAAGGGTCTTCGGAGCCGGCCCGGCCGGCGGATTAGGGCAGCGGGGATTTCACTCGTCGAGGCGCAGGGCGGAGATGAAGGCCTCTTGGGGGACCTCGACCCGGCCGATGGACTTCATCCGCTTCTTGCCCTCCTTCTGCTTCTCGAGGAGCTTGCGCTTGCGGGTGATGTCGCCCCCGTAGCACTTGGCGATGACGTCCTTGCGGACGGCCTTGACCGTGGTACGGGCCACGATCCGCCCGCCGATGGCGGCCTGGATGGGCACGTCGTAGAGCTGGCGGGGGATGAGCTCCTTGAGCTTCTCGGTCAGGCGCCGGCCGTACTCCTCGGCCCTGCTCTTGTGGAGGATGGCACTGAAAGCGTCGGCCTGGACCCCGTTGAGCAGCAGGTCCACCTTCACCAGGTCGGCCTGCTCGTATCCCGCGGGCTCGTAGTCCAGGCTGGCGTAGCCCTTGGTGCGGCTCTTGAGCTGGTCGAAGAAGTCGATCACGACCTCGGCCAGGGGGACCCGGTAGACGAGCTCGACCCGCTCGGGCCCGAGGTACTCCATCTTCTGCATCTCGCCTCGCCGGGTCTGGCAGAGGTCCATGACCGTGCCCGTGTACTCCGTGGGGAGCAGCAGGGTCAGGGTGAGGTAGGGCTCCTCGATGGCGCTGAGCTTGTTGGGCGTGGGGAGGTCGGAAGGGTTGGAGACGGTGACCGTGCCGCCGTCGTTGAGGTGGGCGACGTAGGCCACCGACGGCGCCGTGGCGATGAGGCCCAGGTCGAACTCCCGCTCCAACCGCTCGCGCACGATCTCCATGTGCAGCAGGCCCAGGAACCCGCACCGGAACCCGAACCCGAGCACACCCGACGACTCGGGCTCGAAGGTAAAGGACGAGTCGTTGAGCCGGAGCTTCTCCAGGGCCTCCCGGAGGTCGGAGAACTCGTCGCCGTCGATCGGGTAGAGGCCGCAGAAAACCATGGGCTTGGGCTCGCGGTAGCCCACGAGCGGCTCTGGGGCGGGATGGGCGGCGGTGGTCACGGTCTCGCCGGCCCGGGCCTCGCCTACGTCCTTCACCCCGGCGATCAGGTAGCCCACCTCGCCCGGACCCAGGTCGCCGACGGGGACGGGCGCGGCCGAGCGCACGCCGATCTCCTCCGCGTCGTGGGTGACCCGGGCCTGCATGAAGCGCAGCCGGGCGCCCGTCGTCAGGACGCCGTTGACGACCCGGACGGCGCTGATGACGCCCCGGTACTGGTCGTAGTAGGAGTCGAACAGCAGGGCCTGCAGCGGGGCATCGGGGTCGCCTCTGGGCGGCGGCACCCGCTCCACGATGACGTCGAGGAGCTCGGGCACGCCGTCGCCCGTCTTGCCGCTGATGCGGAGGACGGTCGAGGGGTCGATGCCCAGGACGGTCTCGATCTCGGCCATGACCCGCTCGGGGTCGGCCGCCGGGAGGTCGATCTTGTTGACCGCGGCCACGATCTCCAGGTCGTGCTCGAGGGCCTGGTAGGCGTTGGCCAGGGTCTGGGCCTCGATGCCCTGGGTGGCGTCGACCAGCAGGACGGCACCCTCGCACGCGGCCAGCGACCGGGAGACCTCGTAACCGAAGTCCACGTGGCCGGGCGTGTCGATCAGATGAAGGGTGTGGCCCTTCCACGTGAGGCGCACGTTCTGGGCCTTGATCGTGATCCCCCGCTCGCGCTCGATGTCCATGGAGTCGAGGTACTGCTCGCGCATGTCCCGGGGGTCGACGGCGCCGCACAGCTCAAGGATCCGGTCGGACAGCGTCGTCTTCCCGTGGTCGATGTGGCTGATGATGGCGAAGTTGCGGGTTCGGTCCTGAGGGATCACGGCGTCACCATTGTCGCCTGCCTGGGGAGGCGCCGGGTCCGCCACCCCGCTCAGAGGGCCGCTCGGGCCCGCCACCCCGCGCCGTGGGCCGCTCGGGCCCGGTCAGGGCCGGACCGGTTCCTTGGCCCGGCCGCGGTGGGGGATGAAGATCACACCCAGGACGATGGCGAGGGTGACGATCCCGGGCACCCACGCCCACGACGCCTCCCCTTGCCCTCCGCCCCGAGGCGTGCGGATGGGCGGGAGGGGTGCCCGGATGGTGGCCGGAGGGGTTCGCTCGTCCAGGGGTGCCGCTCGCTCGGGGCGGAACTGGTCGAGGCCGGCGGTGTAGGGCTGGGTGGCGGAGCAGGCGTTGTCCGACCAGAGGGCGCGGGCCCCGTAGGAGCGGTCGCCGGAGGAAACGGCCCGGGCGAAGACGAGGTAGCGGGTTCCGAGCTGATAGGTGCGGTCCACGCTGGTGGCGGCCCCGTTGCCGCCTCCGCCGCCACTGCCCGGCGGTCCGGCCCGCACCTCGACCCGCTCCGCTCCGGGGTCACCCTTCCAGGTGCGCTCGATCACGAACGTCGCCCACCGGTCGTCGTTGGCCAGGCTGACCGCCGTCCCGATGAAGACGAGGTCGCTCTCGGCCAAGGCCTGGGGCACTGCCGGGGTCGGTGCACACGAGGCGCCGGCCGATCGGGCAGGGCCCCCGACGAGGGCCACGCTGGCCACGAGCACCAGCATCGCGAGCCGTCGTTCCACGGCGGCGACGCTACAAGGTCGGGTCGTCGCCTCTCTGGGGGAACCGGGCCAGATCGGCCCGCAGGTCGCCGGCCGCCCTCGCCAGGTCCGGGCGGCCGACATCGAGGTCGACGCACAGGTTCCCGCTCCCGGACACCGTCTTCAGCCAGGGCGGTCGGAGCTCCAGAGCGAAGCAGGCCCGGACGTCGACCCGGTCGGGTTGGCCGCGGACGGGCCGTCCGGTGATCGTCAGGTTCGGCTCGCTGAGGCCGAGGGGTCGCCCGGCCACGAGGTCGGCGCGCCGGCCCAGGGCAGTCAGCAAGCGGGCCAGGCGCTCGCCCTCCCAGGTGGTGAGGCAGGGGTCGACAACCTCCCAGCTGCCCTCGGGGGAGAGCACCCGCACCGAGACCAGCAGCCAGTTCGAGTCCCAGGGGTCGAAGCGCTCGTCGGGATACTCGTACCCCACGACGCCCAGCTCCAGCTCGGTCCCCTGTCGCCCCCGGAGCAGCATCCGGCCAGTCTGCTGCGCGGGTGATAGCGGACCAAGGAACCCAGCCGGGCGAGGGTTCTCGCGGAATCCTGTAGCCTCGGTGGGCCGTGGCCAACATCAAAAGCCAGATCAAACGCAACCGTCAGAACGAGCGCCGTCGCGTCCGCAACAAGGCCGTCCGTTCCGAGATCAAGACCCGCGTCAAGAACGCCGTGGCCTCCACCGAGGAGGGGGACGCCACCAGCGCCGACGCCGTGCGTCTGGCTGTCAAGCGGATCGACAAGGCTGCGGCCAAGGGCACCATCCACCGGAACCAGGCGGCCAACCGCAAGTCACGCCTCATGCGCAGGCTGGCCAAGGTGGGGTCCGACCAGGGCTGATCAGCGGTTCCGGGACCGGCTACCACCGGAACCTGAGGCCCGGCTGCCGGCGGCCAGGCGGGCCACCAGCACCTCCAGCACGAGATGGCCGGGCCAGTCGACCGTCCCCTTGAGGGCCAGGTCGGCGTCGGCGATGAGCCCGATAGCCCGGGCGATTCCTGCGTAGCCCACCCGCCGGGACTGCAGCAGCGCCTTCTTGGCCGGGAACGTGGAGCCGGTCAGCCCCAGGGCGGTGGAGGCCGACTTCTCATCGGTGACATCCGGGGCGCCCTCCAGCCGGAGCATGCGGCCGTAGTGGTTGTGCAGGCTGGCCAGGATTACGAGGGGATGTCGGCCACCCGCCTCCAGCATGCGGCGGAGGTGATCGAGGGCGGCGGCCGAGTCGCCCCTGTCGATGGCGTCGGTGAGCTCCCACGGCGCGACCGAGCCCGCCTGCCCCAGGTAGGGGAGGACCTCGTCGAGGGTCAGGCGGGCGCCTTGCCCGTAGGCGGCGGCGAGGGTCTCCATAAGGCCGGGGAGGCGGCTCAGGTCTTCTCCTAGGTGCTCCCCCACGGCGGCGGCCGCCGGCGCCTCCAGCCGTACCGGGCCGTCGCGCAGCCGAGCGGCCAGCCACGTCGATCGACCCCGCCCGCCGGGAACGTCAGCGTCGACCACGTGGCCCACCTTGCGAACCGCGTCGACGAGCGGCCGGGCCAGCTGGCCGCCGCCGCTCACCAGGACCACCGACGTCGTCGGCAGGGGGTCGTTGAGGTAGGCGACGAGGGGCGCGACGTCGGCCGTGGAGAAACGCCCGACCCCCCGAGCCACGACCACCCGGCGGTCACTGAGAAACGGGGGGGTCTGGGCTGCGTCGACGATGTGGGCGATCTCGTACTCGTCGCCCGAGAGGTCTTCGACCATCAGCCCGGGATCGCCCTCGCCCACCAGTTCCCCGAGGAGCGTGCGCAGGGTGTCGCCCACGGCCACGTCGTCGCCGCCGCGAACCAGGTAGGCGGGAAACGCGGTCACTGGGGCCCCATCTCCGATGGCTCCCCAGTGAATGCCTGCTCGGACCGGCCTCCCGGGCCGGTCACCGGTCCCCGGCCTCCAGGACGGCGGCCAGCACGCGGCAGACCCGCCGGACGCCTTTGACATCGGACGTCCGCACCAGGCGCCACCCGCCGGTGACGGCAAGGGCGGTGGCCGCGAGAGCGAGGGCCCGGTCGTCATCCGGGTCGCGGCCTGGCTCATCGGCCAGAGTCGAGAGGGTCGACGGGGAGACGGTGAGGAGGACGGGATAGCCGAGCTCGGCCACGCGCCGGGCGGCCCTGAGAAGGCGCCGATCGACGACGGGTTCCACCACGATCTGCTGGCGCGGAATTCCGGCCGCCTCCGCTCGGCGCGCCCGTTCCATGAGGGCCGGGCGCCGATCGGATCCCTCGTGAGCGGGCGGGGGGCACGGGAGGATCACCGACGCGCCCGCCGCGGCGCTGGCCCGGAGGAAGTCCGACTCCGCCTCATGGCCGCCGTGCGACCCCAACACGGCCCCTGCGGCGTAGCCGGCGGCGAGGACCTGCCACCGGCTCGAGGCAATGGCCACGGGGACGGCGACGCGCGCCACCACCACAGCCACGAACTCCGCCGCTATGGCCTCGTCCTCTTCCGCCAACACCTCGACGACGTCGGCTCCCTCGGCCACCAACCGCTGGGCGCAGTCGCTCACGAGCGCCGGGGCCCGCGACGGGGCGGCTTCGACCGTTCCCACCACCAAGGCGCGGGTGGTGAGGTCGAAGGACTGTGTCCCCAGGGTCAGGTGCACGGCGCGCCGACGCTACCCGGGAGGTCCGCGGGCGGCGGTGGCCCCGAGTGCCGGGGGAGCGGTGGTCACGGTGGCTGCCAGCCGGTCTTCGGCGTGCTCGACGCGCACCAGTAGCCCGCCGGTCCTGACCTCGGTCCCCGGTGGGGCCACCTGGGCCCGGGAGAGGCGGTGTCCGGGTGGCGCGAGGACGAGGCCGGCTGGGTACCGGCGGAGGATGGCTTCGGCCGTGCGGGCCTCGGCCACGCCCGGCCGGCTGACGACCATGACGTCGAGCCTGCGGACGGCGGCGTCGTGCAGCTCGCCGAGGATGCGGTCGGGAGCGCTGCGGGCCCCGTCCAGGACGAGCACCGTGGCCCCTCCCGAGCGCCAGAGGGCCACCCCCCGTCCCACCGGGCGGTCGGTCACCGGCCCGGGCCTCACCGCGGCCAGCGCAGGAACGAGCAGGGCGACGGCACAGAGGCCGAGACCGGCGCGCTCCAGACGCGGGCGGCCGCGGCGGGCGGCGAAGGCCGTCAACCCGCCCCCGGCGGCGACGACGGCGACGTGCGTCATCTCCAGCTGGCCCAGAGGCAGGGTGGCGGCAACGCGGGCCACGGCCGCCACCCACGCCAGTAGCAGCCGGGTCGGGAGGTGGACGAGCGCGGCCACGAATCCGCCCAGCAGCCCGGCCGGCAGTCCCGCGGCCAGGCCCCAGACCATCAGGGGGCCGGCCGCGGGTAGGGCCAGCAGGTTGGCGACGAGGGCGACGACGGGCAGGCCGCCGAACGTGGGGATGAGGACGGGTGCCACCCCGGCCTGGGCGGCGAGGGTGACGCCCAGGCCTTCGGCCACCATCCGTGGGCCGGGCAGGGCGCGGGTGAGGGGCCGGGTGAACAGGGCGATGCCGGCGCACGCGCCCACCGAGAGCCGGAAGCCGATGGAGTGCACCAGCAGGGGATCGACCAGCAGGAGGCCGCCGACGGCGAGGGAGAGCACCCGCAGGCTGGACGCGGGACGTCCCAGGGTGCCCGTGAGCAGGGCCAGGCCGGCCATGGCCACCGCCCGCAGGACGGACGGCTCCCATCGGGTCAGGGTGCCGAACAACGCGAGGACGGCAACGCCTGCCACCAGCCGGCCCCGCAGCCCCAGCCGGCGCAGGAGGGGGCCGGCCACGGCCAGGACGAAGGCGACGTTCTGGCCCGACAATGTCGAGCAAGGAGATGTCTGGCAGTGGCGAGCCGAGCGGGAGGCGCAAAGTGGCTTGCATGCTGGCGCCGGTCGACGGGCGGTCGCAGCCCTAGCCCCAAAAAGGGTACCGGTGCCCCCACGGGCATCAGAGTGATACCTCCGGCGACAGCGCAGGACGTTATGGGGCGCACTGAACGCGACGAAAGACACGCGATAGCCGGCAGCGATGATCAAGCGGTGACGCTTTCCAGTCAGTGCCCATCCCCGAACTGGAGTTGGGGAACTGTCACCGTGCGGGTGGGTTCCTCGAGTCCGGTCTGACCCGCCGTTACCGGCTGACGCCTTCGGGTTGTCTTTGAATTGATCCGTCGGCCGGGCTCGAGGTTCCCATCCGTGCACCCACCGTCGGGCGGAGTGACCTACTAGGAGCCTGTCTCAGAGGCCCTTCGCTGTCTTGTCCGTCGTCCGGCGGGTGACGTGCCATCCCATCCACTTGCTCGATGAAGGGACAGCAGTGACCACCACCATGGCAGAAACCGGCGTCGCCGTCACCGGCGGGGTCGACACCCACCTCGACACCAACATGGCGGCCGCCCTCGACGGCGTCGGCGGGCAGCTCGGCACCAAGGAGTTCCCGACGACCACGGCCGGCTACCGGGCGCTGCATCGCTGGCTCGGGAGCTTCGGCACGGTTGTACGTGTCGGCGTCGAGGGCAGCGGCTCCTACGGCGCCGGCCTGGCCCGCTACCTCGTCACCCAGGGGGTCGAGGTGATCGAAGTCGACCGGCCCAACCGCCAGAACCGACGGCGCCGGGGGAAGAGCGATCCCGTCGACGCTCTGTCGGCGGCACGAGCGGCGCTCTCCGGCGACGCGTCGGGTCCGGCCAAGGCGAGAAACGGTGCGGTGGAGGCGATTCGCGTCCTTCGAGTGGCTCGCTCCTCCGCCCGCCACGACCGCACCGAGGCGCTCAACCAGATGCGCAGCCTGATCTGCACCTCCCCCGACGAGCTGCGTGAGCAGCTGCGACACCTGAGCGGGCTCCGGCTGATCGAACAGGCGGCCGCCCTGCGCCCCACGCCAGCATGAGCGTCGCCTCGGCGACCAAGACCGCCCTGCGCGAGCTCGGTCGCCGGGCCCGCTACCTGGGTGAGCAGATGGACCGTCTCGGCGCCCTCCTCGGCCCGTTGGTGGCCGCCGCCGCCCCCGCGCTCGTGGTACGCCACGGCGTCGGCTCCGATACCGCCGGCGCCTTGCTCGTGGCCGCCGGCGACAACCCCGAGCGGCTGCGCAACGAGGCCTCATTCGCCCATCTCTGCGGGAGCTCCCCGATCGAGGCGTCCTCGGGCAAGGTCACTCGCCACCGGCTCAACCGCGGCGGGGACCGCCGGGCCAACCATGCCCTCTGGCGCATAGTCATGGTCCGGATGGTGTCCGATCCCCGCACCCGCGCCTATGTCGAGTGGCGAACGAAGGAGGGCAAGTCGAAGCGGGAGATCATGCGATGCCTCAAGCGGTACGTCGCTCGCGAGGTGTACCCGCTACTCGGCGAAAAAGCTGCTTGACATCACTAGGAGCATCAATTCCGGATGCCCAGCGAGCTAGCTTCCGGGAGGCGGGCTCGCACGTTACACGTGACCGGGCGCCCGGCTTGTGCCGCGCTCGGGCGGGACATCGTAACTCGAACATGACCCCGACCGGCATCGCAGTCCTTATCTCGAGCGTGGCCGGCGACGGGACGGCCGCCACCGTCGATGGCACGACCACCAGCGTCAGCTTCACCGACATGGGTGGCGTGGTGATGGTGGGCGCGTAGGCCTACGTGGGCACCAGGGGCGCCATCCGCCGAGTCAACAAGGCCACCGGGAGGTCACCACCCTGGCCGGCTCGGCCACCAAAACAGATGGGTCAGTCGATCGAGACCTTGATCACTCCAGCATCGACTTCAACAGTGTAGGTGCGCACCGGGTCGGTCGCCGGTGGGGCCAACACCTCGCCCGTGCGCACGTCGAACACGCTGCCATGCAGCGGACACTCAATGGCGCCCTCGCTCCAATCCGGGTTGATCTCTCCCTCGCCCAGGTTGCCGCCCCGATGGGTGCACTCGTTGTCGATGGCGTAGAACGTGCCGTCTACGTTGACCAGGGCGAGCTCTCTGCCCCCCGCCGTGACGACACGAGCGGTTCCGGGCGCCAGCTCCTCGACCTTCGCTACCTCAACAAGCTCTGGCATACGCACCTCTCCTCAGGACTGGTTCGGTTGGGATCCCGCCGCCATCAGTGTGACGAGCAAACCCTACGTCTGCTTGCATCCTGCCGGGCGCCGGCGGGCCGCTGCGCCGAGCATCGGCCTTCGGCCGCGGGGGGCGCGAGAATCAGCCATGAGCGAAGGCCCGCTCCAGGGCATGAGGATCGGCATCATCGCCGAGCGGCGTGCCGAGCAGTAGGCCGACCTGCTTCGGACGCGGGGGGCTGACATCCTCCAAGGGCCGACCCTGCGGGTCTTTTCCGTCGCCGACGACGAGGCGCTGCTTGCCACGACGGGGCGGACGTGGCCGCCCATCCTCCCGACTACCTACTCGCCTCTACGGGCTTCGGGATGCGCTCCTGGCTGGGGGCGGCCGAGTCGTGGGGCATGGCCGACGCGCTGGTCGCGGCTCTGGGTCGCGCCCGAGTGGCGAACCGGGGGGCGAAGGCCGCCTCAGCGAATGGTGCTTGCCGAATAGTGGCGGGCTCCACACGAGCGCTTCGACGAACTGCTCGAGCGGGTGCTGGCTGAGCCTGTGGCCGGCTGTCGGGTGGTGCTCCAGCTCCAAGGAGTTGCCGACTCTGTGGCCATCGCTCGCCTCACGGGCGCTGGCGCCGAGGTTGTCGAGGTTGACGCGTACCGGCTCAGCCTGCCCGGCGACCCAGCGCCGGCTCGCGCCCTCATCGAGGCGGCCTGCGCGGGCGAGCTGGCAGCCGTCACCTTCGTGATCGCGCCTGCCATACACAACCTGTTCGTGTTGGCCCGGGAGGTGGCCCTCGAGGCCGAGCTCCGCCGAGCTCTCAACGGCCCCGTCGTCCGCATGCGTCGGCCCGGTGTGCGCCGAGGGAGCCCTCGACGAGGGGGTGCTCGACCCCGTCGTGCCAGCCCGGGCCCGTCTCGTGCCCATGATCCAGGCACTGACCGAGCACCTCCAGCAGGCCCGGTCGGCGTGAGCGTGGCAGGGGCGCCCGTTCCCGCATGCACGATGGGCAGTCGGTGCAGGTCGACGACCTGAGCCGGCGAGCCTACGAGCTGGTCGGCGCCAAGGTGAAGTCGTGGCCTCAGGTGGCCGGCTCGCGGTGGTTCAGTTGGCGAGCTGAATCCGTCGTTGCTTGCGAAGGAACTCGACATTCCGCGATCAGCCGCGGCAGTGATCTTGAGCACCAGCGCCAAGAGCGGCCGACACCGCCCTCGGACTGCAGGGCCAGCCGGCGGGCCGACGTGCCACTCTGATCGGCCTCAGTCGGTCGCTTCGGTTGCTTCGGTTGCCCGAACAGTCTGCGCGCGCTCACCCCGTTGGCTCACTTGCACTCGCCGAGCCTTGGCACAGGCGGCCACGGGAATCTTCACCGTCAAGACGCCCAGGTCACAGGTCGCCTCGATGTTCTCGGTGTCGAGTCCCTCGCCCAGGAGCACCTGACGGCTAAATGTGCCCTGAGGTCGCTCGTTCACGACCACCTCGGCCGCCGCGTCCCTCGGGCCAGCTCCGCTCGGCCCGTACCGTGAGCAGGTTCTGCTCGGACGTGAGTTCGATGGAGTTGGGTTCCACTCCGGGGACATCGAAGTGGATGACGAAGTGATCGCCGTGGCGGTAGGCGTCCATCACTATCGCCCTCGGGGAGCGGCCTTCGGCCCCACTCCTCAGGAGCTGCTCGATTGGATCTCGGAAGGGATCAAACCG
>JBHENM010000034.1:0-2029 GCA_046262035.1 Acidimicrobiales bacterium | reverse complement strand
GCGCCGTCACCGGACGCGTCGATCGAGGAGCTTCGAGCGGACCTCGCCGACGCGCAGGCGGAGCTGCAAGGACTCCCCGCCGCTACCACGGCGGCGCGGGCAGGCGGGCACTCGACCGAGTGGATGGGTCTGCTGACCCGTGCGGACGAGTTGCCCGTGGAGATCGCGGCGGCCAGGCAGCGACTCCTCGCCGCCCAGCTCGCGCAGGCGTGGGTGACCGCCGAGCGGTGTGACGCCACCGAGACACTCGTGATGGCTGACATTGCTGCTACCCAGGCAGCGAAGGAGGACCACGCCCGGGCTGTCGGTGCGCCCAAGAACACCTCCGCCGCGGAAGTCACCGCAACGCCCACGTGGCGGCGCAGCTGTCCGACGCATACTCCGCCGCAAAGACCGCCCACCGCGTGGCCCAGCACGCCACGGCGATGGCGCTAGCCGAAGTGGACGCGATCGAGGACGCGATCGAAGCGGCCACCGGGCAGCGCCCACCGGCGGGTGAGGGCCTAAGGGCTCCAGTCGGCCGGTTGAGGGTCACTTTCGTCGCCCACCATCCGGCCACCTACGACCCGCTCATATCGGGAAGCCCCTCTCTCCAGGGCGCCACCACGCTGACGTTCCTCACCGGCACGATCCCGCCACGATGGGCAGCCCGACAGATGACAGCGCCCGGTGTATGGGAGGCGGCACAGTGAGCGTCACCGAAGGCCGGGAGATGTTCGACGCCCGTCGCCCGACAAACGCCGAGCGCGGAACCGAGGAGCACACCCCCCGCCCAGTCGAGGGGGTCCGGCGCAGCGTCGTCGCCACGGGCCGCGCCATGTTCGCAGCCACACGAAGGGAAGATCGCCGCGCGCTCAAACGGGCTTTCTCCACCTACCCCACCCCTACCACGGGAGGCTCCCTCGTGGTGATCAACGCCAGTACCGCCGGTGAGCACAACGCGCACTGCCGCGAATCAACCAGTTTTTGTGGGATGATCTTTATTCGGCTCTAGCTAGACCCGTCGGAGCCCACCTCGACGGCATGATCCACGGGGACCTTCGGGGAGGCAGATGTTTCCCCGTACGGCCTCGGAGCGAGGCAAACACTAGTTCGTGATCTTGACCCGTCGGGCTTACCGTTCCTGAACCTGACCCCAAGCATGTCCCCGAGCATGCCCCCGAGCCCGCCCCCGAGCGCGCCCAGGAGCCCGACCTGGGACCATGCCTGGAGCTCGACCCAGAGTCCGGTCCAGACCCCGGTCGGAAGCGCGCTCAAAAACCCGCCCAGAAGTCCGAGCCAGAGCCCGACCACGAGGCCACCCCCGCGCCTGTCCTGGAGCTTGCCCAGAAGCCCGCCCAGGAACCCGCCCCCGAGCCCGAGCATGAACACGAGCATGAACACGACCATGAACTCGACGAGCCCGTACTCGGGCTTGAACCCGAGCCCGAGCACCAACAGAAACCCGCCCCCGACCACGAGCACGTGCCCGACCGCGAACTTAGAGCGGTGGCCCCATCGTGCTGGTAGCCGCCGGAAGGTCGCCGATGCGCGGTGCGCGAGGCCCTCGAACAGCGCAACCTCCAGCTGCTCCGCGACCCACAGGGGTCGCTGGAGCCGGGGCACGACGTACAGCTCCGCGATCAGCTCGGCCCGGCGGGGGTCACCGCGGGGATAGGCGAGCACGATCAGGCGCAGGCAGAATCCCGGGGCGAACCCGAACACGACGAGCACCAGGAGCAGACTCGGCCTGACGGCGTCGAGCAGCTCGGCCATCACGCGAACCGCCACCGCAGATCGGCGAACCGGGCCTCGTGTCGGGCCTGCTGCAGGACCCCGCCGAGCGCTAGCCGGCCTTGGTCGGTCAGCTGGTAGTAGCGCCGGGGCGGGCGTTTCTCGCGCAGGGTGGTCGGGTCCTCCCACCCGTCCTGCGCCCAGCCCTCGTCGAGCATGCGGGTCAGCATCGGGTACAGCACACCGGAGCGGACCCCGGAGCGCTGGGACAGCTCGTAGCCCCAGTGCCGACTGTTCGGCTCGTCCAGCAGGGCCA
>JBHENM010000033.1:0-3956 GCA_046262035.1 Acidimicrobiales bacterium | reverse complement strand
ACGCCTCCGTAGGTCTCATCCCCGTCGGGGTCCGACGGCCCCTTCTCCGCCTTGGGCTCCCACTTGTCGCCTACCTTCTCGAACGACTGCTTGAGCGCGGCGAACGCCGTCCGGTGGGCCCGCTCCCCCTCGCCGTAGGTCTCCACGGCACTGTCATGGGCCTTGCCCCATGTCCTCTGGGCCTTGGCCGGGCTGCGCTGCAGGGTCGACGGCATCTCATCCTTGGCCGGCATGTTTCGACCTCCATGCTTTGGCGTGTGGGTCTCGGAGGAGCTTTCCCGCGGCCTGCCCATTTCAAGCCCGGTAGGGGTCCGGTGTGGTGAACTGTGTCTGCCGTCCGGCGGATGTGATCTGGTGCCCAAGCCTGCGCGTTCGGAGCGCACCTCGCGTGTTGCCACAGCCCTGCGGGCGGCTGCGGACCGCGCCCGGGCGACTCCGCCGGCGCAGGCCTACGTCGAGCGGCGGGTCCCCGGTCTGGTGCGGTGGACGCTGTCGGTTACGGCGTCGCTGGGCGACTGGGCGGGGGCCAAGCTCGTGTCTCTTCGCCGCCGGGGCACTGGGGGCACACCTCCCGCATGTGAGCCCGACGGGCGGCCCGTCGTCATCCGAGGCACCGCGTTTCCCTCGGACGAGCAGCAGTACCTGATGCTGCCCTTCGAGGTCCGGCCGGATACGGCCCGGATCGAGATCGACTACGACTGGGAGGCCCTTCCCCCGAGCCTTCCCGACAACCCTCTCACCAAGACCGTCCTCGACCTGGGGTTGTGGGACGAGCAGGGGTACCGGTCGGCGGAGGGGTTCCGGGGGTGGTCGGGGAGCCGTCACAAGCACGTGTTCGTGCAGGGAGACGTGGCCCAGCGGTCCTACCGGCCCGGCCCCGTCGAGCCCGGCATCTGGCACGCCGAGCTGGGGATCGCCGCCGTCGGGCCCACGGGTGCCGACTGGAAGGTGAAGGTGCAGGCCCGCAAGGGCCCGGCCGCCCAACCCCCGGCCCCGGATCCGGTCGATCCCACCCACGTGGCCCGGGCCGAGCCGGGCTGGTACCACGGCGACTTCCACATGCACGCCTGGCACTCCAACGGCGAGGGTCCCGAGCCCGAGCGGTTCGTGCAGTACGGAAGGGACGCCGGCCTCGACTTCCTCCCGGTGACGGAGTACGTCGTGGGCCACCACTGGGACCAGTACGGACGGGTGCAGCGGGAGAACCCGGACCTGGTGATCTGGCCCGGCCGGGAGATCGTCACCTACTTCGGGCACGTGCAGTCCCTGGGGGAGACGCCGGGCTTCATCGAGTACCGCCACGGCTTCGAGGACGTGCACATCCGTGACATCCAGACGGCGGTGCGGACGGCCGGGGCCCTGTTCCAGGTCAACCACCCCACCACCTTTCCGGGGCCGCTGTTCGAGAACCTGTGCCGGGGATGCGAGTTCCGCCTGGGCCCTGAGATCGACTGGCAGGCGGTGGACACCATGGAGATCCTCACCGGCGAGGCCCTCGTCAGTCCCGGCGACTACGGCCTCCCCGATGCGGGCTGGCGTGTGAGCAACCCGTTCTTCTCGACCGCCATCGACCTGTGGGAGAGCCTCCTCAACAAGGGCTTCAAGATCACTGCCGTGAGTGGGTCGGACGACAAGAAGGGGCCGAAGCTGGGCACGTGCGCCACCGCCGTCTTCGCCTCCCAGCTCTCGCGCCCCGCCCTGATCGAGGCCATCCGCGCCGGAAGGGCCTACGTGCGCACCCGGGGAGTTGCCGGCAGCCCGGCCCTGGAGATGTCGGCCGTGGTACCGGGCCAGGACGCCGGCACATTCGGGTCCACGCTCGGGCTCGAGGGGCCGGGCGCGGCGGCCGAGGTGCAGGTGACGGTCAGGGGGGGCGACAAGCAGTCGCTGCGGATCGTCCGCAACGGCGACGACCTGTTCAGCGTGCCCGTGACCTCCGATCCCTTCGAGTACCGGTTCCCGGCCGAGCGGGTGGCAGGGGAGGGACCTCTCGGGACGTGGTACCGGGTCGAGACCTTCGACGCCCGCGGACGGACGACAGTGGGGAACCCCGTGTTCCTGAAGGGTCCGCCGGCGTAGGTGTCCGGCCCTACGCCGGCGGTCCGACTTGGGCCTCTAGGCGGCGAGCTGGGGACCCCCTTGGCTTTCGGGCGGCAGCTTCTTGGGCTTGAAGTTGCCCTTCCCCTTCACGCCGTTCACACCCTCGGTGTTCTGGGCGAGGACGAGGATGGCGTAGGCCGCAGCGTCCGACATCTGGTCGATGGCGGTGACGTTGACGTTGGCCAGGGTGTCGCAGGGCTCGTGGTAGCAGATGTCGTAGGGGACGCCTGCCGTACCGCCGTAGATGGCTGCCTGAGCCGGGGTCTTGATCTCCTCGGCGCCCGTGAACAGCCCGCCGGCGGGTATCCCGGCCTCGATGAAGGGCCCGTAGTCGGACCTCCCGCTGAAGGCCGTGGGCTCGGAGGCCAGCCCTCGGGAGGCGAAGTAGTCGACGAAGACCTTCTCGATGTAGCCGGAGCCGGGGGGTCCGGCAGCCACGTTGGTGCCGACGGGGAAGGCCGAGTTGTCCCCGTCGTACACGAAGCGCACGAAGTTCGGGGACCCGACCATGTCGAAGTTGAGCATCACCGCGATGTCCTCCCGCTCAGCAGGGCTGAGCTGGCTGACGTAGTACTCGGAGCCCAGGAGGCCCAGCTCCTCGGCGCCGAACCAGATGAAGCGGACCGTGTTCTTCGGGTTGACCTTGGCCATCTGGCGGGCGATCTCGAGGATGGTCGAGCTCCCGCTGCCGTTGTCGTTGATGCCCGGCCCTGCGACCACGCTGTCGAGGTGGGCTCCGACGACGACCACGTTGTCGTCGCGACCCTTGTCGGTCTCGGCGATGACGTTCCAGGTGGTGCTGGTCTCGGAGATCGTGTCCGCCTTCACGTGCAGGACGAGCCCGTCGTTGCGGAGCCCGTACAGCTCCTGGCCGGTGGCGAAGCTGGCTGCGACCACGGGGATGGTGACGACGGGACCGCCGAGAGTTCCGTCGACGACGCCGGTCCGCCCGGGCTGGCCCTCGTTGAAGATGACCACGGCGCTGGCGCCCGCGTTCTGCGCGTTGACCGCCTTGACGCTGAAGTTGCACGTCCCCCGCTGGAGCACGGCGATGTTCCCGACCGGGAACCCGACGAAGTCGCTGGCCTCGCACCCGCTGGTCGACCCAGGCGTCGGAGCCGGGGGGATCTGCACGTCAACCAGGGTGGCGGGGGCGGTGACGTCCCCGGGCCCCGAGAACGTAAACGTGTCGGTCTCATAGCTGGCGGCCCCGGGCGCGACCCGCTCGAGAACCGCAGGGCTGAGCTCCTGGAAGAACGGGAACTCGAACTCCTGAATCTGGGGGGTGTAACCGGCCGCCGTCAGCTGCTCGACCACGTATTGGACGGAGGGCGCGTATCCGGGTGTACCCGACGCGCGGGTCCCACCGTTGGCGTCGGCGATCTGCTGGAACGCCTGCTCGTGCTGCATCACTCCCTCGGGAGTGACCGCTTCCAGGAGCTTGCGAGTGTTGTTGTTGTTGGGTGCGGCGTTGGCGACGGGCGCTGACAGCCCCGACACCAGTGCCACACCAAGCACGAACGAGGCGAGAGTCCGTCGCTGCAAGTTCATCATCCTCCCTGGTCGAAACTGCGCCACCAGGACCTTAGGAGGGCTAGGGCGCCGCAAAAAGGGTGCTAGCACCGCTCCTTTTACGGCTGGGGGGTGGACGCCCCTCGGGATCCGGTCACCAGCCCGCCGAGCAGCCGATGGACGGACTCCGCCACCTCTTCGAGGGCCCGTTCGAACACCTCGGTGTTGGCCTTAGAAGGGTGGCCCGGGTCAGGACCGGGAGCGCGCCCGGACGGCGGCACCGAGCACGGCTGCCGACCCGGCTGCGACCAGCGTCACCGGCCGGCGGTGCATCGTGGCCCAGA
>JBHENM010000032.1:0-3913 GCA_046262035.1 Acidimicrobiales bacterium | reverse complement strand
CGCCTCCGCCACCGCCGCCACCACCGCCACCCGGACCGGTCGTGAGTTTGGCACGTGGACCGATCGCGCCTCACGGCTATCGGTATGCCGTTACCCTGAGATCATTTCCGCCTAACTCTGCGGTGAGGGTGACTTGTCACGACAGCGTTAGTCCCGGAGGATTCTACACCTTTACCATGAGGACCGACGGGGCTGGCAACGCCTTTGTGCAAAACCAGTGCTACTCAAGCGACGGCCCCGACCACTGGGTTCGCGCAAACGGGATTGAGTCGAATCACGTCCATTGGGGGCCAGGAGTTGGCGCACCACGGCCGCCACGGCCACCACCGCCGCCGCCTCCGCCACCGCCGCCACCGCCACCACCACCGCCACCGCCACCGCCACCACCAGTCTCACCGCCACGGCCACCACCGCCGGAGCGTTTCGAGACGTACAGATGGCAGGGACTTAAAGAGCATCCGTCGGCAATGCTGCTGATGGGAATGCCGCTCGACCGCTTCATAAGAGAGGCGAACTCTCCGTGGCATGACAACCGATTGAACTGGAGTACCGATCTCTGCTCCACTTTGGGACCAGTAATAGTTGGGTTGCTTTGGGTGAATCATTTCCTGGATGCCTGCCGGCGTCACGACTTTGGGTACCGTAACTTCGGGCAAAAAGCCGTCGACTCGAAGCGTTTGGAGGTGACTGAGGCGAGGCGGGCTTTCGTGGACAAGGTGTTTCGCGCGGACATGTTGAAGGTCTGTGCACAGAGGTCTTGGTGGCAGAGATCCGACTGTGTTGCTACCGCCTTAAGATTCTACGATGGCGTGCACTTCATGTGGCTAGGCCGTGAAGCGTTCTACGGCCCCGGCGGCTTTTAGAGAGAAGACGGATGCCTCTAGGCCACGATCCGGTGGTCAGCGCCACTGCGGCGGCGATCGCTCGGTGGCGTGGGTCCGAGCGTCAGCCATATCGGCCTCAGACGTGATGGACGGTTTCGGCAACGCCGTGCGGTCTTTCCGGAACGCTGGATCGGAGGCCCCGGGACCGAGCGCTGCATGCCCCTAGCGGGTGAAGGACCTTCGCAAGGCGATTGATGTCGGCAGTCGTGGAAGCAGGTCGAAGTTTGCGCGCCATGCTGGCCACGACCCCGAGTGTCCCCTGGCGTCAGGAACTCGGCTAAGCCCGAAACCAGCCGGTCGGCCTGATTCGTGACCGCCCGGCCACGGGCGGGCTCCACTTCCCCCGAGCCGCTGCCGGTGGGCAGGTGCCGCATCTCCGGTGGCGACAGCGCCGCTGGTGCGGTAGGCGGAGGGGGCCAGGGCCTCGGCGCCGGCGCGGGCCGCGCCGTTGGCCTCGTCGATAGCCCGCCGGCGGGCGGCGAGGACATAGCCCCCGTCGACGGCCAGGCCGGCCAGGATGAGGAAGGCGACCACGATGAGCGAGGCGAACAGGGTGAAGATACCGTCCTCACCACGGCAGCGGGCCGGCCTCACCCGGCTGTCCTCCGGTAGGTGTCGACCACGGCCAGAGCCCGAGCCTGCATCGTCTTGTCCCCGGGGGACCACACCCCCGTGAGCTGCGACAGCGGGATGGTGCAGGACAGGTCCACCCGCACCCAGCCGCCGGCGCGGAAGTCGCTGGTGTCGACGTTGACGGCGAGGCCGGTGCAGGTCAGGTTGCGGGAGGCCAGCACGTCGGAGGCGGCGGCCTGGGCGGCGGCCTGGGCCTCGTCGGGTGTGCGGGCGATGGAGCCGGCCCGGGCCGCATCGCGGGCCACGGCGTCGATGTCGCCACGGGCCTGGCCCAGGCGGCCCATGCCCACCGCGAACAGAATCAGCCCCACGAACACGGGCACGAGCAGGACGAGCTCGAGGGTGGCGACGCCGCGCTCGTCGCGCCTCATCCGGGATCCCCGACGAAGCGCTCGACGGGGCCGCTGGCCACGGCGTGGATGTCGAGGGAGAGCCCGGGGACCAGCCTGGCTGCGGTGCCCCGGACCTCGACGCGGGCGGTGTCGGTGCCCCGGGTGACATCGACGGTGGGGCCGAGGACGAGCGAGGGGCCGGCCTGGGCCAAGAAGTCCTGGGCGTGAGCCTGGCCATCGGCCTCGGTCGCATCGGGCACCTGGGCGGACCGCACCCCCTCCTGGGCGGCGGCGGTGGCCAGGTGGGAGGCGTGGTAGTAGATGACAGCCTGGGCCACGGTCATGATGACCAGGACCACCGCGGGCATGAGAAGCACGGCCGCCAGGGTGGCAATGCCGGCTTCGCCGCGGGCCCGGCGGGGGCGAGCGCGGACGGCGTTCTCCCGCCGGCGGCCATGAGGACCGGCCGGCGAGGAACGACCTCCCGCGCCGCGCACCATCGGGCGGCGCTGCTAGGGCCCGGCGGGGCCGGTGGGGATGTTCTCGCCGGCGTCGTTGACCTTGGTGGTGATGAAGACGATGGCCAGCAGGGCGATGGTGGCGAACCCGGCGACGAGCAGCACCGCCTCGAGGGTGCTGATGCCCCGCTCGTCGTCGCGGGCGGCCGCCAGGCGCACCCGCAGCATCAGATAGGCGTACTTGAGGACGTTCAGCTCCGTCATGGAAGCTCCTTTCGGGGTTGGTGTTGAGGGTGGTGCACAGGAGTCATCCGGCGACTCCGACCCTGGAGATGGCGCCGTAGAGGATGAAGGCGCAGAAGGCCATGCCGAGCAAGACGAGGGGGGCCGTCATGCGGACGGTCGCCGAGGCGGCCTTGGCCTCGGCGTCGGAGAGCTCGTGGTCGCGGATGGACGCGCCCTTGGCGCTGAGGCTCTGGCGCACCGATGCGCCTTCACGCTCGGCCAGCGACACCTGGGCGGCCAGCTCCTCGAGCTCGACGATGCCCAGCTCGGCCCCCAGCTGGCCCAGTACCGCCCACTGCGGCTCCCTCTTGACCCGGCCGGCGGCCAGGGCGTTGCGAATCTGGACGTAGGCCCAGCCATCGCCGGCGGCAGCCGCCTGGCGCAGGGCGCCGCCGACACCCACCCCGCCGGCCAGCAAGACGATCACCAGGTCCAAGAAAAAGGCCAGGCTCTGGCGGAAGGCCTGGCGACGGGCCACGGCCTGGCGGCGCACGAGGCTGTCGGGGACGACGAAGCCGATGAGGGCGGCGGCCACCGCCAGCCAGGCCGTCATCAGCACCGAGGGTGCCAATCCGGCCACGCCGAGCAGGGCGGCGAGCCCGGCGGCCGACACGACGCCGGCGGCCGCGCCGGCGGCCCGCATGGCCATGTGGTCCTCCACCGAGCGACCGATCACGGCCAGGTCGGAGCCGAGGTCCCCAAGGGAGACGTTGAACCGCTCCAGGGCCCGGGCCAGGGGGGGGCCGACAGTGGCGGCCCAGCGCGCCGAAGGCTGCAGGGTGGCCACCGGCTCGGCAGGGGCACCGCCGTGAACCCGGGCCAGCACCACGGCCAGTGACGGGCGGGGTGGGAACAGAGCCCGGCCGATCAGGAACAGCCCGAAGCCGACAAGGGCACCGGCGGTGAGCATGCCGATCACGCGACGTCCTCAGCGGCGGCCAGGGTGAAGCCCTCGACCCGTTGGGGGCGGCTCATGCGGGCCAGCAGGGAGAAGCCGGCGAGGAAGGCGGTGCCGATGCCGGCGAGCA
This sequence comes from Acidimicrobiales bacterium, assembly GCA_046262035.1. GTDB lineage: Bacteria > Actinomycetota > Acidimicrobiia > Acidimicrobiales > AC-14 > JBHENM01. Next base: position 293 of record JBHENM010000032.1, on the reverse strand, counting down.
CGAGCTGGCCCTCGACGCTGTTGTAGGCGGCGAGGAGGCCCTTGTTGAACACCATCAGGAACAGGATCATGCCGATGGTGGCCAGGACGACCCCCCGGACCTGAGTGCGGGTGCCGGCCCGGTCCTTGTCGATGCGCATGCGCAAGGCGGCTTGCTCGCGGGTGCGGGCGGCCAGGGTGCCGAGCAGCTCGCCCAGGCGGCCGACCTGCTCGGTGGTGGCCACGATGAGCGACGCCACCACCAGGTCGGCCATCGGATCGTCGACCTCGGCGGCGAAGGCCCGCAGGGCGGTG
>JBHENM010000031.1:0-1355 GCA_046262035.1 Acidimicrobiales bacterium | reverse complement strand
GTTCTTCGGCGGAGCCGACTGCGAGGCCGCCCGGGTACGGGTCCTGCTTCCCGAGCAAGGAGACCCGATCGCGCTCATGACCCGGCTCATGTCTCCACCCCACTTCCCGATCGGGCCGACGGAGCTGCGCGGTGACTGGTCCTTCGCGGGGCTGGAAGCAGGAGAGCACGAGATCGAGGGTTTTCAAGTTCTGGCCCTGGACATCCCCCACCCCGCGGGCCGGACCTTCGGCTTCCGGGTCCAGGATGCGACCAGCGCCTTCGCCTACCTGTCCGACCACAATCCCACCGCCCTAGGCGGGGGACCCGATGGGTGGGGCCCCTACCATCCGGCAGCCCTCGAACTGGTAAGGAACGTTGACGTCCTGCTGCACGACTCCCAGTGCACGGCCGAGGAGCTCCCGGCAAGAGCCCGGTTCGGCCATGCCGCGGCGGAGTACGCGGTGGAGCTGGGGGTTAGAGGGGGAGCGCGGTCCGTCCTGCTCTACCACCACGATCCCTCCCGGACCGACGACGAGGTCGACGGGATCGTCGGACGCTTCGGATCAGCACCGATCCCGGTGGCCGCCGCTCACGAGGGAATGGTGCTCAACCTCCCCCAGCCGGCGTGACTTTCGTCGGTGGCGCGAGCCCTTCGCCGACTACTCCTCGTCGAGGTAGCCCGGACCGCGGTCGTAGGTGAGGCCCGCGGGCTCGTCCTCGATGCGCATGGCCGCCTCCTCCGGTGAAGGGGTGTCACCCCCGGCCAGGTCGACCTCGCCCACGGCGTCCGCCTCGTCATCGAGCAAGCCATCCTCGGCACCCGGTTCCAGCAGTCGGACGCCGTCTCCCGCCGCGGGCTCGCCCACTTCCGCCTCCTCGCGTAAGACCCTGAGCCGGAGGGACTCACCCAGCTGCTGCTCCTGGCCGGTGGTGCCCCAGCTCTCCGCCCCTTGGGGGAAGTCGAGCGGCGGCGGCTCCTCGTCCGCCTCCCAGCCCTCGGGAACGCCGGATGGCGTCTCGGTCGTGGCCGGGATGCCGGCTTCGATGATGTCGGGGGCCGGGCGGGCAGATTCGTCGTCGCGTGCCATGGGTGCGTTGTTCCCTCAGCCGGCAGGAGGAAACGCTTCCGCGACCCCGGCCAGCATGGCCTCGGTCACGGGCTCGTAGACGGACGGGTTCAGTCCGTCGTCGATCACGAGGACTCCGTCGGTGCGGCCCCGCGCTTGGGCCAGCGGAGCCCGGGGTCGTTGGCGTCAGCGATGGCGTACGTCGGAATGCCGGCCTCGAGGGCGGCGCCCGCGAAACCGTGGTCGCCGATGACAGCGTCGACTTCCTGCCTGCCGCCCAGGGTCTCCAGCATGGACTCCATGTACT
>JBHENM010000030.1:0-1120 GCA_046262035.1 Acidimicrobiales bacterium | reverse complement strand
TCCGTTGGAGAAGGGGGTCTGGCTGATCTGGGTCGAGTGGTACTGGCGGCGCACCCCGATCTGGGGGTCGCTCTCGTTGCAGTAGGAGATGGTGGCCGTGTCGAACGTCCGGTTGGTGAAGACGCTGACGGGCAGGTCGGCGGTAGCCATCTGCTTCGTCTCCAGCTCGACGCCCACGGCCTTCCATTGCTGACGGAGGACCTGGGCGTAGTCCGCCTGCTGACCGACGAAGTGCTGGATGTCGATCTTGAGCTGCGTGCCGTCGGGCACCCCCTGCACCCCCCGGGCCACGCGGATCTCCCCGCCCTCGTCCTTCCAACCGGCCTGGTCGAGCAGTTGCCGGGCCCGGTTGAGGTCGAAGGGGGGCAGGGTCAGGTTCTGGGTGCGGGCCACGGGGATGGCCGTGTGGATCGGCTGCGAGGCGACCTTGCCTTGGCCGAAGAGGATCTGGTCGGCCGCTTGCTGGCGGTTGGTGGCGGCGTGCAGGGCCTGGCGGACCGGGAGGCTGGTGAGGATCGGTGGCCGTCCCTCGGGCGGCCGCAGGTTGAAGGCGACGGTCGTCACGCAGTTGCCTCCACCCGGTCCGCGGGCCGCCTCGGCCAGGGTGATGGTGCGGTCACCGCGCAGCGCGGCCAGGTCTGACGGCGGCTGGACCGTGTAGACCCAGTCGATCTCCTTCTTCTGGAGAGCCAGGGTGCGCGTGCCGCCGTCGGTGATCACCCGCTCGACCACGTTGTCGAAATAGGGCTGACCCGTGCGGAAGTAGTCGGGATTGCGGGTCATCCTGATCTCGGTGGCGTCGTAGGACACGAACTTGTAGGGCCCGCTACCCACGGGCGCCCGGTTGGGCGGACAGTCGGCTGCTCGCTCGATACCGGCGCCACAGGGCTCGTAGACGTGCTTGGGGATGATGGGGGCCTCGGTGACGTTCAGCTGGGCCAGCAGGGGTGCGTAGGGGCGGCCGAAGCGGAACACCACGGTCCGGGGGTCGGGCGCCTCGATGGTGAGGTTGGCGGCGCTCAGGGAAGCGCGGGTCCGGGAGTGGAACTTGATCAGGGCATTCTCGAAGGTGAACTTCACGTCGTCCGCGGTCACGGGTTGCCCGTCGTGCCACTTCATG
>JBHENM010000029.1:0-17357 GCA_046262035.1 Acidimicrobiales bacterium | reverse complement strand
GAGACCCAGCGCCGCTCCTACGGGGGCATCGGCGGGTACTACGGCACCGCCGGGTACGAGTTGGTGCGGGAGACCGACCTGGCCGGGAACGCTCACCGGGTGGCCGAAGAGGCCGTGGCCCTCCTCAGCGCTCCTGAGTGTCCCACGGGCGTCACCGACCTCATCCTGGGAAGCGAGCAGCTGGCCCTGCAGGTGCACGAGTCGGTGGGTCACGCCATCGAGCTCGATCGGATCCTCGGGTGGGAGGCCGCCTTCGCCGGCACCTCGTTCCTCGACCTCTCCCAACTGGGGACGTTCAGGTACGGGTCCGATCTGATGAACATCACCGCCGACGCCACCCTGCCCGGGGCCCTCGGCTCCTTCGGCTACGACGACGAGGGCACCCCCGCCCAGCGGGTCGACATCGTGCGCGACGGGGTCTGGGTCGGGGTCCTCTCGGGGCGGGACTCGGCTCACGTCACCGGCCTCCCTCCCGGCGGGATGGTGCGGGCCGAGGGGTGGAGCCGCCTGCCCATGGTGCGGATGACCAACGTGGGCCTCCTGCCCGGCGCCTCGTCGTTCGAGGAGATGGTGGCTGCCACCGACGACGGCGTGTACATGGAGACCAACCGGTCGTGGTCCATCGACGACAAGCGGCTCAACTTCCAGTTCGGCTGCGAAGCGGGGTACGAGATAAAGAACGGAAAGCTCGGCCGTCTCGTCCGCAACCCGACCTACACCGGGATCACCCCCCAGTTCTGGGGCTCAATGGACATGGTGGGCGGTCGTGACGAGTGGATCTTCTGGGGCACCCCGAACTGCGGCAAGGGCCAGCCCATGCAGATCGGCCACACCGGTCATCCTGCGGTTCCCGCCCGGTTCCGGGGCGTTCGGGTCGGCGTGCGGGGTCGATGACCGCGGCCGGACCCACGCACGGCGAGGATCTGCTCGGCACGTGCGACAAGGTGCTGGCCCTCGTGGGCGACAGGGCCGAGGCCGGGGTCACGGTCACCTCCGGTCGCTCGGGTTTGACCCGCTTCGCCAACTCCCACATCCACCAGAACGTGGCCGAGAGCGGCCAGTGGGCCCGTCTGAAGGTCGTGGTCGACGGCCGCCAGGCCACCACGAGCACGTCGCGCCTGGCCACGGGGCTGAACTCCCTGGTCGAGCGGGCCCTGGAGGCCGCCGAGCTGCGTTCTCCGGACCCTCACTGGCCCGGCCTGGCGCCGCCCGTCCCCGCACCTGTTCCCGACCCGACCCGCTTCGACGAGGCGACCATGCTGGCTGCGCCCGACACCCGGGCCGAGGTTGTGGGGTCGTTCGTGGCCGAGGGCCCGGGCCTGGAGGCGGCCGGGTACTGCGAGACCGGTGGCTGGGACGTCGCCTTCGCCAACTCCGCCGGCCAGCGCCTGTGGGCCCCGTCCAGCCGGGCCGTCGTGGAGGGCATCCACCGCACGGCGGGCGCCGACGGCAGCGGCCAGCAGATCGCCCCGCGGATCTCCGAGATCGACGGCGCCGCCGCCGGACGGCGGGCGGCTGACAAGGCCCGCCGGGGAGACACCGCCGTCGAGGTCGAGCCCGGGAGCTGGGAGGTCGTGCTGGAGCCGGCCTGCGTGGTCGACATGCTCGACTTCCTCACCGGCCAGGGCTTCAACGCCAAGCACCACGCCGAGGGCCAGTCGTTCGTCCGCTTGGGGGAGACCCAGTTCGACCCGTCGGTCACGATCTTCGACGATGCCAACGACCCCCGCGCCCTCGGCTACCCCTTCGACGCCGAGGGCACCCCCCGCCGGAGGCTCGACCTGGTCCGGTCGGGCGTGTCCCTGGCTCTGGCCTACGACCGGCGCACGGCCGCGCTGGCGGGCCGGAAGAGCACGGGCCACGCCGTGCCCGGGGGCGAGATCGCCGGCCCCATCCCCACCAATGTCTTCCTGGAGCCCGGAAGCCGGACCCCAGACGACCTCATCGCCTCCGTGGAACGGGGCCTTCTGATCACCGAGTTCTGGTACACGCGGATCCTCGATCCCAAGACCCAGGTGGTCACCGGCCTCACCCGAAACGGCACGTTCCTGATCGAGAACGGCCGGGTGACGAGCGGCGTCCGGAACCTGCGCTTCACCCAGTCCTACGCCGAGGCCCTCGCCCCCGGCAACGTGCTCGGCATCGGGAACGACGGCCGCCTGGCCGGGGAGCTGCAGTTCTTCGCTCCCAGCGTCCACCTTCGCTCATGGAACTTCACGGGCGGGGCGCGAGGCTGAGGGACGAGATGAAACGGTGCGCCCGGTTGGTCCTTCTCGGCCTGAGCCTGGTCCTGCCGGCCTGCGGCGGCGGAGGGGACGACAGCGGCTCCTCCAGCACCGACGCCGACGAGGAGACGGCTCAGGCGGCCAACTGGCGCTTGTCGGACTTCCCTCCCGGGTGGGAACGCGATCCCGCCGCCCTGCGCAGACCCGACTCGCCCGACGACCTCAGGTTCTCCGCCTGCATGGGCCGTCCGCCGGCGGCCGAGCTCCGGACGGCGATCGCTGACTCCGACAACTTCAGTACCGGGGAGTTCACGAGGGCCAACTCCTCGGCCCAGGTCATGCGGACCGAGGCCATCGCCCGGGAAGATCTGGCCGTCCTGCTCACCGAAAAGGCCCTTCCCTGCCTTCGCGACCGGCTTCAGGCGGAGCTGAGAGGCCAGACCCCGCCGGGTGGGCCTCCGTTCGAGCTCCTCACCCTCGAGCGCTCAGAGTTTCCCCACGTCGGCGACGACACGGTGAGCTTCCGCATGACGGTGGCCGCTCCCGCGGTCGCCGCGGGCGCAACCCTCGTGGTCGACCAGGTCTTCGTGCGCAAGGGCAGGGTCGAGATCTCCACCGCCTTCGTCCATCGCGAACAGCCTCTTCCCGGCGACCTGGAGGAGAGCCTGGTCCGCAAATTGGTCGAGCGGGCATCGTGAAACTGCCGCAACTTTGCGCCTTCGGGGGCGTATCCTTTATGGGGCAAGGCTCACCGATCGTCGAGGTTGTAGCAACAGGAATCCGATGCCCAGGACCATCATCCGCTGTTCGGAGTGTTACGCACGCGTCGTCGCCGAAGCCGACGACGACGAAACCAACGCTCTGTGGCTGCACAGCCTTTCCGGTCGTTGCCGGGCCAAGCAGACGCCCAAGGCCGAACGCCCTCGCCGCAAGGAGCGTCTGGAGGCGATGCTCGGTGAGGAGTGGGGTTAGAGCCTGACGGACGGGGCGGCGGCCGCTGACCATGAGAGCCAAAAGAGATCTAGCCTGCATGAGTGGTTAGGGGCTCGGCGGAAGTACCCGTCGACGGGTATGGACGGTCCCGTCGCAGTCGTTCCGGCAGCAGCGCACCCTTGACCAGCAGGGTCGAGTCGCGCCGAACAGGTGTAGCCGGAGCGGAGTGGTGGAAGGAAGAGGCAGGGGCGAACGATGTTGACTGACTACTTCCCGAGCGTTGGCGACCGCACGGTCGCCTCGACCGTGATAGGCGCGGGGTCCTGACCGTGTCGCAGGTCGAAGCCCGCCCCGCTCCGCCTCCCGATCCCGCCGAGCACCCGTCCACCACGCTGGCGTCGCCCGCTACCGAGACGGCGCTGCCTGAGACCGTCTCCCTCCCGACGGTCCGGTACCGGCTGATCGTCCCTCGCCGGTACCAGACGGGGGCCCGGGGCCTGATGGCCCGGTTGGGCCGGTTCCTCGTGGCCTCGGTTTGGATGATGGTCCGCTGGGTCGCGGTCGTGGGGCTGGTCGGTGCCGTCCTCGCCTTCGGAGCGGTGGTCGCCCTTCGGTCCTTCGGGTATCTCGCCGACAACGGCGCCACCGCCGTGCCGTCCCGTCCGATCAACTTCCAGCCTCTGGCCACCCGCTCGGTCGTCTACGCCCGGGACGGGAGCGTGCTCACGGTCCTTCACGCCGAGGAGGACCGGGTGCCCGTGCCCCTCGAGCAGGTCCCCCCCCACGTCGTTCGGGCCGTCCTCGACGCCGAGGACGAGCGCTTCTTCGAGCACGGGCCTCTCGACCTCCGTTCCCTGCTGCGGGCCACGGTCAGCAACATCGAGGCCGGCGGAATCAACGAGGGAGGTTCCACCCTCACCCAGCAGCTGGTGAAGATCGAGCTGCTCACCTCCAAGCAGGACGTGAACCGCAAGATCCGCGAGGCCATCCTGGCCGTCCAGATGGAGAGGGAGTACTCGAAGGACGAGATCCTGGAGCGCTACCTGAACAGCGTGTACTTCGGCAACGGCGCTTACGGGCTCCAGGCCGCGGCCGAGACCTACTTCCAGACCGGCGTCGGCCAGCTGACCAAGGGCCAGGCCGTGCTCCTGGCCGGCCTGATCCGCTACCCGGGGGGTTCCGACCCCTACCTCTACCCCCAGGAAGCCCGCGACCGCCGCGCCTTGGTCGCCGATCGGATGCGCTTTCTCAACCACCTCACCCCGGAGGAGGCGGAGCAGATCAAGGGTGAGCCCCTCCCCACACCCCATCCCAAGGACCCCCCCAAGGGCAGCGACTACTTCGCCGAGAGAGTGAAGCAGGAGCTTCTCGCCGCCCCCTGGCTGGGCGAGACCCCCCAGGAGCGCTACCAGGCCGTGTTCAAGGGCGGCCTGACCATCCACACCACCCTCGAGCCCCGGGTCCAGCAGCTGGCTCAGGACGCCGTCTTCTCGACCCTCCCCGAGGATCCCCGGGGTTTCACCGCCGCCCTCGTCTCGGTCGAGCCCTCCACCGGCGCGGTGCGGGCTCTGGTCGGCGGTCCCAACTTCGAGCAGAACAAGTTCAACCTGGTGACCGATGGTGACGGCCGGCAGACGGGCTCGTCATTCAAGACCTTCACCCTGATCGCCGCCCTCGAGGCGGGAGCGTCCCCCGCCAGCCCCGTCTCCGGCGTCTCACCCTGCCCCATCCCCAATCCGGGAGGCGCGCCCAACCCGTGGGTACCGGGGAACGTCGAAGGCCAGGGCGGCGGGATGATGACGCTGACGTCGGCCACCGTCTCGTCCGTGAACTGCGCCTACGCCCGGATCATCTCCCAGATCGGGCCCCAGCGGGTGATCGACGTCGCTCGGCGCATGGGCATCACCAACCCCCTCGGCGCCCACCTGTCCCTCACCCTGGGGGCGGAGACGATCACGCCGCTGGAGATGGCCAGCGCTTACGCCACGCTGGCGGCCGACGGGATCCGCCGGGAGCCTTACTTCGTGGAGAAGGTGGAGGGTCGCTACGGCACGGTCCTCTTCCAGCACAAGGACAGCGGCCAGCGGGTCCTGTCTCCTCAGATCGCCCAGACCGCCACCGGGATTCTCAAGCAGGTGGTGAGCGGCGGAACGGGCACGGCTGCCGCCCTCCGGGGCCGGCAGGCCGCGGGCAAGACCGGCTCCACCGACAGCAACCACGACGCCTGGTTCGTGGGGTTCACCCCCGAGCTCTCCACCGCCGTCTGGATGGGTGCACCCGAGCAGAACGTGCCCATGTACGGCGTCGGCGCCTTCCCCCGGGTCTACGGCGGCACCTACCCGGCCATGATGTGGCGGGCTTTCATGCAGCCGGCCCTGGACGGCTGAGCTCCCACCGAGGGACGCTGCCTCTCCACCGCGTGAACCCTTTCACCCGGTAACCTTCCGGGGTCTTCATGCGTACGATCGGGCGGTTACTCGTCGCCGTCGTCCTCGCCGGTCTCGGGCTGGCTGGCGCGCTGGTGCTTCTGGTCCCTCAGATCCGGGACTTCGTGACCGCGGGCAGCACGATGAGCGCCGACCGGATCGACCTCCAGCCCCTGGCCACGCGCTCTGTCGTCTACGCCAGGGACGGGAGCGAGCTGGTGACTCTCCACGCCGAGGAGAACCGGGTTCCCGTCCCGCTCGACAAGGTGCCCGGCCACGTGGTGAGGGCCGTCCTCGACGCCGAGGACGACCGCTTCTGGGAGCACGGGCCCATCGACCTCCGGGCTCTCACCCGGGCCCTGGTCAACAACGTGCAGGGCGGTGGCGTCCTCCAGGGTGGCTCGACGATCACCCAGCAGCTGGTCAAGACGGCCATCCTCAGCCCCCGTCAGGACCTGAACCGCAAGGTCCAAGAGGCGGCTCTCGCCGTCCGGCTCGAGAAGCAGATGACCAAGACCGAGATCCTCGAGCGCTACCTGAACACCGTCTACTTCGGGAACGGGGTCTACGGCCTTCAGGCCGCAGCGGAGAAGTACTTCGGCACCGACGTCACCCAACTCTCGCTGAGCCAGGGCGTCCTCCTGGCCAGCCTCATCCGCAACCCGGTCGGGGGCGACCCCTTCACCCAGCCCGAGGCGGCCAAGACCCGCCGGGCCCTCGTCAGTGACCGGATGAGAGACCTGGGCCACGTGACGCCTGAGCAGGCCGAGCAGATCAAGGCCGAGCCCCTGCCCGTACCTCCTCCCGAGCGCCCGGTCCAGGGCTTCGACTACTTCACCGAGCACGTCAAGCAGCTGCTCCTCGCCGACGAGCGCCTGGGCGCCACGGCCCAGGAGCGCATCCAGGCCGTGTTCAAGGGTGGCCTGGCCATCCACACCACCCTCGACCCGGGCATGCAGGTGACGGCCGAGACCAAGGTTTCCGAGATCGTGCCCGACACCGACGGCCAGTTCACGGCGGCCGTGGTCTCGGTGGAGCCTCAGACGGGAGCCGTGCGGGCCCTGGTCGGAGGTCGGGGCTTCGACCAGTCCAAGTTCAACCTGGCCACCGACGGGCCCGGGCGCCAGACAGGTTCGGCCTTCAAGGTGTTTACCCTCGTCGCCGCGCTCGAGGCCGGCTACCTCCCGGCCGACAGCGTCCTGGGCACGTCGCCGTGCGCCATCCCCAACCCCGGTGGTGATCCCGACCCGTGGATACCGAAGAACGTCGAGGGCGCCGGCGGCGGGGTCCTCACCCTCACCGAAGCCACCGTCAGCTCGGTCAACTGCGCTTACGCCCGGCTCATCAAGCTGCTCGGTCCCGAGAAGGTGGTCGACGTGGCCCAGCGGATGGGCGTCACCCATCCACTCAGCGCCAACCTGTCCCTGACGCTGGGCACGGCCGACGTCAGCCCCCTCGAGATGGCGTCGGCCTACGCCACGCTGGCGGCTGACGGCGAGCGTCGGACCCCCTACTTCATCGACCGGGTCGAGGCCCGGGACGGCAAGACGCTGTTCAAGAACGAGCCCAAGGCCGAGAGGGCCGTCTCCGCCCAGCACGCCCGAACCGCCAACCAGATCCTCACCCAGGTGGTGGCCCGGGGAACGGGAACGGCCGCCTTCCTCCCCGGCTGGTCCGGGGGCGTGGGGGGGAAGACGGGCTCCACCGACAACAACACCAACGCCTGGTTCGTGGGGTTCACGCCCGAGCTGTCCACCGCCGTCTGGATGGGCTCACCCGTTGGTGCGGTGGAGATGTCCAACGTCGGGGGCATCCGGGTGTACGGGGGCACGTACCCGGCCCGGATCTGGGGTGCCTACATGAGGGAGGTCATGGCTGACCGGACCCCGGTGCGGTTCCCCGCACCCGACCTCCTCAGCGGCCGCGCTCCGCGGATGCTCCTACTGCCCGGCGAACGGCCGGTCGAAACCCGCCCCGTTCTCGAGGGTGAGGTGGGCGACGAGCCCGCCGACGGCGGGGCCGGCCAGGGCGACACCGGCGTCTCCATTCCGGGGTCGGGCCGGAGCGACCGGGGCCAAGGCGACCTCACCGCCACCACCGAGCCGTCCGTCGGCAGCGGAAACGATGACGACGACGACGACCGTCCGCCCCGGACCAGCCGGACGTCCCGGCCGCCCCGCCCGCGGGACCTGACCACCATCCCGGACGGTTGATGCTCGAGATGCTGTTGGAGGTCCAGGACCATGACACGGCGATCGACCGCCTGCGTCATCGCCGCGCCAACCTCCCGGAGCGGGTGGACCTCGCCCGCCTGCAGGACGAGGTCGCGGCCACCGGGGCGGGGTTGGTCCAGACGGGCACCCAGCGGGACGAGGTGGCGCGCCGCCAGAAGCGATCCGAGGACGAGCTCGCGGCGGTGGAGGCCAAGATCGCCGAGATCGAAGAGCGCCTGTACTCGGGAGCCATCAGCATCCCCCGGGAGCTGCAGGCCATGCAGGCCGAGGTCGACTCCCTGCGGCGCCGCCGGAGCAGCCTGGAAGACCTCGTTCTGGAGGCCATGGGCGACCGCGAGCCCCTCGATGCCGAGGTCGACCGCTTGGAGAGCCTACGGAAGGCCCAGGACGTCGAGGGTGGCCGGCTCCGCGGCGTCATCGCCGAGACCGAAGCGGCCATCGACGCCGAGCTGGCCACCGAGACGGCCGCTCGGGAAACCGCGGCCGCTACCCTTCCCGCCGACCTCTCGACCCTCTACGAGCGGATGCGCTCTCAGCTCGGAGGGGTGGCCGTCGCCCGCCTGGTGAACGGTCGCTGCGCCGGCTGCCACCTCACCCTGGCCACGACCGAGCTCGACCGGATCCGTCACGAGCCACCGGACGCCCTGATCCGCTGCGAGCAGTGCAACCGGCTCCTGATCCGCACCTTCTGAGCGGATCTGAGCGGATCTGAGCGGTTCAGGATCCGGACGACGTGTTCCTCTGGTTCGCGGGCGCGGCCCTGGTGGTGGTGTGGCAGGTCTTCCGGGATCCCGCGCTCGACCACCGGGTGGTGGTGGCCGGGGCCCTGCTTCCCGATGTCGTCGATGGTCCCTTCGGGGGCGCGAGGGTGGCCCATACGGTCGTGAGCAGCGCGGCCCTGCTGGTCGTGGTCATGCTCGCCACTCGGGGCCGGCGTGCGGCCCGGCGGCGTTGGCTGGCCCTCCCCATCGGAACCTTCATCCACCTGCTGGCTGACGGCGTCTGGGCCAGTGCGCACACCTTCTGGTGGCCCTTCCTGGGCGGGCAACTCAACGATCCGCTCCCGTCGCTCGACCACGGCGTCGCCCTAGTCGTGTTGCAGGAGCTGGCCGGCGCCGCCGCCCTCGTCTGGTTCTGGACCCGTTTCCGCCTGGCCGACCCCACGGTGCGGACTGCGTTCCTCCGCAGCGGCCGCCTACCGCGCGACCCGGCCTGAGGCGGCGAGCAAGCTCCGCTTGCGCCGCCGATCTAACGCCCCTCTTTGGCCTGGAAGAGGTGGTAGAGGAGGATGAGCTGAGTGATGGCCAGAGGCTCCGAGCGGTCGCCGGCGTCGATGGACCCCAGCGACTCGGGCACCGACTCGTTCGCCCCGAGCTCCTTCCAGATCTCCTCCTCGACCTCCTTGGTAATCTCCCGGCGGGCGTAGGAGTGGATGTGGAGGGCGTCGACCGGCTTGTCGAACTCGTCCCGGTCGAGCTTGAGGTGCATGGCCTCGCGGTGGTCGTCGGTGAGGATCCGGGCCAGGCTGGGATGGGCGATGGTGGGGCGTAGGAGGAGGGTTGCGCTGAGCGGGGTCTCGTTGGCCGTCTCCCACTGCTCCATGGCCGCCCACGAGTCCTCGAACTCCTTTCCGAACTCCTCGCGGAATTCGTCGACGTTCTCCGCCGCCTCCGCCTTGGGCGTGGCCGGCCCGAACGACTCCTCCAGGCCCTCGGGTAGCTCGTCGCGCCCGGCGATGGGGGAGAAGCGCACGACGATGTCGGCGTTGGCCCGCTGGGGCCGGATGAAGGCGGCCGACTCGACCTCGCGCCGGGCCAGGTCCTTCTTGACCTCCTCGGGCTTGTAGCCCCGCTTCTTGGTGTCCCTGCTGATCTTCCAGTGGAAGCGCACGGGCTCGGGGGGGTCGAGGTAGACGGTGGCGTCGAAGCAGGCCCGGGCCAGCTTGGAGTGGAGCGGCAGCAGCCCTTCGATGATGACGAACTCGCGCGGTTCCACCAGGACGGGCCGGCCCAGGGTGCCGTCCTCGTGGTTGTAGACGGGCTTGAGGATGGGGTTGCCCATGGCCAGCAGCTGGAGGTGCTGCTCCATGACGTCGACGTAGTTGCACTCGGGATGGAGCGGGGTGAACGGCTTTTCCTTGCGCTCCACCCGGTCGTAGCGGTGGTAGTCGTCGACGCAGATCGACGTGATGCGGTCCGGGCCCAGCGCTTCGACCAAGCCCTTGGTGATCGTCGTCTTGCCCGCGGCGCTGTCGCCGGCGATGGCGAGCATGATCGGACGGGTCGAGCTCTGGCCGTTCCCCCGCCAGGCCCGCTGAATCGTGATCGGCTTGTCCGGCACCTCTGTCACCCCTTCACCTGGTCTGGACCAACGGAACTGGGCCTGTCGACCGCTCTCACGGCAGGGCCTCCTCGGCGCGCTTGCGCAACGTCGCTACGGCGTCCCCGAGCCCGCCCTCGTGCTTGTAGAGGGCCGATCCGGCCACCAGGATGCGGGCGCCGGCGGCAACCGCGCCTCCCACGGTGTCCGGGCTGATGCCGCCGTCCACTTCCAACTCGACGGGGTACCCGGATTCGGCGATGAGGTCGGCCGTCTCGCGGATCTTGGGCTCCATGGTCTTGATGTAGGCCTGCCCCCCGAAGCCGGGGTTCACGGTCATGACCAGGACCATGTCGGCCAGGTCGAGGACGTGGCGCACGACGTCCACCGGGGTGGAGGGGTTGAGGGCCACCCCCGACTTGGCGCCCTGCTCGCGGATGGAAGCGAGGGTCTTGTGGAGATGCGTGCACGCCTCGGCGTGGACGATCACGAGGTCGCAGCCCGCTTCCACGTAGCGGTGGAGCAGCTCGTCGGGGTTGACCACCATGAGGTGGGCTTCGAAGGGCACCGAGCAGTGTTTCCGGCAGGCGGCGATGACGTCGGGGCCGAACGTCAGGTTGGGAACGAACCGCCCGTCCATGACATCCCATTGGATCCGGTCGACGCCGGCCTCCTCGAGCGCGGCGCACTCCTCGCCCAGCTTGGCGAAGTCCGCCGGGAGCACCGACGGGACGATCTCCAGGGTTGGTGTGGAAGTCTGGGCGTCTTCACTCATCGTGTCCTCCAGGGCGAGGCAGGCCACCAGGCGCGGGCCACCCGGGACACGGGTCCCGGATGCGCGACCCTACGACTCCGACACGGCTGGCGCATCCCCCAGGGGGGGAGTCGGCGGGGGGATAGCGTGTCGACGACCTGTGGGAGAACCAGCCCTGTCCCCGAACGAGCCCGTGCCCACCGGCGAGTCCCCGGGTCGCGCCGCCGTGCGCCTCCTCCTCGTCGACGACCACCAGGTCGTACTCGAGGGCCTGAGGTCGATGCTGGCGTCCCAGCGGGCCCGGGTGGAGATCCTGGGCGCCACCACCAACCCGAGCGATGCCCTCCGCCTGGTGGCCGAGCTGAGCCCCGACGTCGTTCTCCTCGACGTTCGCCTCAGAGGTGCCAGCGGGCTCGACCTGTGCGAGGAACTGGTGAGCCGGTTTTCCCAGGTCAAGGTGGTCTTCTTCACCGTCTACGACGACGAGCAGTACCTCTACCAGGCGCTGCGGGTCGGGGCTGCGGGCTTCCTCCTCAAGACCACCACCGCTCCCGAGCTGGCCGAGCACCTCGATCGGGTGATGGACGGCGAGGTGGCTATCGATCCCACCCTGGCCGGGCGGGTGGCCATGACTGCCGCGCGACTGCAGAGCGGCGAGTTCTGGCCCGGCGCGCGCCTCGGCCTGACCCAGCGGGAGAGCGAGGTGCTGGGCCTGATGGTGCGGGGCCTCTCCAACCGGGTCATCGCCCAGCGGCTCTACATCGGGGAGGAGACGGTCAAGAGCCACACGCAGAGCATCTACCGCAAGCTCGAGGTCTCCGACCGGGCCCAGGCCATTGCCACCGCCCTCCGGGAGGGGATCTTCCACTGAGCACGATGGGCGAGCTGCCCGACCGGGCCCCGCCGGCGCCCGCCTTCACCGGTGTCGACCAGGCGGCCGAGAACCGGCTGTTCCGCCTCATCATCGAGGTGACGTCCTCCGACCTGGACGTGCGCGAGGTCAGCCAGCGGGTCGCAGCCCTGGTCACCGAGGCCACTGGCGCCGACGTGTGCTTCGTCCATCTCGTCGACGAGGAGCGCGAGCGGGTGGTCCTGGCCGGCGCCACGCCCCCCTTCGACGAGCTGGTTGGCTCGGTGGAGCTCGCCTTGGGCGAGGGCATCGCCGGGTGGGTGGCCAAGAACGCCCGCCCGACAGTGGTGCCCAACAAGTGGAACGACCGGCGCTACCGGTACATCCCTTCCCTCCGGGGCGAGGACTACGCCTCCATGGTCTCCGTCCCCATGTTGGTCCGACCGCCTTCGGCCCGGGTGGTGGGGGTCCTCAACGTCCACACCAAGGAAGCCCGGGAGTGGAACGACCGGGATGTGGCCCTGCTGTCGGACGTGGCCAACCTCCTGGCCCGCACCATCGAGAACGCCCGCCTCTACGCCAGCCTGGCCCAGCGGGAGGAGGTGCTGGAGACGTTCGCGGCCCGGACGGTGGAGGCCCAGGAGCTCGAGCGGCGCCGGCTGGCGGCCGAGATCCACGACGGGATCAGCCAGCGCCTGGTCAGCCTCTGGTACCACCTGCTGGCGGCGGAGGACGCGGTGGGGGACCCGGCCCGGGTGTCGAAGGAGCTGGCCGTGGCCAAGGAGCTGGCCCGGGCCGCCCTGTCCGACGCCCGCAGCGCCATCACCGGCCTCCGTCCGTCGGTGCTGGACGACCTGGGACTGGGCCCCAGCCTGGAGAGCCTGGCCCGGTCGCTCCCCGGGGTCGAGACCGAGGTGGAGATCGCCCCCGACCGCCTCCCGGCCCACGTCCTCCCCCCCCACGTCGAGGTCGCCCTCTATCGCATCGCCCAGGAGGCCGTTCAGAACGTCCTCAAGCACTCCAACGCGACCCACCTCACCCTCGTGTTCGGACCGTCCGAGGAAGGCGCCCGGCTCGTGGTGGCCGACGACGGCACCGGCCTTCCCGAGGACTGGATGGCGGCCGCCGAGGAGGGTCACTCCTACGGCATGGTGGGCATGCGGGAGCGGGCCGAGCTCATAGGCGCGCGCCTCACGGTGACGTCCCACCCCGGTCGCGGCACCAGCGTCGAGGTCGTCGTCCCCGCGCCGCCTGTCCACTGACGGCCGGCGGGCGCGAAGCGGAGCCCGGCTCGTCCGGAGCCGGCCCCCGATTTCCTGCCGCTCGGCCTGAGTTAGACCGTCTCCATCTCCCGGCTGTAGTTCCCGGAGCTGGCGGCGCTGGTGAGCTTGGCCCGGTGCGAAGCCATCTTTTGGGCTTCGCCGACGTTCTCGGAATCGCCCTTCCACGTCTTCAGCGCGTCGTCCTGCAGGGCCCGGCCGTACGAGAAGGTCAGGGTCCACGGGTGGGGGCCCTTCTTGTTCATGAGGTCGAGGTGCTCGGTGGCCACCGCTGCGCTCTGACCGCCGGAGAGGAAGGCGATTCCAGGCACCGCCGCCGGGACCGTGGCGTAGAGGGACTTCAGAGTCTTTTCCGCGACTTCGTCAGGGTCGGCCTGCTCGGAGCACTTCTTGCCGGAGATGACCATGTTGGGCTTGAGGATCATGCGCTCGAAGTCGACGCGCTGCCGGGCCAGCTCGGCGAACACGGCCCGCTGGGTGCGTACCGTCGCCTCGAAGCAGGTGTCGATGTCGTTGTCGCCGTCCATCAGCACCTCGGGCTCGACGATGGGGACCAGCCCCCCCTCCTGGCAGAGGGCGGCGTAGCGGGCGAGGGCGTGGGCGTTGCACCCGATGGCGTAGTCGGAAGGAGTGCCGTCGCCGATGACGATCACAGCCCGCCACTTGGCGAACTTGGCGCCCATGCCGACGTACTCCTCGATGCGGTCCCGCAGACCGTCTAGCCCTTCGGTGACCTGCTCATCCGGCGCATTGGCCAGGGGCTTGGACCCCGTATCGACCTTGATCCCGGGCAGGATGCCCTTCTGGTCGAGCATCTTGGGAAAGGGCGTGCCGTCCGACGAGCACTGGCGGATGGTCTCGTCGTACAGGATCACTCCGCTGATGTACTCCTCCAGCCCGGGGGTGCTGAGGAGGGTGTCGCGGTAGGCGCGCCGGTTCTCCTCGCTGGACTCGATGTCGAGCGCGCCGAATCGCTTGGTGATGGTGGCGTTGCTTTCGTCGGCGGCGAGGACGCCCCGTCCCGAGGCGACCATCTGCTGAGCAATGGCGGCGAGATCGTTCGAACCCATCGTGTCGGACTCCCCTCTCTGGCGGCTGTGCTGGCGGGCGGCCTGCGAAAGGCGCGCCGCAACCCTCGACGTTAGCCCGGGGTGGGTAGACGGGAAAAGGGCTGGTCTTCGCGCCCGCCCACCAGGCGGAAGCCGTCTGCCCCCGGGCCGGTGATGTGGTTGAGGAAGAGGGCGGCCGTCGCCGGCAGCTCGTCCCCGGCTCGGGCCACCAGATGCCAGGCCCGGTGGCGGGGGAGCGTGGGGCAGCACCATTCCTCGAGCGTCCCCATCTCCAGCTCCCGGGCCACGGCGTCGCGGGAGATGAGGGTGATGCCCAGGCCGACCTGCACCGATTCCCGAATGGCGCCGTTCGACCCCACGGTCAGGGTGCGAGGGGACAGGCCGAGTTCGTCGAACAGTTCCTCCGCCGTGCTGCGAGTCCCCGACCCCGCCTCTCGTAGGAGGAGCGTCTGACTTCCGAGCTCGTGCACGCTGACGTCCCGGCTGTGGGGCCCCTTTCCGTTCCCTGCGGCCACCAGGACCAGGACGTTGGGCCGGGTGGCCAGGCTGGTCAACCGGCCTCCGCCCGGGGGCCGTCCGCCGATGGCGAGGTCGACCTCCCGGTGCTCCAGCAGGTCCCACACCCTGACCTTGTTCCCCACCTCGAGTAACACCTCGGCCTCGGGGTACTTGTCCCGGAAGGAGGCGAGGAAGCGGGGAAGCACGTGCTCCCCGGCCGTGGTCACGGCGGCGAGACGGACCCGGCCCTGCTCGGGATGCTCCTGCCCGGTGGTGGCCGCAGTGGCCTCGTCGAGCAGACCGAGCAGCTGCCGGGCGTATCCGGCGAAAACCCGGCCCGCAGGGGTGAGTTGCAGGCCACGGCCGTTGCGGCTGAGGAGGGTGACTCCCAGCTCACGCTGCAGCGCGGCCACGGCGGCAGACACTGCCGGCTGGCTCACCACCAGCTTGTCGGCCGCCCCTCGAACCGAGCCGCTGGTGGCCACGGCCACATAGGCACGCAGCTGGCTGAGGGTCATCTAAAAGATGCTCTTATGAGTCACTGGGAATCCGTAATGGACAGTCTAACTGCTGGGAGGGCAGATAAGCACTGGCGACCGACGACTCGATCCGGCAAGGCGGCGCCATGGTGTTCTCGTCGTCCTTGGTGAAGTCGAGACCACCAGCCAGCGCCTCGTACACGACCCGGCCGTAGTTGCGGGCCGACAGGCCGAGCTTGGACTTGACGGTGGCGCCCAGCAGGAAACGGCCGTACTTGTTGAGGTACTCCCGCTCCATGATCACGCCGTGGGCCGGGCCCTGGAACGTCTTCAGGTAGTGCTTCGGCACCCGCATGTCCTCCAGGCGCAGGGCCTTGAGGGCCTTGAAGCCGAACACGTTTCCGATGATCGAGGACGTCAGGTTGGCGATCGAGCCCTCCTCGAACAGGTCGAGGTGGTGGGCGATGCGGGCGATGTACTGGTCGCTGTCGCCGGCCTGGTCGACCTGGTAGGCCCGGCCCTGGTACGTCTCGTACGCCGTGAGGCGGTCGGTCCAGACGACAGTCCATGTGGCGGTGGATGACTCACCGGCAACCGCAGCCGCGGCCTCGATGGGATCGACGCCCTTCTGAGGCGTGATGCGGAACGCAGTGAGGATGTCGGTATCCAGGGGCTAGTCCACCGACACTGGGGACGTCGAGAAGACGCCGACCCCGGCCTAGGAGGGAGAGATTCATGCGCGTCAAGCAAGGAACGTTTTTCCCATCTGCCTGATCTCAGCGACGACGAGATCCAGGCCCAGATCCAGTACGCCCTCGACAACGACTGGTCGGTGTCCATCGAGTACACGGACGACCCTCATCCCCCGCAACGTCTACTGGGAGATGTTCGGTCTGCCGATGTTCGACATGAACGACGCGTCCGGCGCTTTCAGCGAGGTGAAGAAGGCACGGGAGGCTTTTCCCAACCACTACATCACGGTGAACGCCTACAACTCCCGCTACACCAAGCAGACCACGGCGTTGTCGTTCATCGTTCACCGGCCCAAGGTCGAGCCTGGTTTCCGCCTCGAGCGCACCGAGACCAACAGACCGCCGGATCAACTACCAGCTGTACTCCTACGCATCCGACGATGCCCACGGCACGCGCTACCAGAGCACCGGCGACGAGGACGGCCCCCAGCCCGACTGACGCTCACCGCTCGCAGTTTCAAGGACCCGCCCCCTGGGCGGGTCCTTGTGCGTTCTCAGCTCTCGAGCAGCTTGGCCAGGGGGCTGTCGTCCAGCTCGGCCAGCACCTCGGCCACGTCCTCGTAGACGCCCACGGCTCCGGCCTCCTCCAGCTGTTCCTTGGTCGAGCCCCCGGTGAGCACGCAAACGACCTTGAGGCCGAGCTTGCTCGCAGCCTCGACGTCCCAGCGCGTGTCGCCGATGACCATGGTGCGGTCCGGGTCGAGCTCGAGCTTCTTCAATCCGGCTTCGAAGATGTCGGGCGCGGGCTTGCTGTGCTCTACGTCGCCCTTGGTCACAGCCTCGTCGATGACGTCGTCGGCCCCGATTGCGTCCCTGAGGCGCTCCAGATCCTTCTCGTCGGAAGAGGTGGCCAGCACCACCCGGCCGCCTCGCCGGTCGAGCTCCTTCAGCAGCTCGGCCGCCTTGGGGAAGGCCTTGATGTCCTTCTTGAACGGCTCGTAGTGATGGGAGTGCCGGTCGCTGGCCTCCTCGCTCTCCCGCCCAATCAGGCGTTCCACGAGCTGGTCGGAGCCCATTCCGATCAGGGGATGGATCCGGGCCATGGGGATGTCCTCGCCAGCCTCCCGCAACGCGTACCACCAGGAGACGGAGTGGAAGTAGTTGGTGTCGAGCAGCGTGCCGTCGATGTCGAACAACACGGCCGGGCGGGTCGAAGTCATGGGGCTGGCTTACCCAGTGCGGCGAACGGCTACCTCCGGGGCGCAGGCACCAGGACGACCTCCCGGTTCTCCGGTCGCAAGGACAACGTGGCGCAGGGGCGCTGGGCCGAGAACCCGTCGCCGCTGGCGCCCTCGCCGCCGCGGATCGTCCAGTCGGCCAAGCCGGCCCGGTCGAGCTCCCGGCGCACCATGGAGGCCGCCGCCGGGGGCTCCACGCAGGGGCTTTCGAGGAAGGGACCGGCCACCGCGTCGCGGAACGCCAGCACCCGGGCGTTGAGGTCGGATGCCGGCGGGGACGTCGGTGCCGAGCCGCTGGTGGGCGGAGGTGTGGTGGGCGTGACGGGAGGGAGGTTCAGCCGGGCGCAGAGGTCGGGGCC
>JBHENM010000028.1:0-3008 GCA_046262035.1 Acidimicrobiales bacterium | reverse complement strand
CCCTGCCGCCCCATAATCGAGGGGTGACACTAGGCGGTGTCACCGGCGCCGTCAGACCACGGTGATCGTCGCCGGTGACGCCCCGTTTGTGTTGTCACCGACCCTGACCCAGCAAACAACCTTCGCTCCCGACGTGGCGTTGACGGGGATGACCCGGGTCACGGGGCCGATGTTCCCGTTGGCGTCGGAGTTGACCGCGCCCCCGAGGAATGTCGTCGACTGGTGGCAGGTAGCGGCGCTGGACGACAGCTTCAGGCGATAGGAGGAGTTGGGCGAGGCCAGGCCAGATGCGCTGGTGGTGAATGAGTCACCCGGCTCGAGTGTGGCCGGGCTGGCGGTGGTCGTGGCTCCGCCGCCTGCGATGACGATCGTGTAAGTCCTGGTAGCGGTGGTGGGCGAGGTCGGATCCCCGGGGAAACAGGGCAGTGTCCCCGTGGCGAACGCCGGGCAGTCGGGGGGCGAGAGCCCGTTGCTCGCCACCACCCTGAAGTTGTAGGAGCCGGGCGTGGTGGGCGTCCCCGAGAGCACGCCCGTCGGGCTCAGGGTCAACCCAGGAGGCAGGCCTCCTGTGCCGATGACAAACGTCGGGGACGGAGACACGTGGGTAGTCATCAGGAAAGCGAAGTTGTAGGGAGTGCCCACGGTTCCGCCCGGAGGCGCAGCAGCACTCAGGTTGGGCTGGACCCGACCGGCAGCGTTGTTGCCCCAGCAGACCGCGGGGGGCCCGGAGGTGGGCATGGCGCAGCTGTGGAACGTCCCGGCACTCACGTGGTTGTAGGTCCCCTCGGGCGCGGTGGCCTGGCCCTCGGCGTTACGTCCCCAGCAGGTGATGGTGTTGTCCGGGCGCAGGCCGCACACGTGACCGAAACCGGTGCTGATCTGGGTGAACGTGCCCGTGGGCACGGTCGGCTGGCCTGCGTTGTTCCTGCCCCAACAGACGACGGTGCCGTCGGTGCGGATCGCACAGACGGTGAAGTTGCCGCTGTTGACGGCTGTGTAGGTGCCCGCCGGCACGTTGAGCTGCCCGTCTGAGTTCGAGCCCCAGCACAGGATCGTGCCGTTCGACCTCAGCCCGCAGGCGTGGCGAATGCCGACGGTCAGCTGGGTGAAGGTCTCGGCCGTGGGTGTGTTCGCGACCTGGCCGGCGTCGTTTGCCCCCCAGCACACCGGGTTACCCGCCGTTGTCAGGGCGCACACGAAGTCGAGGCCGGCGGCCACGTGACTGAACGTTCCTGCCGGCACACCCGTGACCTTGCCAAAGTTGTTGTTGCCCCAGCAGACGACGGCATTGGCCGTGGTGATTCCGCATCCCGTGTTGTGGCCGGCGTTGACCTCCAGGAATGTCACGCCTGCGGGTGGGGTGGCGCTCGGGCCTTCGGAGGCGTTGTCGCCCCAGCAAACGGCGGTCATGTCCGACCGAAGACCGCAGGTCATGAACCCGCCGGCGCTGACGGACGGAACGGAAGGCGGAGCCGACGAGCCGAAGGCCGCAGCCGGTGAAGACGGAACGGTGAGAGCCAAAGCGGCCACCATGAGGGCCGCCGCAGAGACCGCGACACCCCGTCCCCGCCGTCTGGAGAAGTCCTGCCGATGCATCTTGCCTCCTTGGCGCGCCGCGGCAACTGATCCCGCGAAGGATAGAACGTCCCCGGAACTATGGAGCCGGCGCCCTCAAGCCAGCGGGGATCGGCGCCGATGAACCTTCCGATGGGGCGAATGACGAAGGCGCGGGCAAGTTTGATGGCGGTGCTGATCATGTCGTCGGTGGGTGCGGCCGCGGGCCCGGCCAAGGCCCAGCTGGTGGAGGTGCCGACCCAGGAACAGCCACGATCCACCTGGGTCCAGCCCGGGTCCGGGCCCCTCGACGGGCTAGGAACCTTCGTCTACGTCGAGGCACCGGCACCGGGCGCTACGCAGGGGTCGCTGCTCGGGTACGAGTACACCATCCAATTCGGCTTCGAGGACGGGTCGGACGGCGTGTTGGCCCTCGGCTCCCGGAACGGCCAAAAGGTCGCCGGCTTCGGGCTCATTCCGAGTCACTTGGTGGACACGGTGCCTTTCGACTGGCAGTTCGGCAAGATCTACTACCTCCTCACCTACCGCATCGCTCCCGACCAGTGGGCCGCATGGGTCTATGACTGGTCGGCGGCCACGTGGACCTACATCGCCCAGCAGACAGCGCCGGCGGGCACGGGCCGAATGCTTCCTTCTTCGACCACGGGTGTCGACTACGACGTCGTCGCCGGACTGACGCCGGCGGCCGATCCGCGAACCTGCGCCTTCTACCCCCAGGTCCATGCGGTCCTCTTCGCGCCGACGGGCTGGCGGGGAGCGGACATGACGCAGGCGAGCCTCAGCGGAAACACCGTCGCAGCGGGCGATTGCCCGAGTGTGACCGCGACGATCGCCGGCTGGCAATACTACGGCCTCGGCACCTCCGCCTCGGGCTGATCCGAGACCTCCCGGCAGTAGACGACTCCTCTCGGGGCCGGGCAACAGGCTATGAGTGGGCGCAATGAAGCGGATCCTGCAGGTCGTGATCGTCGGTCTCGGAGGCCTGCTGCTGGGAGTGCAACTCGTGCCCTACGGGCGGGACCACGACAATCCCCCGGTCGTACAGGACGCGCCCTGGAGCACCCTCGAGGGTCGCCGGCTCGCGGTCGCGGCCTGCTACGACTGTCACAGCAATGAGACCAAGTGGCCGTGGTACAGCCACGTGGCGCCGAGGTCCTGGCTCGTCCAGCGCGACGTCGAAAACGGCCGCCGCGAGTTGAACTTTTCGAACTGGGACGGCGACAACGACTCCGACGACCTGGTCGAGGCCGTGGGCGACGGCTCCATGCCACCCAGGAACTACCGCCTCCTCCGCCCTGACGCTCGACTGTCCGACGCCGAGAAGACCGCTCTCATCGGGGCGCTTCAGGCGCTGGCTGACGAAGGCGAGGACGAGGACCGCAGCGGAAGCAACCGCGGTCCTGGCTGAGCCCCTTCCGAAACACCATGTCGAC
>JBHENM010000027.1:0-20416 GCA_046262035.1 Acidimicrobiales bacterium | reverse complement strand
GCCCAAGCCCAAGGAGATCTACGAGTTCCTCGACTCGTACGTCATCGGCCAGGAGTCCGCCAAGAAGACCCTCTCGGTCGCCGTCTACAACCACTACAAGCGCGTGCAGGCCGGGACGAGCGACAAGGCCGAGGTCGAGCTCGCCAAGATGCTCAACGTCCCGTTCGCGATCGCCGACGCGACGGCGCTGACCGAGGCCGGCTACGTCGGTGAGGATGTCGAGAACATCCTCCTCAAGCTCATCCAGGCCGCCGACTACGACGTCAAGAAGGCTGAGACGGGCATCATCTACATCGACGAGATCGACAAGATCGCCCGCAAGAGCGAGAACCCGTCGATCACCCGGGACGTCTCCGGTGAGGGCGTTCAGCAGGCCCTGCTCAAGATCCTCGAGGGCACCACCGCTTCGGTGCCTCCCCAGGGCGGCCGTAAGCACCCCCACCAGGAATTCATCCAGATCGACACCACCAACATCCTGTTCCTGTGTGGTGGCGCGTTCGCAGGGCTGGAACGGATCATCGAGAGCCGGATCGGCCACAAGGGCGTCGGCTTCGGGGCCGACCTCCGCCGCACGGGCGAGCGCGACCTTGGCGCCATCCTGGCCCAGGTCCTGCCCGAGGATCTACTGAAGTTCGGGCTCATTCCCGAGTTCGTGGGCCGGCTGCCGGTCATCGGCGCCGTGTCCAACCTGGACAAGGAAGCCCTCGTCCGGATCCTGATGGAGCCGAAGAACGCCCTGGTCAAGCAGTACCGGAAGTTCTTCGAGTTCGACGGGGTCGACCTGGAGTTCAGCGCCGACGCCCTGGAAGCGGTGGCCGAGCAGGCCCTGCTGCGGGGCACGGGAGCGAGGGGGCTTCGCGCCATCCTGGAAGAGGTGCTCCTCAACGTCATGTACGACCTGCCCAGCCGAAGTGACGTGGGCAAGTGCGTCATCGACCGCTCTGTCGTCCTCCAGCGGGTCAACCCCACCCTGGTGCCGAGAGCGCCCGACGCCGCCGAGCGGCCGTCCACTCGCACCCGTAGGGCAGCGTCCTAGCTCGACAGGGGCGAGGAGGCGACACGGTGGGCGGGTTGCCTCGGGCCCTGCTTGGGCTCGCGGTGCTCCTCCAGGCGTGCAGCGCCTCGGTGTCGGTCACCAGGAAGCTCAACACGGACAACGCCGAGCGGACCATCAGGGAGTCCTACGGAGACCTGTACGGGACTCCGCTGGACGCGGTGGACTGCCCCGAGCGGGAGGCCAAGACCGGTGACGTCTTCGACTGCACGGCTCGCATCGAGGGTCAGAACCTGAGCATCCGGGTCACCCAGAGAGACGAGAAGGGCAACGTCGACTTCGTCCCGAACCAGGCCGTCCTGGATCTGGAGAAGGCGGCGGAAGTCATGGCCCAGTCGATCTCGGAGCAGACGGGTACTCCGGCGGGCGTCGATTGCGGCGAGCAACGGGTTGCGGTGAAGGACGTCGGCGCCAGCTTCGACTGCCAGGCCACGCCCCTGGCCGGCGGGGCCAGCCGGCGTGTGGTGGTCACGGTCGAGAACGTCGAGGGCAAGGTCGACTTCCGGCTCGCGTGATCGGGAGCGCCCCCGGGTGGCGTACGGTCTTGAGACGTGACCGGATGTAGGAAGAAAGCGAAGGGAGCGTCCATGGGCAGGATCGTGAAGTACGCCATCGTGGCGGGAACCGTGGGCGGAGGGGTCGTTGTTATCCGGACGATCCGGAGCGACCAGGAACAGCCCGAGGGGTCCAGCGTGGTCAAGAAGGCGGCCCAGACGGCCGCCGGCGCAGCCGCCCTGGGTGCCGCGACCGGGTGGGTCGTGGACCGAAAGGCGGCCAAGAAGGCGGCCAAGCGCAAGGGCAAGCTGGCCGTCACCCTCGCCGCCGGCGGTCTGGCCGAGGCCGCTCGCGCTGCGGGGTCGGCCTACGAGCACACGGCCAAGCGCACCAAGCGGGCCGCTCGCAAGGCGGCAGCCAAGGCGGCCAAGGCCGCGGCGAAGGCCGAGAAGGCGCGGCGCAAGGTCGGTCGCAAGGTCGGTCGCAAGGTCGGACACGCGGCCGAGGTGGCTCAGCAACGAGCCTCACGCCTGGCCGAGCAGGCGTCGGCCATGCGGGCTGCATAGCCAGCAACCGGCGCCCGGCGTTTGGACCTCGGGGAGGCACTCGCCTGGCTCGCCCAGCACGTCAACCTGGAGGCGGACCCCGCCCCCGCGGCTGCGGCGCGCCGCCTCGACCGCATCGCCCGTCTCGTCGGGCTCATGGGAGATCCCCAGACGGCCTACCCCGTCATCCACCTGACGGGCACGAACGGCAAGGGGTCGACGGCCCGCATGGTCACCGCCCTCCTTGTGGCCCGGGGCTTGTCGGTCGGCACCTACACCAGCCCCCATCTGGAGCGACTGAACGAGCGGCTGGCATGGGGGGGTGAACCCATCGCCGACGACGCTCTGGCCGAGACGCTGTCGGCCATGGCCCACCTGGAGCCGATGCTGGAGAGCCGGCCCACCCACTTCGAGGTCCTCACCGCCGCCGCGTTCCGGTGGTTCGCCGACATCGCGGTCGACGTGGCCGTCGTGGAGGTGGGCCTGGGTGGTCGGTGGGACGCAACAAATGTGGCCGACGGGCAGGTCGCCGTGGTCACCAACGTCAGCCTCGATCACGCCGAGACCATCGGTCCGGGCCTGGAGGACATCGCCCGGGAGAAGGCCGGGATCGTCAAGCCGGGGGCCACGCTCGTTCTGGGCGAGACCGACCCCCAGCTGGCCTCCATCTTCCGGGAGGCGTCGGTGGCCGCGGGGGACGTCTGGGAGCGCGACCGCCACTTCGGCTGCACCAGCAACCGCCTGGCCATCGGCGGCCGGTCGGTGGAGCTGCGCACCCCTGGCGCCCGCTATCCGGAGCTGTTCGTGCCCGCTCACGGGGCCTTCCAGGGCGACAACGCCGCAGTCGCGGTAGCGGCGGTCGAGGCCTTCTTCGGCACGGCCGTCGAGCAGGAGCCGGTCAGCGCCGGTCTGGCCGCGGTGCGGCTGCCCGGGCGGCTGGAGGTCGTCGGTCGCAACCCCCTCTGCATCCTCGACGGCGCCCACAATCCTGCCGGCGCCCGGGCCGCGGCCGCCGCCATCGACGAGGCCTTCGCCGGCTTGGAGGGGCGGGTGCTGGTGGTGGGCATGCTTCGCGGTCGGGACCCGGTCGAGATGCTGGAGTCCATGCAGGCCCAAGCCGCCCGCCTGGTGATCGCGTGCCCTCCACCGTCGCCCCGCGCTCTTCCCGCCGAGGAGGTGGCGGCCGCGGCCGAGCGCCTCGGATGCGCCAGCCAGATCGCTGATGGGGTGTCGGAGGCGGTCGACCTGGCTCTGGCGGCCGCCGGTCCGGCGGAGATGGTGCTCGTGACGGGCTCGCTCTACCTGGTGGGCGCCGCCCGGGCCTGGCTGCACCCGGATTCGCCCTCCTGAGGGGCGGCTACTGTCATCGCCCCGTGGACCGAACTCTGGTGATCTGCAAGCCCGACGCGGTCGAGCGGGGTCTGGTCGGCGAGATCGTCGGCCGGTTGGAGGCCAAGGGCCTTCGCCTGGTGGCGGCCGAGCTCCGCACCGTCGACCGGGAGACGGCTGAGACCCACTACGGGGAGCACGAGGGCAAGCCGTTCTACGAGCGCCTGGTTGGGTTCATCACCCGAGGCCCGGCCATGCTCCTGGTGGTCGAGGGGCCCGAGGACACGTACGCCGTGGTGCGGACCTCGATGGGGCCCACCAACCCCCGCCAGGCCGCCCCGGGCACGATCCGCGGGGACCTGGCCCTCGACCTCGCCGAAAACCTCGTCCACGGCAGCGACAGCCAAGAATCCGCCGAGCGAGAGATCAAGCTCTTCTTCCCTCACCTCTCATAGACGGTTCCGCGAGGGAGCACGGCCCGGCGAGGGCTGGGGCCCCACGCTCGGGAGGAGGCGGGGATGGGGGTCCCGCCGGGAAATGAGCACGGGGTTGAGTCCCCCCGGCATTGGGCCTAGCCTCAGGGCCAGATCTCCCTCTCGGCCCCCGGAGCCCACCGTTCCCTCACCACGCATGTCCGACAACTTCTTCTCAGGCTTCCTGGGCCGCGACATGGCGGTCGACCTGGGAACGGCAAACACCCTCGTCTACGTGCGCGGACGTGGGATCGTCCTGAACGAGCCATCGGTCGTCGCCGTCAACGTGCGCGACGGTCGCCCCCTTGCCGTGGGCCTCGAGGCCAAGCGCATGATCGGCCGGACGCCCAACCACATCCAGGCCGTCCGTCCCCTGAAGGACGGGGTGATCAACAACTTCGAGATCACCGAGAAGATGCTGCGGTACTTCATTCAGCGGGTGCACCAGCGCCGCTGGGCCAAGCCCCGCATGGTGATCTGTGTCCCGTCGGGGGTCACCGGAGTGGAGAAGCGGGCGGTGCAGGAGGCAGCCGAGTACGCCGGCGCCCGCAAGACCCCCTTCATCATCGAGGAGCCCATGGCTGCGGCCATCGGAGCCGGGCTGCCTGTCCACGAGCCGACCGGGAACATGGTCGTCGATATCGGCGGAGGCACCACCGAAGTGGCGGTCATCTCCCTGGGCGGGATCGTCACCAGCAAGTCGGAGCGGATAGGCGGCGACGAGCTCGACGAGGCCGTCATCCAGTACGTCAAGAAGGAGTACAGCCTGGCGCTGGGGGAGCGCACGGCCGAGGAGATCAAGATCGCCCTCGGCTCGGCCTACCCGCTGGAGCGTGAGCTGTACGCCGAGATCCGGGGCCGGGACCTGGTGACCGGCCTTCCCAAGACCATCGTGATCTCCACCGAGGAGATACGAAAGGCCATCGAGGAGCCGGTCGCCTCGATCGTCGACGCGGTGAAGGTGACGCTGGACAAGACGCCTCCTGAGCTGGCGGCGGACATCATGGAGAAGGGAATCGTCCTCACCGGCGGCGGGGCACTTCTCACCGGCCTCGACGTGCGTCTCTCAGTGGAGACGGGCATGCCTATCGTGGTGGCCAAGAACCCGCTCCACTCCGTGGCCATCGGAGCGGGACAATGCCTCGAGGAGTTCAATGTCCTTCGGCAGGTGCTGGCGAACTCAGGCGAGCGGTAGGCCCACGGCTTCCGCCGTCCTTCCGGCCGGCTCCGTCTTCGGTGCCGCCGCAGTCCACACCAGTAGGTCCGTTCGCAGGATGCCCATCTCGGTTGCCGAGCGGTAGCCGCGGTGGCCGTGTACCGGCGCTCGCGGCGTCATCGTTTCCTCCTGCTCCTGCTCGTACTGACCTCGGTGACAGCGATCACCCTCGACTACCGCGACCAAGGTGAGGGCGCCATGGAGACCCTCCGCCAAGGGGCCCGCGACCTGGTGGCACCCCTTCAGTCGGCCGCGGGGGACGCGCTGGAGCCGGTGGGCGACTTCTTCGGTGGGATCACCCGCTACAACTCGCTCCAGAGCGAGAACGCCCGGTTGCGTCAGGACCTGGAGAGATCCCGGGGGGCGCTGCTCTCGGCTCAGGGCGCCGAGCGTGAGCGCCAAGCCCTCCTCGAGCTCCAGCGGCTGGACTTCGCGGCCAACATCCCCTCGGTCTCGGCCCGGGTGATCTCCACCTCGCCGTCCAACTTCCAGAACACGGTGGTGATCGACCGCGGGTCGGAACACCGGCTGGTGGTGGGTCAGCCTGTCGTAACGGGAGCGGGTCTGGTCGGGCGCGTCCTCGAGGTGTCGCAGAACCGGGCCACGGTCCAGCTCCTGACCGACCGCGCTGCCGACGTGGGTGTGCGGCTCACAGGGTCAGGGGAGATCGGCGTGGCCAACGGCAACGGGACCCGCGAGCCGCTGAAGGTGGAGTTCGTGGCGGGGACGGCCAAGGTCACCGAGGGTGAGGCGGTCGTCACCAGCGGCCTGGAGAGGAGTGCGTACCCGCCGGAGATCCCGGTGGGGAAGGTGGTCTCGGCCCGCACTCCGCCCGGAGGGGTGGCGAAGGAGATCTCGGTGGAGCCCGCGGTCGACCTCCGGCGGTTGGAGTTCGTCAAGATCCTCCTCTGGGGGGCGGGCCAGCCGTGATGGGCGACATCCGCTTCCGGGGCCCGCTGGTGCTGGTGACGGCCATGATGCTGCACACCGCGGTGCTCAACCAGATCCGCATCGCCGGAGTCATGCCCGATCTCATGCTCCTCCTGGCCATCGCCGTCGGACTGGAGGCGGGCGCCAGCTACGGCGCGGTGACGGGCTTCATCACGGGAATGGTGGCCGACCTCTTCCTGCCCACTCCCCTGGGGATGTCGGCCCTCGTCTTCAGCGTGATGGGCTACGCCACGGGGGTCACGGTGGCCGGGCTCCTCCGGGCGACGTGGTGGTTTCCCATGGCCACCGCCTTCGGTGGCAGCTCGCTGGGCGTCGGCCTGTTCGCCCTCGCCGGGACCATGTTGGGCGAGCCCGACCTCCTCAACCGTCATCTTCCGACCATCATGCTGATCGTGGGGATCACCAACGGCCTTCTCGTCTTTCCCACTCTGCGCGTCGTCCGCTGGGCCTTGGCCAACCGGACCCCGTCCTCGGCCTACGCAGAGTGAGCTGGGCTCCCACGGGCAGCCCGAGTCGCCCTGACGTAGGGCGGCGAGCGCGTTGAGGGCGATGACGGGCCGGGACTCCTCCCGGCTGCGCCTGGCGATCCTCGGCGTGGTCGTGCTCTCGCTGTTCGCGACGCTCCTAGCTCGCCTGTGGTACCTCCAGGTGCTGGTCGGGCCCGAGCTGCGCGTGGAGGCTCAGGCCAACAGCGTGCGGCTGATCTACACGGAGGCCAACCGGGGCCGGGTCCTGGACCGGCAGGGGCGGGTGCTGGTGGAGAACCGAATCGTCCCGACGGTCGTGCTCGACCGCGAGACCGAGGGCCAGCAGCGGGACGACGTCCTGGCCCGCCTGGCCTCCCTCTTCGGAAAGAACGTGGGCGAGCTCGAGCGGCGGATCGAGGACGCCCGGTTCAGCCAGTACAAGCCCACGCCGCTCGTGGAGGACGTCCCCAAGGACAAGGTCGTGTACCTCCGCGAGCATCCCTCGGAGTTCCCGGGCGTCAGCGTCGTCCAGCTCACCCAGCGGTCCTACCCCCACGGGCCTCTGGCCGCCCACGTGCTGGGCTACGCCGGCGAGATCAACGACGTCGAGCTGGAGCCTCGACGGTCGGACGGGTACCGGGAGGGCGACACCATCGGGAAGTCGGGGGTGGAACTGGCCTACGAGGCCGAGCTACGGGGGACTCCTCAGGTCGAGAAGCTCCAGGTCGACGCCAAGGGCCAGGTGTTGCGTTCACTGGGGCGGCAGCCGGCGGTGCCGGGTCATGACGTTCAGCTGACCATCGATCTCGACATCCAGCGGGTGGCCGAGGATTCGCTCCAACAGGCTCTCGAGACCGCCCGCAAGACCTACGACCCCGGGCAGGCCAAGTCGTTCATCGCCCCGGCAGCCTCGGCCGTCGTGCTCGACCCCCGTGACGGAGCGATCCTGGCCATGGCCTCGGTTCCCACCTACCAGCCCAGCGAGTTCGTCAATGGTATCAGCACTGACGCCTTCCAGAAGCTGCAGGACCCGGCCAACTACTTCCCCCTCAACAACCGGGCCATCCAGGGCCAGTACGCGCCCGGGTCCACGTTCAAGCCCATCACCGCCCTCGCTGCGCTGGACCGCAGCGTGATCTCGCCGGGCACGACCATCGACGACACCGGCGTCTACGTGGTCGGCAACCTCCCCTACCGAAACGCCGGAAGCAGGGCCTTCGGCCAGGTGAACCTGTCACGAGCGCTGACCGTCTCGAGCGACGTGTACTTCTACCGGCTGGGGGAAGCCATGGACACGGAGAAGAAGCCTTACCCGATGCAGGAGGAGGCCCGGGCCTTCGGCTTCGGTTCGGCGACGGACATCGAGCTGCCCTTCGAGGCAGAAGGCCGGGTTCCGGATCCTGAGATTCGCAGGCGTCTCCACGAGGAGAACCCCGAGGCCTTTCCCTTCCCGGACTGGTTCGCCGGGGACAGTGTCAACCTGGCCGTGGGTCAGGGGGAGCTGGTCGTGACGCCCCTTCAGCTGGCCAACGCCTACGCCACCCTGGCCAACGGCGGCACCACCTGGAAGCCACACGTGGGGGGAGCGATCCGCGACGTGGTGCTGGACCGGGCCACGCCCATGGAGCCCCAGGAGCTCAGGAAGGTCGAGATCCCGCCGGCGGCAAGGACGGCGATCATCCAGGGCCTCGAGCGCGTGGTGTCGGTGGAGGAGGGGACGGCGGCGGCGGCCTTCGCCGGGTTCCCCTCCGACCGGTTCCCGGTGGCCGGCAAGACGGGCACGGCCGAGGTCAACGAGAAGCAGGACACCGCCCTCTTTGCCGCCTTCGGCCCTTCTACCGATCCCCGCTACGTGGCCGCCGTGGTCATGGAGGAGTCCGGCTTCGGGGCGTCGGCCGCCGCTCCGGTCGTGCGACGGATCTTCGACGGCCTGCTCGACAATCCCCTCCAGCCCGTCGCCCGGGTGGGAGGGAACGACTAGCCGTGGTCCTCACCCGTTTCCCCTCCCGCGACGTGCAGTCCTCGCGTCCTGGCGGCGGGCCGTGGCGGCACCTCGACCTGGTGCTGCTGGCGTCCGTCGTCTGCCTGTCCGGCGTCGGACTGCTGATGGTCTATTCGGCGACACGCCAGAAGCAGATCGCCGCTGGGCTGGACCCCCAGCACTACCTGAAGCGTCAGCTGCTGTTCCTGGCCCTCGGCGTGATCGCCATGGTCGTGGCCATGCTGGTGGACTACCGGGCCCTCCGGGACGTCGCGCCCATGATCTGGGTGGGCACGGTCATCGGTCTGCTGGGAGTGCTCACACCGCTGGGCGCCTCAACCGCGGGTACCCAGGCCTGGTACCCGCTGGGGCCCTTCGACCTGCAGCCGGCGGAGATCGCCAAGGTGGCGGTCATCATCGCCGTAGCCGCCTACCTATCGGCCCACCGGGGCAACATCGAAACGCCCCAGATCATCGTCGTTCTTGGGGTGGCCGCGGTTCCCATGGCCCTCATCTATCTCCAGCCCGACCTGGGCAGCGCCATGGTGTTCGTGGCCATGCTCATGGGCCTTCTCCTGGTGGCCGGGGCCCGCCCTCGTCACATCGCGGCGCTGACGGGGATAGGCCTCCTGGCCATCATCACCGTGCTCCAGCTGGGAATCCTCAGGGAGTACCAGCTCGACCGCCTCTCGGCGTTCCTGGACCCAGCGGGGGACACCCAGCGCTCGGCCTACAACCTACGACAGTCCCAGATCGCGATCGCGGCCGGAGGGCTGACGGGCAAGGGCGTGTTCGAGGGAACCCAGACCAACCTCTCGTTCGTGCCCGAGCAGCACACCGACTTCATCTTCACGGCCGTGGGGGAGGAGTTGGGTTTCCTGGGCGCGGTGACGATCCTCGCTCTCTTCGCCTTGGTGATGTGGCGAACCTGGCGAGCAGCCTCGCTGGCCAGGGACGACTTCGGGAGCCTGTTGTGCGTCGGGGTGCTGGGGATGCTCCTGTTCCAGATCTTCGAGAACGTGGGCATGACCATGGGCATCACGCCCATCGCCGGGATTCCCCTCCCGTTCGTGTCCTACGGAGGGTCGGCCATGATCAGCTGTTTCCTCGCCATCGGCCTCGTCCTCAACGTCCACATGCGGCGCTACCGGTAATTTCGGCTCGCAAGCAGAGCTTGGTTCGGCTCGCAAGCGGAGCTTGCTCGCCGAGCTGCAAGGTGCTCCGGGCGACCGGCGGAGCCGGATCGCCCTCCGCCGTTCTTCCGTGGCCGGCAGCTGGTGGGCGCCGCCTTCGGCGGCAACGGCAGCCGGCAGCGGCTGCCTGACGCC
Organism: Acidimicrobiales bacterium; assembly: GCA_046262035.1. Classification (GTDB taxonomy): domain Bacteria; phylum Actinomycetota; class Acidimicrobiia; order Acidimicrobiales; family AC-14; genus JBHENM01. The sequence goes on along the minus strand of JBHENM010000027.1, from coordinate 10,577 downwards.
GCCCGCTCGGCGGGCCTCTAAGGACAGTGCCGGGTGCGGAGCGGTGGGTTGCGTATACTCGCGTGTCCTCATGAAACCCCTCTGGCCGCGGATTCGGCCGCTCCTGGCCACAGTCCAGGTGCTCGGCCGCTTACTCGGGGGCACCAGCGGGAAGCGGATACCGGCGCCGTCCCCTGTTCCAGGCGCCGCCTGCCTCCTGCCCGTGGTGCCTCCTTCATCCGGCGACCCCGGCGGTGACACCTCGGCCACAACGTTCTTGCCATCTTCGATCCAGCGCGACAGCGCGCCGCCGGGCTTGCCGGCGGCCAGCGACGGGCGCGCCGCACCCTCCTGTGCGTGCACCTTGAGAAGGGACGCTCCCCATGTCCGAACTCCCTACGGGCCCCCCCGGCGACGCCGCGGCCGCTCGGGCAGCTTCCACGCCTCCCGCACCGGCAACGCCAGGCCCGGTGAAGGGTCCGTCATCCTCCCCTCCCGGAGCCGGCGAACGAGCTACTGAGGCCACCCAGAACGGCGATGGGGCCGCCGACCGTCGGCCTCGGCGGCGGGGAACTCGCGGTGGCCGCAACCAGCGCCCGCTGGGCACGGACGGGCGCGGGGCGAGCGACGACTCCGACGGCGCACGCCGAGCACCCGCCTCGACGGACGGCGATTCCGGCGGGCCCGCACGAGATGGCCGAACCTCCCGTCCCCCCCGAGGTCCCGGACCGGCCCGCACCGATCGCGCCGGAAAGGGTGCCTCCTCGTCCGCCGCCGGCACCGGCGGTGACGGCGGTGCCGATCAGCCCGAGCTGCCGAAGCGTCTGAGCGAAGGGAAGGCGTCGCCGGAGGCGGCGGCCGCCGCCCTGGTGCGAAAGCCCAAGATCGGGGACACCCGGCCCGCCCCACGGGGCGGTGCGGCGGCGGCCTCCGGCTCCAAGGGCGACGAAGCGGCCGGCGGTCGAGCCAAGCGGAGTCGCCGCCGGGGCGGCCGCGGCCGGGGGCAGGGGAACCAGGTAGTCGACGGCGGCCTCGAGGCAGAGTCGGCTCTGCAGCTCGACGAGGAGACCCTCGAGCGCCGGCGCGGCCGGGAGCGCAAGGGTCGCCCCGTGGGGCGGTACCAGATGGTGGCTCAGACCCGCCCCAACGCCACCCAAATCGCCGTCCTCGAAGGCCGGAGCCTGATCGAGCACTACGTCTCCCGTCCGGCCGACGACAGCAGCCAGATCCACGGCAACATCTATCTCGGACGGGTCCAGAACGTCCTTCCGGGGATGGAGGCGGCCTTCGTGGACATCGGCACGCCCAAGAACGCCGTCCTCTACCGGGGCGACGTCCAGTACGACGCCGAGGACGTCGAGGAGAAGGGCGGAAGCCGCATCGAGCACCTCCTACGGCCGGGTCAAACGGTGCTCTGCCAGGTCACCAAGAACCCGATCGGCACCAAGGGCGCCCGCCTGACCCAAGAGGTGTCGATGGCGGGCCGGTTCGTGGTGTTCATCCCTTACAGCACGACATACGGGATCTCCAAGCGGCTGGCCGACGACGAGCGCAAGCGGCTCCGGCGCATCCTGGACGACGTGCGGCCCCAGGGACACGGGCTGATCGTGCGCACGGCCGCCGAAGGGGCGACGGCCGAGGAGCTGCGCCGGGACGTGGAGCGGCTGCAGGGGCAATGGGAGCAGCTCGACGCGCTGGCCAAGCGGTCCCCGGCTCCGTGCCTCCTCTACCGGGAGCCGCCCCTCGCCCTCCGCGTGATCCGGGAGGAGTTCAACCGGGACTACCGCGGGGTCATCATCGACGACCCCGCCCTGTACCAGGAGGTCCGGGACTACGTCGAGGCCCTCATCCCCGAGCTGGCCGAGCGGATCGAGCTGTACGACGACCCGACGCTGCCGGTGTTCGAGCGCCACCACATCCACGAGCAGCTCCACAAGGCGCTCGACCGGAAGGTGTGGCTGTCGTCGGGAGGCTCAATCATCATCGAGCGGACCGAGGCGCTCACCGTGATCGACGTCAACACGGGCAAGAACGTCGGCACCTCCAACCTCGAGGAGACGGTGTTCCGCAACAACCTCGAGGCGGCCGAGGAAGTCGCCCGCCAGCTCCGTCTGCGGGACATCGGCGGAATCATCGTCATCGACTTCATCGACATGGAGATCAAGAAGAACCGCGAGCAGGTCCTGCGGGGGTTCAAGGAGGCGCTGGCCCGGGACAAGACCCGGACCCAGGTGTTCGAGATGTCCGAGCTGGGCCTGGTGGAGATGACCCGCAAGCGGGTTTCGGAAGGACTGGTGGAGTCCTTCTCGGCCACCTGCCCGACCTGCGCCGGGCGCGGGTTCCTGCTGGACGAAACCCTCCTGTAGGCTGGTCGGTCCATGTACGCAGTTATCAAAACCGGTGGCAAGCAATACCGCGTGGCCCAGGGCGAGCGGCTCGACGTCGAGTTGCTCAAGCCCGGCACCGAGGGCGGAGACGTGGCCTTCGTGCCCGTGCTCCTGGTGGACGGCGAGCGGGTTGTGGCCGGGGCCGCCGACCTGTCCGGCGCCGAGGTGACGGCCCGCGTGATCGGGGAGACCAAGGGTCCCAAGATCCGCGGCTTCACCTACAAGAACAAGACGAACTCCGGCAAGCGTTGGGGCCACCGTCAGCACTACACGACGATCGAGATCACCGGCATCAGCGCCGGCTCCGGAGGCTGACACATGTCGAAGACCAAAGGTGGCGGTTCAACTCGTAACGGCCGCGACTCGGCCGCGCAGCGGCTGGGCGTCAAGGTCTACGACGGAGGAAGGGTTACCGCCGGGGCGATCATCGTCCGCCAGCGCGGCACCCACTTCCACCCCGGTGAGCAGGTCGGACGCGGTGGCGACGACACCCTCTTCGCTCTGGCCGAGGGCACGGTGAGGTTCGGCCGCCGTCGCGGCAGGCGGCTGGTCGACGTTCTTCCTCCCGAATCTCCCCAATAGAGGGGGCGCAACTCGGGCGGGCGCGCCGGCCAAAGCGCCCTATCCTCCTGAGGTGTCCGAGTTCGTCGATGAGGCCCAGGTTTGCGTCAAGGGTGGAGACGGCGGCGCGGGAGCGGTGTCGTTTCGTCGTGAGGCCCACGTGCGCAAAGGCGGGCCCGACGGGGGGGACGGGGGCAAGGGCGGCGACGTACTGCTGGTGGCCGACCGGAACATCGCCTCGCTCCTGGCCTTGCAGGACCATCCCCACCGCCGGGCGACCAGCGGGACCCACGGCATGGGCAAGGCCCGCCACGGCTCGGGTGGCCCCGACCTGCGGGTGAGCGTGCCCGAGGGCACGGTCGTCCTCGATCGTGACGGCAACGTCCTGGCCGACCTCCTCCGTGAGGGAGACGCCTGGCTGGCGGCCGAAGGAGGCCGAGGAGGCAGGGGGAACGCCCGGTTCCTCTCCAACCGGCGGCGGGCCCCCACGTTCGCCGAGCAGGGTGAGCTGGGACAGGAGTGGTGGCTGCGGCTCGAGCTGAAGCTGATGGCCGACGTGGCCCTCGTCGGCTTCCCCAACGCCGGCAAGAGCACCCTGATATCGCGTATCTCGGCGGCCAGGCCCAAGGTGGCGAACTACCCCTTCACCACCCTGCGGCCCCACCTGGGTGTGGTCCGGGTCGACGGCCGGGAGTTCGTGGTGGCTGACATCCCCGGGCTGGTGGAGGGGGCCAGCGAAGGGCGCGGCCTCGGGCACCGGTTCCTCCGCCACGTGGAGAGGGTACGGGCCTTGCTCGTGCTCCTCGACCTGGCATCGGACGAAGGCCGTCCCCCCGAGGAGCAGGAGCGCGTGCTGCTCAACGAGCTCGGCCGGTACGAGCCCGAGCTCCTCGAGCGCCCCCGGCTGGTGATCGGCACCAAGGCCGACGTCGCCCAGGCTCCCTGGGACGGGCCCCGCATCTCGTCCGTGACCGGCGAGGGGGTACCCGACCTCCTCCACCAGGTGTCGGCCCTGGTAGGGGAGGCCCGGAGCGCCGAGCCCCCGGCAGGACCGTTCGTCGTGCACCGGCCCGCGCCCGAGGGCGTGCTGGTGGAGCGGGATGACTCGGGCGCTCTCGTGGTGCGTGGCCGCGAAGCCGAGCGGGCGGTGGCCGTGAGCGACCTGACCGACGCCCAGGCCCTGGCCTACGTCCAGGACCGGCTGAAGCGCCTGGGCGTGGACCGCGCCCTGGTGCGGGCCGGGGCCCGGGAGGGCGACGTGGTGCGCATCGGTCCCTTCGCCTTCGAGTACAGCGAGGACTCGCTGGCCGCGAAGAGCGGAGACCGGCGCTGATCGTCGTCGTCAAGGTCGGAAGCTCGTCCATCACCGACGACCACGGTGAGATTGCCACCGGCGCCATCGACAAGCTGTGCGCCGAGGTCGCCGCCCTTCGGGGACAGGGGCACCGGGTGGCGGTCGTCACCTCCGGTGCCATCGCCGCCGGGCTGCCGGCCCTGGGCCTGTCCGGAGCCCGGCCGGCGGACGTCGCCACCCTGCAGGCCGTGTCCACCGTCGGCCAGAGCCGCCTCATGCGGGTCTACGACGACATCCTGGCCCGGCACGGATTGGTGGGCGGTCAGGTCCTCCTGGCGCCGATGGACTTCCTGGACCGCCGCCAGTACCTGCTCGCCCGGGGCACCCTCGGCCGGCTCTTCGACTTCGGTGTGGTGCCTGTCATCAACGAGAACGACGCCGTGGCCGACGAGGAGGTCCGATTCGGCGACAACGACAGGCTGGCCGCCCTGGTCGCCAACCTGGTGGCAGCCGACGTGCTCGTTCTCCTCACGGACACGCCCGGCCTGCTCTCGACCGACCCCCGCCTGGACGGGTCTGGCTCCCTGATCGAGGAGATCGTGGAGATCGACCACGAGCTGGAGGTTCTGGCCGGTGGGTCGGGCAGCGATCGGGGAAGCGGCGGGATGGCCACCAAGCTGGCGGCGGCCAAGATCGCGGCATGGTCGGGTGTCCGGGTGGTCATCGCCCACGCCGGCCGCCCCGCGGTGCTGGCCGGGGCGGTGGCGGGCGATCCGGGGGTGGGGACGGTCGTGCGGCCCAAGGACCGGCGCCTCTCCGCCCGCAAGCTGTGGATCGCTTTCGCGGTGAGGGCCTCGGGCACGATCCTGGTCGACGCGGGGGCGCGGCGCGCCCTCGTCGAGCGGCACACGTCGCTGCTGCCGGCAGGCATCGTGGAGGTGCAGGGCAGTTTCGGGCCGGATGCCGCGGTGGAGATCAGCGACGGCAAGGAAGTGTTCGCCAAGGGCCTGGTACGGGTGGGATCACACGACCTGCGGCTGGCCGCCGGACGGCGCACCCAGGACCTCCCCGAGGGGATGCCCCACGAGGTGGTCCACCGGGACTACCTGGTCACGCTCCCCTCCTAGGGCCCGAGCGGGCTAGGTGCCGGCCGAGGGCTCGCTCCCACCGGCACCGGGCTCGACGGCCGGTGCCGCCTCGGCGCTCGCGGGCGCGATTCCGAGCTGTTCGCGGATGGCGTCGAGGCGGGTCTGGGCCTCGGTGTTCATCTGGGCCTGCTCGACCTCGAGCATCCGCTGCTCGACCGACTGACCGGCCAGCTCGGAGGTGCCCAGCGCCTTGGCGTAGCGGGCCTCGATCTTTTCCCGCACCTCGTTGAGGGTGGGGACGTCCTGGCCCACGGTCTCGTTGAGGGCGGTCATGGCCCGGTTGACCTGCTCCTGCATCTTGGCCTGGTCGAGCTGGCTCAGGAGCTTCTGGCGCTCGGACAGCTTGCGCTGGAGGGTGGTCGAGTTCCGCTGGACTGCGGTCTTGGCCTGGTCGGCGGCCTGGGCCGCCTGTAGGTGGAACTGCTTGAGCGACTCGACCTCCTTCTCGGTGGCGATGAGGCGGTTGGCGAAGGTCTCGGCCGACTGGGTGTACTCGGTCGCCTTGGCCATGTCGCCCTTCTTGGTGGCGCTGTCGGCCATGGTCACCGCCTGACGGGCCAGGCCGTTGAGCTTCTCCAGCTCCTCCATGGCCCGGTTGAGGCGCATCTCCGTCTGCTTCTGGTTGGCGATGACGTTGGCCGCCTGCTCCACCAGCTGGCGGTGCTGTTGCTGGGCTTCGATGATGGCCTGCTCGAGCTGCACCTTCGGGTCGGCAACCTCGTTGAACCGGCCGGTCAGGGCCGCGGTGAGGTACTGCCACGCCCGTTTGAAGAGTTTGAACATGCGCGCACTCTAGGGCGAGAGCGGCCCGGCGCGGTTCGGCCACGACGGGTGAGGGAACACGACCAGGTGTGGGGATCGAGTTCAAGGCGTCGGAACGGTCCAGCCTGGGCGTGGAAGTGGAGCTCCAGATCGTCGACCGGGCCACGCGGCAGCTGGCCAGCGCGGCGTCGCCCATCCTGGCCGAGCTGGGGCAGAGCCATCCCCGCGGGGAGCACCCAAAGGCCAAGCACGAGCTGCTGGAGTGCACGGTCGAGATCATCACCGGCATCTGCCAGACGGTGGGAGAGGCCAAGGACGACCTCCAACGCACCCTGAAGGAGGTGGCCGTGGCCGCCGACGAGCGGGGGCTGGACCTCATGTGCGCGGGATCCCACCCCTTCTCCGACTGGCACGACCAGACGATCAGCCCCAACCCGCGCTACGCGGCCCTGGTCCAGGAGATGCAGTGGATGGCCCGGCGTCTCCAGATCTTCGGCATCCACTTCCACGTCGGCGTCCGCTCGGCGGAGAAGGCCATCGCCATCGCCAACACCCTCCGCGGCTACATCCCCCACTTCCTCGCCCTGTCCGCGTCGAGCCCCTTCTGGGCGGGCAGGGACACGGGCCTGGCCTCGAGCCGGAGCCCGGTGTTCGAGAACCTGCCCACGGCCGGGCTGCCCTACGTCCTGTCGGGCTGGGAGGAGTTCGAGCAGTTCATGAGCACGCTGCTGGCGGCAGGCGCCATCTCCAGCATCCGGGAGGTGTGGTGGGACATTCGCCCTCACCCCGACTTCGGCACGGTCGAGCTCCGCATCTGCGACGGCATGCCCACCCTGCGGGAGGTCAGCGCCCTGGCGGCCATGGCCCAGTGCACGGTGGAGTGGCTCGACACCCTGCTCGACCGGGGCTACACCCTCCCCGTCCCCCGCGACTGGACCGTCCGCCAGAACAAGTGGAGGGCCGCTCGCCACGGCTTGGACGCCAGCTTGATCACCGATGAGCACGGGAGCCAGGTGCCTCTCCGCCAATCGGTCGAGGAGCTGGTCGACGAGCTGACGCCGGTGGCGGGACGGCTGGGTTGCACCGACGAGTTGCACGTCCTCCTCGAGATCCTCGAGCACGGGCCGAGCTACGCCCGCCAGCGGGAGCTGGTGGCCGGCGGCGGCACACTGACCGACGTGGTGGACGCCCTCACCGCCGAACTTCGAACCGACCGTCCCGGAGCCAGACCTGAAGAATACCCTTGACAGGAAGTACTTTGCAGCGCAAAGTACTTTCATGATGACTTCACCGATGAACAAGCAAGAGGCGGCTGACACCCTCCGCCACCTCGAGAGCGTCCAGGACCAGACCCGGGGGGAGCTGCAGGCGTTCTGGTTCCCGCTCGTGGTCTTCGGGGCCCTCACCCTGGCCAGCGCCCCCTTCGGTCTCACCGGCTCGGGAGGGGCGGTCGGGCTGTTTTGGGCCTTCGCCGGCCCGGCGGGTGGAGCGGCCGTCGGGTGGTACTACCACTCCCGGGAACAGCGTCTCGGCGTGGCCCGGTCAGCCGTGCCGTATGTGATCACCGCCGCTGCCCTTCTGGTGGCCGCGTTCGTGTTGCCCGCCCTCACCCGCGGCGACCTCCGAGAGGTCGTCTCGTGCTTCGCCGTCGCCGCCGCCTATCTCGTGTTCGCCCGGTTGGACCGCAGCGTTGCCCTCGCCGCAGTGGCCCTCGTCCTCGCCGCCGTTCCCGCGATTGCCCTCGCCACCGGCGTGGAGCGCCCAGGAGTCGTGACCGCGGTGATCTCGGGTGCCATCTTCCTGGCCACCGGCCTCGTCTTCCGTCGCCAAGCGGCGCACTCCGAGCTCCGCCGCGCCCCCAGCGAGCGGTGACGTCGACGGGAGAGCATCCGGCCCAACGGCTGGACGACGTCGTGCACCAGCGGGTCCGCCTCGGGATCCTGGCCGTGCTACAGCAGGCCGACAGGGCCGATTTCACGTACCTCCGCCGGTCCCTCGGTCTGACCGACGGCAACCTGTCCCGCCACCTGGGCGTGCTGGCCGAGGCCGGCTACGTGGAGGTGAACAAGGTCTTCGAGGCCAACAAGCCCCGTACCTGGGTGTGCGCCACCCGCCGAGGGCGGGCGGCGTTGGCGGCGGAGATGGCGGCCCTCCGGGAGCTGGTCAGCGGTTTCGACGCAGAGGCCACATAAGCGACGTCACCAACCGGCGGCGGGGCGGCCTCCCTCGGTTTCCTCCAGGGCCTGGCGCAGGCTCTCCAGCTCGCCCACGAGGCCCTCCACATCGGAGCCGAGGGGTTGCAGGGCGGCTACGTCTGCCGCCGACAACGAGAGCTCCACGGCCCGGGCCACCGATTCGTCGAGCTGGGCGTTGAGTCGGCGGAGGCGGTCCCGGGCGTCGTCAGCCACCTGGGCCAGCCGCTCGGCCGACTCCAACTGGTTCCGCAGCGATCGGGCGATGGCGTCCCCCTCGCCCCCGGAGCCGCTCGCTCCTCCTATCCGTCGCAACCCGCGCTCGGCTTGCGCCAGCTGAGTGCGGATGTCGGCGATTCCCAGGTTGCTCACCGCCCGGTCGAGGGCGTGGCCCCGCTTGGCGATGGCCCACGCCTCCCGGATGGCGGTGTCCACCCTGTCTCCCACCTCGGCCAGCCGCTCCCGAAGGGGACCGGGCTCGGTCTGGGCCACGGCGTCCTCGAAGCGCCGGCCCGTGCTCTGGGCTTTCTTGACGAGCGTGCGCCACGGGTCCTGGAGGGCGAAGGGCTCGATGCGTTCGGGGCGTGGCCGACGGGCGACGGCAACCGTGATCTTCCCGGCCCAGCACAGGGCTCCCACCACGGCCGCGGCAGGGAGGGCGGCGCCGGCGAGGATGGCCGCCGATGCGCCCGCCCCCGCCAGCAGGATCCCTCCGGGCGACATGATGGCCCGGGCCATGGCCGGGGTCCGGACCCCCTCGGGGAGCCGCTCGAGCATCAGGCCGCCGGGAGCCGGCGGGCGCCGAGTCCCCCGCTCAGGGGGCCGCTCGGGCCCATCAGAAGTTGCTGATGACTTCGGTGAACACCCTGTCGATGGTCGTCGGGTCGCTGGCGTCGTACGCCCGGGCGTTGGTGGCCTCGGCCATGCGACGGAGGACCGCCAGATCGGCGTCCATCCCGTAGGCGATGGGGAAGATCCGTACGGGCCGGGTGGCCTGCCCTTCGCTGCCGGCCCGGAGCAGGGACAGGAGGGGCTCGATGTCGGTGTTCCGCGGGTCCTCGTTCTTTCCGTCGGTCAGCAGGACGACGGCGTTGATCTTGCTCTCGTCGTAGCTGTCACGGAGGACCACGTAGGAGTCTCGGGCGACGGTGTAGAGCGGCGTGCCGCGGGTCGGGATGAGGGCGCGGATCTTCTGGGCGATCAACTCGCGCTGGGTACCCGCGGGACCGAAGGACACCAGGTCGATGTAATCCATCGGCTCAGTACGGCTGAGCTCGGTCGAGAAGATGCGGAGAGCCACGTCGTCGTCGGCCTTGAACTGGGCCAGGGCCGACACCGCCGCCTGCTTGGCCAGGTCGAGCTTGGTGTTGCCCCGGTTGTCACCCTCCTCGCCCATCGACCCCGAGACGTCCATCACGAGCATGACCTTGGCGCTCTTCCGCTGCTCGGCCCACAACTCCAGGATCCGGACGAGAACGGAGGGTTCGGGCACGGCCAGCACGTTCTGGGGCTGGTTGGCGTCGACGCCGTTGCGGGCGTCGATGGGCTCCCCTGTGGCGACCTGGGGGTTGCCGGGACGGAAGCCGAACTCGAGTACCCTCCGCTGGTTCTCCGGCCGCTGCACGTAGGCCTCGAACCGCCGGGCGCCGCCCTTCTCGGCCTCGGACACCCACGGGGCGTCGAGGACGATGAAAGGGTTGTCGGAGAAGAGCGTCCCCTCCTTGGGGTAGATGGCGACCAGGGGGACGCGTGGGGGACGGGGCTGCTCGCCGGGGTCGAGGATGCCGTCGGGATTGCCCCGGTTGTAGTCGATGACCGACTTCTCCTCGACCGCCACCGCCGAGGTGTAGGTGAGGGCAGTTCCCCGGGTGTCGTTCCGGAACCAGTTGTTGAGGAACGTCAGGGTGATGTCGCCGTAGTGGACGACGGCCGACTCGACGCCTCGGGCGTAGGCGTCTACTTCGGGCCGGGCCAGGTCCTCCGCCGTCAGGTTCCCCGTCTTGCCCGTGGCTGCGTAGTACTGGGAGATGGTGGCCGAGAGGGCGCTGGTCGAGTAGTTGGGGTTGGTCTTGCCGAGGCGGAACGGCCCCCACTCGGGGTGCCCCTTGCCTCCCCAGCCGGCCGGATCCTGAGCCAGCTGGAGGATGTCGCCGTAGCCGATGGGCGTCCCCGGCCAGCCGAGGGCCTCGGCCATGGGACGGGGCATGGCGATCACCAGGGGGGTGAGCATGAACGGCTTGGCCGTGCCGGGACG
>JBHENM010000026.1:0-1170 GCA_046262035.1 Acidimicrobiales bacterium | reverse complement strand
TCGCCGAACTCGCCCGCCTCCTGCAGCGAGTCGGTGAACCGCAGCGTACCGGTGTCCACGGTGCGCCGCAGGAGCTCGGGAAGGCCCGGCTCGAAGAAGGGAGGGCGGCCCTCGGAGAGGGCGGCGAGCTTGGCGGGGTCGATGTCGACGCCGAGGACCTCGTGGCCGGACTCGGCCATGCAGGCGGCGTGGACGGCGCCCAGGTAGCCGGTGCCGATGACGGTGATGCGCATCAGGATCTCCTCAGTGTGGTGGTCATCAGCGGCCGTAGCCGGCTGGGTTGAGCTGTTGGAAGCGCCACGCGTCGGCGCACATCTCGGTGATGTCGCGGGTGGTGCGCCAGCCCCAGGCCCGCTCCACGCGGCCGGGGTCGGCGACGAGTTCGGGGACGTCGCCGGGGCGGCGCGCCGAGATGCGGTGGGGCAGCCGAGTGCCGCACGCCTCGCCGAAGGCCGCGACGAGCTCGAGGACCGACACGCCGACGCCCGCGCCGAGGTTCAGGACGCGCAGGCCGGTCTCGTCGGCCAGGTGCTCGACGGCGAGGCGGTGGCCGTCGGCAAGGTCGACCACGTGGATGTAGTCGCGGACGCACGTCCCGTCGGGCGTCGGGTAGTCCGCGCCGAACACGGTCACCTCGTCGAGCCGACCGACGGCGACCTGCGCCATGTACGGCATGAGGTTGTTGGGCACGCCGTTCGGGTCCTCCCCCAGCTCACCGCTGGGGTCGGCGCCGACCGGGTTGAAGTACCGCAGGGCGATCACGCTGAGCTCCGGGTGGCTGACGCAGGCGTCGGCCATCATCTGCTCACAGATCCACTTCGACCGAGCGTAGGGATTGGCCGGGCCCGCCGGCGAGTCCTCGTCGAGGGGCAGCCGCACGGCGTTGCCGTAGATCGAACAGGAGGAGGAGAACACCATCTGCTGCACGCCGTGGGCCTCCATGACCCGTAGCAGCGTCGCGGTGCCGCCGACGTTGATGTCGTAGTAGGCCAGCGGGATCTGCATCGACTCCCCGACCGCCTTCTTGGCCGCGAAGTGGATCACGGCCTCGACGGGGTGGGCGGTGAACACTTCACCGAGGGCGTCGCGGTCGCGGATGTCGACCTCGTACGCGGTCAGCGGACGCCCGGCCAGCTTCTGCACCCGCTCGAGGGCTCGGGGTGAGCTGTT
>JBHENM010000025.1:0-4892 GCA_046262035.1 Acidimicrobiales bacterium | reverse complement strand
GTGTGCGTCGCGGCCGACGGGCTCCAGGCCGTGATGGGCGCCTTCAGCGCCGGCTTCGAGCATTTCGCCCCGTGGAAGACGATCGACGGCCGCGTGATCGTCACCGACCGGCCTCAGCTCGAAGTGCTCGTCCGGGGCGTGTTCGAGCCGACACGATTCCTGGACCTGGTGCGCAACTTCCTGGTGTTCTCCGACGAGCCGGGCGCGTTGGTGAAGCGGGTCGCCAAGTACCACCAGTTCTGGGCGGTCAACGCCGCCGTGGCGTCGACGATCGAAGCGGCGGGGCCGGAGGGAGATCGCCGGGGTGGTGTCGTGTGGCACACCCAGGGCTCTGGAAAGTCGATCGAGATGCTGCTGTACGCCGCCAAGATCGCCCGATCACCGGCGATGGGCAATCCCACACTGGTGTTCATCACCGACCGTAACGACCTCGACGACCAGCTGTTTACCGAAGTCTTCGCCCCCGCTCACATCCTTCCAGAACACCCCGTGCAGGCTGCCAGCCGGGCCGAGCTCCGCCGGCTACTGGACCGGACCTCGGGTGGCATCGTCTTCACGACGCTCCAGAAGTTCATGCCCGATGAGAAGGGCGGGGTCCATCCCCTGCTCTCGTCCCGTCGCAACATCGTGGTCGTCGCCGACGAGGCGCACCGGAGTCAGTACGACTTGCGCGACGGTTTGGCCCGTCATCTCCGCGACGCCCTGCCCAGTGCGACATACCTCGGGTTCACGGGCACGCCCATCGAGACGGGGGACCGTTCCACCAGGCAGGTGTTCGGCGACTACATCGATGTCTATGACCTCACCCGCGCAGTGGAGGACGGCGCAACCGTCCGCATCTACTACGAGTCCCGTCTCGCTCCAGTCAGCCTGCCTGAGGGCGCGCGCGATGAGATCGACGCCGCCGTTGCGTCAGTCACCGAGGGCCAGGAGGCGGACGAGGCGGAGCGGTCGAAGTCGCGTTGGGCACGGGTCGAAGCGATCGTCGGGGCGAGTGAGCGGCTCGATCGGATCGCAGCCGATGTTGTCGACCACTGGGAGCACCGCCGGACGGCGCTGGTCGGGAAGGCGATGGTCGTCGGCATGAGCCGGCGCATCTGCGTCGAGCTCTATGAGCGCATCGTCGCCCTCCGCCCCGAGTGGCACGACGCCGATCCGGCCGGAGGGGCGATCAAGGTGGTGATGACCGGCTCGGCCGCCGACCCTTCTGCCTTCCAGCCCCACTTGTACAACAAACAGACGCTCCGGGCCATCAAAGCCCGCGCCAAGGACCCGGCGGACCCGTTGCAGGTCGTGATCGTGCGGGACATGTGGCTCACCGGATTCGACTCGCCCGCCCTGCACACGATCTACGTCGACAAGCCCATGCAGGGCGCGGGGCTCATGCAGGCGATCGCCCGGGTCAACCGAACGTTTCGGGACAAGCCGGGCGGGCTCATCGTCGACTACATCGGGGTCGCCCATAAGCTGCGGGAGGCCTTGGCCGACTACTCGCCGGCCGATCAGGAGCAGGCGGGCGTGCCGATCGAGCAGGTCATCGAGGTGCTCATCGAGAAGCACGACATCTGCTGCGGGATATTGCACAGCCACGACTGGAGCTCGGACCCCCACCTCGGCGCCGCCGATCGGATGGCGGAGCTGGCCGGCACGATGGACTTCGTCCTCGCCGACCCCGACCGCAAGACCCGTTTCGTGGACCAGGTCCTCGCGCTGCTAAAGGCATTCGCCCTCGCCGGGGCGCGTGACGAGGCGTTGGCCATCCGCGACGACGTTCGGTTCTTTGCGGACATTCGTTCGGCAATCCTCAAGCTCGACGCCGAGGGAGAGCCCGGACGGGGAGGAGCCGGCGGCTCCGCGGAGATGGACACGGCCATCGGACAGCTGGTCTCGGAAGCGGTCGCGGCCGACGAGCTCATCGACGTCTACGCCGCCGCGGGCATGGAACGTCCGGATCTCTCGATCCTCTCCGACGACTTCCTGGAGGGCTTGGCGCACAGCGACCGGCCGAACCTTCAGATGGCCGTGCTGCGCCGGCTGCTCGACGACCGCATCCGCACCTTGAGGCGCACGAACGTCGTCCAAAGCCGTCTCTTTTCGACACTGCTCGACGATGCCATCAACCGATACACCAACCGGGCTTTGACGACCGCAGAGATCATCGCTGAGCTGGTCAAGCTGGCCAAGCAGGTGCGGGACCAAGCGGGCCGTGGCGCCGAGCTGGGCCTCCGCGACGCCGAGCTGGCCTTCTACGACGCAGTGTGCCAGAACGACTCGGCGATCCTCGAAATGGGCGACGAGACGCTGAAGGCGATCGCTCGCGAGTTGGTGGGTGCGGTGCGAGCCTCGGCGACGATCGACTGGAACCTGAAGGAGTCGGTCCGGGCGGCAATGCGGGCCAAGGTCCGCCGGCTGCTCGCTCGCTACGACTACCCGCCCGACAAGGAGGAGCGGGCCATCGAGTTGATTCTGGAGCAGGCAGAGCTGTTTGCGGACATCGAGACTGCGCCGGGCCCGGAACCCATGTCCACGGCGGAGGTCTTGCCTTTCCGGCGGGTCGACGCCCTCCCAGCCGGCGAGCGAGACGGTACGTGGGTGCCGATCGTCTCCCTTCAGGCCGCGGCAGGGTCGTTCGGCGGCGGCACGGCTGTCGAGCCGGACGGATGGGCCGAACTACCAGGCATCCGCCGGCCCGACGGCCTGTTCGTGGCCCGCGTCGTCGGCCACTCGATGGAGCCACGCATCCCCAACGGGGCTTGGTGCCTGTTCCGCTGGCCTGTGGAAGGAACGCGCCAGGGAAAGGTTCTGCTCGTCGAGCACCGGGACATCGCCGACCCCGAGACCGCCGGCAGCTACACCGTCAAGCGCTACCGCAGCGAGAAGGCGGCCGCTGACGACGAGTCGTGGGCCCACACGGCGGTCTGGCTCGAACCGCTGAATCCTTCCTACGAACCGATCGCCATCCCCGCGACCGACGCGGCCGATACGAGGGTGATTGCTGAACTCGTTGAGGTCCTGGGTGGGTCGGCTGACAGCGGATAACTTGCGCGGCTCCGGAGCGGGCTGAGCAGCATCGTCGCAGGTCAGCACAGCGCTCGGGCCGGTCTCACTCGTAATGAGCAGGTCGTCGGTTCGAGTCCGACCTCGGGCTCAGAAGGTTTCTGGCCAGCGCCCGCCAGATCGACCGGGGTGGGCCCGCTCGCCTCGCACTAGCCGAAGGGTACGAGGTCTCCCAGCCGGTAGAAGGCCCACGGGTACTCATCGACGGGCGGTAGCGGCGGACAGTCACCCGCCGTCGTGCCTGCCGAGGTCAACGTGGCCTGGACGGCCGACGACCCCGCGAATCCGATGGGCGCCTGTATGAACACGTCGGCGTGGGGGTAGGCGGCGCACGAGGGCGTGGCGGCCCCTACCCACCCGGCCGCGGTCACTGTCACCGGCGCCAGCTTCCCCCAGGCCTGCGGCAGCGAGAACCCGCCGATGGTCACCCAGGTGCCCGCCTGGTCGTCGTACACCCAGGCGCCCCAGGAGCCCGGGCTCACCTGGTAGATGAACGGGAGGTACAACCGCCCTGGCGACCACGCGAAGGGCACCACTGCGTTGCGGGGCTCGCCGTCGGGGCCGACGATGCTGGCCACCGCGTACTTGCCGCCCGGTCCCGTCACGAGCCCGACGAATCCGACGGCGGTGCTGTCGGTGAACGAGAACATCGACGCGTACAGGTAGTCGGCCGGCTCCTGGCCGGCAGCGGGAGCCGGGTCGTTGACCGGGGCCATCCAGGTGGCGAAACCGTCGAGGTGGGTGGCATCGGGCCGCGTCCACACCGAGTACGGGCTCTTGAGGGTCACCGGGCCCGACCGGACGGTGAGGACCAGCTGCACGGCGCTCGCCGGGAGGCCGTCGGTGTCGGCGAAGATCACCGCCGACCCTGCCGCCGAGGGCGCGTAGTCGCCGCCGAAGGCGAGGGTGTCGCCGACGGCGGACTGTACGGCGCGCACGCCGATGTCGTTCAGAGGCACCACGACGGGCGACAGGGTGGCGTCCCCGAGGCCCACTGACCCGTAGACCGGCCCGTTCCCGAGGTCGTCGTAGACGGCCGTGGCGGTGGTTGCCTCGGCGCTGAGGACGGCGGTGGACGTCGTCACCTCGCGGAGGGTGTACGTGTCGCCGCCGGGGTCGGCAGAGGGATTGGCGGCGGAGACGTTGGCCGCGACCACGCTGCCGGACACGCTCGACAGGTCGAACACGAAGAAGTTGCGCATCCGGCCCTGTGCCAGCTGGCTCGACCCGACGGCGTAGTTGGGGTTGTCGGGGTGGAGGCCGTGCTCGCCGAACCAACCTCGGTCGACGGCGTTCAAGGTGACGGTGGTGTCGCCCGACACCACGCCGGCCGCAGCCACTGCGGCAGCGGGACCGGACCCGAGGGGAGCGGTGGTTCCCGCCACCAGGACCAGGAGGAACGAAGTCGCCACGCGTCGAGCAGTGCCCACGTCCTCTTGATCGGCCCGTTCGAGGCGCAGCTGAAGGAAGAGATCCGCGGGCCCGTCCCCGTCGTCCTCGGACAGCGGATCGCGCCTCTTTACAACTGGTGAGGTGTGTGCGAGAGTCGCATTCGGTCCGAAAGGGCGAGCGGACCTGACTTGGCCAACGGCAACGTAGTCCGGGCTCGCGTGTCCTCCACCGCTCTTTGAAGAGACGGGAGATGTCATGGCCTTACCGACCGGAACCTGGAACCTCGTGGCGAATGGCTTCGATGGGACCCTGGAAATCGACTCTATCGGCCCGGGCGGGGATCTCGGCGGGTCCGTGTTCGGCCAGCCCATTACCGGATTTTGGGATGAGGGCTCACAGGTCATCACGTTCATGCGTGTTCCACCGGAAGCCAGCGGGAACGC
>JBHENM010000024.1:0-6755 GCA_046262035.1 Acidimicrobiales bacterium | reverse complement strand
GGGAAGAAGGCGCCGTGGATGGCGTCGATGGACCGGAACACGCCGGGACGGAGGGCCGTCGGGTCGAGGGGGGCTTGGCGCAGCGACTCGATGAAAACCATGAGGTCGGCCACCTGGAGCGACGTCAGGTAGCGCCGCTCGATCAGGGGCGTGTCGTCGGTCAGCTCGGCCGGGTCGACATCGGGGTTGCGCGCAGCGACCCAGTTCCGCAAGGCGGCCCGGGCCTCGGCCTCGGTCACTCGGTCACGGCCGGTTCGTCGTCCAGCACGCCCGCCTCCACCAACGGCCGCAGGCACCGGTGGGTGATCTTCCGGCGGTGCGCTCGGGTGACCGGTTGGTCCCATGCCTCTTGGGCCACGGCCCATGGATCGGCGAAGCCTGCGTCTCGGTAGACATCGGGGTTGTAGTACTCCCGCCACGTCGCTTCGACGTAGCCCCGCAGGTAGGCCCGGATCCCGTCCACCACCGCAGGCGACCACCGATCGGCACCATCCCGCCACAGCTCCTCGACGACACGCCGCCCGAAGACCAGGTGCCGGGTCTCCTCGGCGTGGTGGTTGGCGTTGATCTGGCGAGCGACAGACGCCAACCGATCGTCGCGGCCCATGGGCAGGTTGTAGCGATCGACGATCTCCTCGAAGATCGACACCTTGGCGAAGAACAGGAAGTCCTCCTCACCGTCGGCGTAGTTCCTCGGAAACGAGATCTTGCGGTCGGGGTAGACCTTGCCCGCGTACCGGGTGCAGAACGTCCCGAACCAGACGCTGTGCTTGTTCTCCTCGTCCAGGAAGTGGTGGAGGTACTCGGCCACCTCGTCGAGCCCGGGCTGGTAGAGCCGGTGGGCCAGACCCTCGATGAGAGCCTTCTCGCCGTGGATGTTCAGGCTGAAGAAGTTCACCGCTTCCCAGAAGCTGAGCTCCTTCCTCCCCTCCTCGGACAGCTCTTCCCAGACCGGGGTGCCGTAGAGCGAGATCAGCTCGGGGCTGGTGAACCACTGAGGGCGTTCGAGCGGGTCCGGCCAGGTGATGGCGTCGTAGGGGTTCTGGTACGTCCGCCGGGAGGAGGCGCTGAGCTTCCTCACGGTTTCGGCCATGCGCTTCACGTCAGGCCTTCTCCAGGACGACGCCCTGCCAGTTCATCCCGTATCCGGCCATGGTGAGCAGGAGCCGCTGGCCGGGTTTCACCACCCCGCGCTGGTCGAGGTAGGCCAGGTTGATGATGTTGTCGCCGCTGATCACATGGGCCACATCGGGCATGGAAGCGCAGCTCACCCGGTCGAAGTCGATCCCCAGGAGGCGGGACAGGATCCGCCACGCCTTGCCGTCCGTGTTCTGGGGGACGACCCAGTCGATATCGGTCACGGTCAAGCCCGCTTTGGCCAGCAGCTCGGTGACGAGGCGGTGGGTGTAGGCGAAGTAGGAGCCGACGGTCTCGTCGTCGTCGGCCGAGACCATGGCTCCGTTGGTGATCTGGTGGGCGGCCAGGAGCCGGTAGGCGGCGGGATCGCGAGACACCACACAGGCCGCCCCCCCGTCGGAGATCAGGCTGTAGGCCTGCTCGTAAGTGGCCCCCGGCGGAAAGCGGTCAGCGCTGACGCACAAGACCTGGCGGAGGGCTGAGTCGGTGGCGAGAAGGCCGTGGGCTACCCGCACCGAGCCCAGCATGCTCGTGCAGGCCTGCTGGCCGATGCCGACGACGAAGGCGTCGTCCAGGCCGAGGTCGGCCTGCAGCCGGCTGGCGGGGAAGTCCATGAGATGCTTGACGTCGTTGGTTTCGGCGAAGCGGTCGGGATGGCCGAGATTGGCATTGGCCGGGATGCAGGTCGCGTAGACGATGGCGTCCACACCGGAGAGCCGTTCGCCCAGCGGAGTGACCGCAGCTCGCGCCAGGTCGAGGACCGTCTCCCCCTCACCGCAGACATGGTGGAAGCGGAAGCCGGACTGGAGGAAGGCAGCGGCCGGGTTGATGATCCGCCCGGCGGCGGCGCTCTCCTCGACGCCGTACTTTGCGCTCCCGAGGGCGAAGGTGAAGTGGTCGAGGTAGGCGTCCACCGCAGCGGTGCTACTCATCCCCTGACCTCCTGCTCCTCGAGGAGCCGCAAGACCTCGGACTGGCGCACGGACCGCTTCGCCGTCTTGGGCAGCTCCCCCTCGTGGACACGGACTACGGACGGGCGCTTGAACCCGCTCAGGCCCGATGTGACCCGACGCACCTCGCCGGCCGCAGCCTCCTCCAGCCCCGCCCGATCGGGATGGGCGGCGGAGAACCTCGCCTTGGGAACGACCACGGCGCAGACCTGCTCCCCCGTCATCTGATGGCCGCCCGACCACCCCACGACGCAGGACTCGGCGAACAGCTCGCTGCGAGCCAGAGCCAGCTCGACCTCCTCGGGCTGCACTTTCTTGCCGCTGTCCAGCACGATCAGGCTCTTGGCCCGCCCGGTCACGAACAGGTAGCTGTCGGCGTCGAGGTGACCGAGGTCGCCGGTGTGGAGCCAGCCGTCGGGATCGACCGCCTCCTGGGTGCCGGCGCCGTCCTCCCAGTAGCCGAGCATGACCGCGGGCGAGCGCACGAGGATCTCCCCCTCGGCGCTGATGCGCACCTCGGTCCCGGGCAAGGGCGGCCCAACCGACCCCAGCCGGTGATGCTCGGGCGTGTTCATGGCCACCGTCGGCGCCGCTTCGGTCAGGCCGTACCCCGGATAGACGGCCACGCCGAGCCGGTCGAAGAACGAGACGACATCGGGGTCGATCGGAGCGCCCCCACAGCCCACGGCTCCGAGCCGGACGCCCGGCTTGAGGGACTGGATCTCGATGGAGCGCTTGAGCAACCTCAGGATCATGGGCACCACGACCATGGTGTCGGCCTCGGTCTCGACCAGGAGGGCGACCAGCTCGTCGGGCACCACCGTTCGGGCGACGAACGTGGTGGACCCCGCCTCCAGTGCCGGAAGCAGGCCCACGCACAGCTCGAGCAGGTGGTTCGGGGGGAGGACCGACAGCCATCGCGTCTCCCGGGTGACGTCCTGGCCGATCCGGGCCCGCTCCACCACGTAGCCCAGGTTGGCCAGGGAGAGGACGACGCCCTTGGGCGCGCCCGCGGTGCCCGAAGTCCAGACCAGCATGGCCGGGTCGGTGGGGGGATGGGCGTAGTCGGCACCGCCGGAGCCATTAGGGCTCACTCCTGGGGACGGGCGGGCGGGGTCGAGCACCGGGCCCGTTCCCGGCCACCGGGCGGCCTGGTCGACGGACACCACCGCCGCCGAGAGGCGGGAGCGTGCGCAGAGCTGGCCCAGCTCGTCCGGGGTCAGCTTGAGATCGAAGGGCACGACGACGGCACCCCGCCGGAGGATGCCGAGGAAGGCGGATGTCCACTCGCCCCCGGACGGCGCCAGCAGCCCCACCCGGTCACCGGGCTGCACCCCGGCTTCGGCCAGCCGCGCCGCCGTGTCCGCCGACGATCGGTCGAGGTCCCGGTAGGTGACCTCCTCCCACCCGTCGCCCGACCGGGTGACGATGGCCAGCTGGTCCTGCAGACCTCCGTCGCCCCGGTGGAACCATCGGTCGAGCTGCTCCAGAGAGGTGGTCGTCATAGTCGCCGTGACCCCACAACACCGAGTGTACGGCCGTTCGGTGGTACAAGGGATGGGTGCTCGAACGAATCAGCCTGCCCGGGGCCGGGGAGGACAAGCTGTTCTTCGCCCAGGTCCGGGAGGATCCCCTCCTGGAGATCGAGGCCCTCGGGGCAGAGCTGGATGCCGCCCAGCAGGCGAGCTTCGTCGTCGTCAGCTCCGGAGGCTGCACTGCCCTCTCCCTCCTGGCTGCGGGCGCAGGCCGGGTAGTCGCCGTCGACCTGAACTCGGTGCAGAACCACCTCGTCGAGCTGAAGGCCGCGGCCCTGGCCGGCGTCGACACTGGCGAGCTCGTAGGCTTGCTGGGAGGCGCGCCGATGGCCCCGGGCCGCCGCCTGGCCCTCTACGACGGGCTCCGGGAGCGGCTCTCGCCCGCGGCTCGGACTTGGTGGGACGGGCGCCGGCCGGCGATCGGACGGGGCGTCCTGACCGCGGGTGTGACCGAGCGGTTCATCGGCCTGGTCATGAACGTCCTGCGCCTCGGGATCCATCCCCCATCCCGCATTCGGCGGCTGCTCGCCTGCCGGAGCCTGGAGGAGCAGCAGGCCTTCTACCGGCGGGAGTGGGACACCTGGCGCTGGCGCCTCCTGTTCGACCTCCTGCTCAACCGGGCCGTGTTCCGCAAGGCGTACCACCCCGCCTTCTTCGAGCACGTGGAGAACCCGAGCTTCGCCCGCCACTTCCAGGCCTTGGCCGAGCACTCCCTGACCCAGGTGCCGATCGGGACCAACTACTTCGTCCATCAGATGCTCACCGGCTTCTATCCCGCCGGGGTGCCCGGCGGGCTCCCTCCTTACCTTGACCCGGCGGGTGTCGCCGCGGTTACGCGAAACCCCACGGGGTTGGTGGCCGTCGACGGCGGCTACACGGACTACCTGAAGACCCTTCCCGACGGCAGCATCGACGGCTTCGCCCTGTCCAACATCCTGGAGTGGTTCACCCCCGAGCAGGTGGACGAGCTGTTTGCCGAAGTGGTGCGGACGGCAGTGCCCCGCGCCCGGTTGGTCTTCCGCAACTTCGTGGGGTGGACGGAGGTGCCGGACCGTTGGCGGCAGGTCGTGATCGAGGACCGGCCGCTCGGGGACGAGATGATCGGGCGGGACCGTAGCGCCGTCCAACGCCGGGTCGCCGTGTGCCGGGTCCGGGTTTGAGCGGATGGCAGGCCCGGAGGTGATCGCCCGGAAGGCCACGGCCGCCGACAACGACGCCCTGGTGGCCCTGACTCTGGCGTGCCCGATGGAGGGCGACATCGGGCTCTGCGTCGACCGCACCCCCGACTTCTTCGCCCTCAATCGCCTCGAAGGAGAGAAGTGGAGCGTGGCCGTCGTCGACGGTCCGGACGGCTCGCCCGTCGGCTGCATCTCCGTCGCCGAACGGTCGGTGTACCTCAACCGCCAGCCGGCGCAGGCCATGTACGTCAGCGACCTCAAGGTCCACCCCGCCCATCGGGGAGGAGGCGTAGCCGACGCCCTGTCCCAGTGGGCGCGGGTCGCGTGCATCGCCGTGGGAGGTGAGGACGTCCCCACCTTCCTCACCGTCCTCGCTGGCAATCGGGCCATGGAGCGGCGCATGAAAGGGCCCCGGGGACTCCCCCAACTAGAGCGGGTGGCGACGGTCCGGACCCACACCATCAGCCTGCTCTGGAAACGGCGCCCGCCGGCGGACGCCAACGTCCGGGTGGTGAGGGGCGACATCGACGACATCGATGAGATGGCCGACCTCTGGAGCCGGTTGGTGCCCGGCCGGCAGTTCGGGACCGCCTTCGACGACACCGGCCTGGCCGAATGGATCAGCGACGCCCCCGGTCTCGACCCCTCCTGCTACTGGCTGGCCCGTCGATCCGATGGCCGGCTGGCCGGCTTCCTCGGGCTATGGGACCAGTCGTCGTTCAAGCAGCTACGGGTCACCAGTTACTCCCGCGCCCTGGGCGCGGCCCGGGTGGCGTTCAACGCCGTGGCCCCCGCCCTGCGCACCACCCGTCTCCCGGGGCGGGGCGGCGTCCTCCACAACCTCAACGCCATCCACGTGTGCGTGCCTCCCGACGAGCCCGGCGTGCTCCGGGCGCTGGTCGTCGAGGGCTACAACGCCAGCCGCGGCCGGGGCTATTCGTTCATGAACGTGGGCCTCGACCTGGAGGACCCGCTCACCGCCGGGCTCTCCGGCCTGCTGGCCCAGCCCACCGACATCTGGTTCTGCCTGGGCATTCCCGAGGGTCGCATCGCTCGCTCGCTCGACCCTCTGCCCGTCCACCACGAGATCGCCCTGGTGTAGGGCGGCTATGGGGCCGTCTCCGCCGCCACCCACGCCAGGTAGTCCGGGTTCCCGGCTACGACAGCGGTCACGATGACCTCGGGCACGTCGTAGGGGTGAACCTCGCGGATGTGGGCCACGAGGTCGCCGGCCCGATCCGCCGTCGTCTTCAGGAGAACGATCCACTCCTCGGCCGTCTCGACCTTGCCCTGCCAGCGGTAGGTGCTGGTCATGGGCCCGAGCACCTGCACGCAGGCGGCCAGCCGCCGGTCCACCACCGAGCGGGCGATCTCCGCGCCCACCTCGCGGGAGGGCACGCTGACCGTCACCTGGACGACGTCCATGCCGCCGCTCTAGCGGTCGACCTCACCCATGACGGGGTCGATGGTGGAGATGACGGCTACGGCGTCGGCGATCAGGCCGCCCCGCATCATGTGGGGGAGGGCCTGGAGGTTGATGAAAGACGGCCCCCGGATGTGCAGGCGGTAGGGCTTGGCCGACCCGTCCGACACGAGGTAGCAGCCGAGCTCGCCGCGAGGTGACTCGATGGCGATGTAGACCTCACCCTCGGGCACCTTGAAGCCCTCGGTGAAGATCTTGAAGTGGTGGATGAGGGCTTCCATCGACTCGTCGATGCGGTGGCGCGGCGGCGGGGTGACCTTCTTGTCCTGCACCCGATAGTCGCCGGACGGCATCTTGTCGAGGATCTGGCGGACGATCTTCATCGACTCACGGATCTCGTTGAGGCGGATGGCATAGCGGTCGAAGCTGTCGCCATAGCTGCCGACGATGACGTCGAAGTCAACCTGGTCGTAATAGAGGTACGGGTCGTCCTTGCGCAGGTCCCACGGCAGGCCGGTGGAGCGCAACAGGG
>JBHENM010000023.1:0-20841 GCA_046262035.1 Acidimicrobiales bacterium | reverse complement strand
GGGGGCGAAGACCTCGAAGCACTCGGCCCGTTCCCGGTCGCTCAGCCGGCCGAGGTCGATCTCGTCGTGGTTGCGGAGGAACGTGGCCCACTGGCAGGACTCGGGAATCGCCGGCATGGCTTCGAGGGCGGACAGGAGGGGGCCGGCGTCGGCCCGGGCGAGGGCCAGGAAGAGGCGCTGGTTCAGGAGGAAGTTGAACAGCATCGGTAACCGGTTTCCGTCGCCGAAGTACTGAACCAGCTCCTCCCGCTCGACGTTGGCCTCAGCCAGGATGAGGGCGTCTCCCTGCCGCCAGGACATGAGCTCGCGGAACTCGCGCAGGTAGTCGAACTCCTTGCGGGGGTCGGGCTCGTTCGGCCTGGTCAGCTCGAGATGAAGGGGGCGGCGTCCATCCGGAAGCCGGCGACGCCCAACTTGAGCCAAAAGGCCATGATCTTGCGGACCTCGGCCCGCACCGCAGGGTTGGCCATGTTCAGGTCGGGCTGGAAGTCGTAGAAGCGGTGGTAGTACCAGGCCTGCGCCTCGTCGTCCCAGGTCCACGTCTCTTCCTGAACGCCGGGGAACACCATTCCCTGGCGGCGGTCAGCGGGCTCCTCGGCGGACCAGACATAGAAGTCCCGGAAGGGCGACGACGGTTCTGACCTGGCCGCTCGGAACCACGGGTGCTGGTCGGACGTGTGGTTCACGACCAGGTCGATGATCACCCGCAGACCCCGGTTGCCGGCCTGGTGGATGAGCTCGGCGAAATCACCCAGGCTGCCGAGACGGGAATCGACGGCGTAGAAGTCGGACACGTCGTAACCGTCGTCGAGGTTGGGGCTCGGGTGGATGGGGTGGAGCCACAGGCAGGTGACGCCCAGCCGGGCCAGGTAGTCGAGCCGAGTCGTCAGTCCCGCGAAGTCGCCCACACCGTCTCCGTTGGAGTCCTGGAAGGTCTCTACATCGAGGCAGTAGATGACGGCCTGCTTGTACCAGCGCTCGTGCATGGTCCCCCCAGACCTCAGTTGCAGCCGCCGCCGGGCGACGGGATGTCGGGAATGGAGGGGTCGACGACCTCGATGTGGACGTGGGGCCAGGCCGGCTCGGTCGTCCTGATCTCGTCGACCTGAGACTCAAAGGGTAGTTGCGTGGGACGGGGGGCCAGGACGGTGATGCCGGCGGTGACCCGATCTCCTGCCGTGACCTGGACGCCGTCGATGTGGAGGATCTTGACCTCCCATCCCCGGTGCTCGTCCGGGTCGATGACCACGAAGTCGTCGGAGTAGTCGCAGTAGAGGACATAGGTGCCGGCCCACTTCACCGTCCCCGTCACCGGCGATCGGATCTCCGCCGCCGGATCGGTCACGATGTCGGCCGCCGTGCGCGAATCCGTGAGACGGTGGCGCGTCTCCAGGGTGACCGGGGCTGCGGCTGTGGGAAGGGGCTCGAGCTGGCGGGCCCCGTCGTGGTTCGCCTCGTGAAATCCCACCCGCTCGACCCGGGTCGCGGGATGCACCAAAGTGAGCCCACCCACGGTGGCAAAGGCCGTCCACTGCTGTTCGGTGACGACCCTGACGGGGACCGCAGGCGCGGGAGCGGCGGCGGCAACGACGTCGGACTCCCTCGGCGGCGGATCCACGGTGAGGGCGGCCTCTCCGCCGGCGATCGAGGCGCAGGCGGTCCCGGTGAGGAGCGCGGCAACCAGCAGCGCGCCATTCCTGATCCTCGACCGAAGCATCGTCACCCCACGGTACCGGTCACCGGAAGCCCGTGGCGCCCACTGCGGGCCGTCGGGTGGCAGCCTGGAGGGGCTTCCGGCGATGTGCAGAGGAGACACCATTGGCCGTACAGCTCAACCACACCATCGTCTCGTCCCGTGACGGCCGAGCGTCCGCCGCCTTCGTGGCCGAGATCCTCGGCCTGGCCCCTCCGACCCGGTTCGGCCCCTTCATGGCGGTGGAGATGGAGAACGACGTGACCCTCGACTTCATGGACGCCGGCGGGGAGATCACCCCGCAGCACTACGCCTTCCTCATCAGTGAGGCCGAGTTCGACGAGATCTTCGGCCGGATCCGGGAGCGAGGGCTGCCGTACTGGGCCGACCCCGGTCGCAACCAGCCCGGCGAGATCAATCACGGAGACGGCGGTCGCGGCGTCTACTTCGAGGATCCGAGCGGCCACTTCCTGGAGATCATCACCCGCCCCTACGGGAGCGGCTGATGAGCGGGAGGCGAGCGCCTCAGGCTGAGGTGTGTTGCAGGTCGCGCGTCAGGTTGTCGCCGCTCTCGGGGTCGAACAGGTGCATGCGGCTGCTGTCGAACCAGAGCTCCGCCGTCTCGCCCTTCTGAATCGCACTGGCGGTGTCGAGGGACACCACCAGCTGCGTGCGCAGGGCCTCGCTGTCCAGCTCCCGGGCCAGGTTCTTCAGCTGGGCCGTCACCTCGTCCGGAGCCTCGAAGGGGATGTAGGCGAACAACTCGTTTCCCAGCCATTCGGTGACGTCGACGTCAGCCCGGAAGGTCACGCCGCGATCCCGCTCGGCCCCGTCGACCAGCGCCGCGTCTTCGAAGTGCTCAGGGCGGATACCGGCCAAGAGCAACTTCCTGCCGGCAACCCGCTCGGCGACAGTGGGCGGGAGCTCGACACGAGCGAAGGGCAGAACGACGGCGCCGTCCTCCACCGTGGCTGACGCGAAGTTCATCGACGGGGATCCGATGAAACCGGCCACGAAGAGATTGACGGGACGCTCGTACAGCTCCCGAGGTGTGGCGACCTGCTGGAGCAGGCCTCTACGAAGCACGGCCACCCGATCCCCGAGGGTCATGGCCTCGGTCTGATCGTGAGTGACATAGACGGTCGTGACCCCCAGGCGCCTTTGCAGGCGCGAGATCTCCGTTCGCATCTGTCCGCGCAGCTTGGCGTCCAGGTTCGACAGAGGCTCGTCGAAGAGGAAGGCCTGCGCCTCGCGCACGATGGCCCGGCCCATGGCGACCCGCTGACGCTGCCCGCCCGACAGCTGGCTGGGCTTTCGCTCGAGATGCTCCTTCAGTTCCAGAGTCACCGCCGCCTCGTCCACCTTTTTGCGGATCTCGTCGTCACTCATCTTCCGGAGGCGGAGGGGGAAGGCGATGTTCTCGTAGACGCTCAAATGGGGGTACAGGGCGTAGTTCTGGAACACCATGGCCAGGTTTCGCTCACGGGGCGCCTTCTCGTTCATCCGCTCCTCGCCGATGAGGAGCTCGCCCGAAGTGATGTCCTCGAGCCCGGCGATCATCCGCAGCACGGTCGACTTTCCGCACCCCGACGGCCCGACCAGGATCATCAGCTCACCGTCTTCGATGTCGAGGCTGACGTCTTTGACGGCGGCGAAGCCGTCGCCGTAGGTCTTGACGATGTTGCGCAGGGTAATGGAGGCCAAATTTTCTCCTCAGCCTTTGACCGCGCCGGCCGTGAGGCCGGCGACGATTCGCCGCTGGAACAGTAGGACGAGCACGATCACGGGGACGGTGACGATGACGGCCGCCGCCGAGATGGCCGCCGCCGGACGCTGGAACTGCGACGCCCCGGTGAAGAAGGCGAGGGCAGCGGGCACGGGCCGGGCCGCGTCGGTGGACGTCAAGGAGATCCCGAAGACGAAGTCGTTCCACGCGAAGAAGAAGGCCAGGATGGCAGCGGTGAACACGCCCGGGGCGGCGAGCGGCACGATCACCTTTCTGAACGCCTGCCACGAGGTGGCGCCGTCGATCTGGGCTGCCTGCTCCATCTCCCACGGGATCTCGCGGAAGAAGGCCGAGAGCGTCCAGATGGACAGCGGCAACGTGAACGACATGTAGGGGATGATCAGGCCGATCCACGTGTCGTAGAGGCCGATGGACCTCCAGATGTCGAACAGGGGACCAACGAGGGAGACGGCCGGGAACATGGCGATGGCCAGAGCGAGGGACAGGATCAGCTTCTTGCCCGGGAACTCGAGCCGGGCGATGGCGTAGGCGGCGACGGTGGCGATCATGACCGACAGCAGGGTGGCGATGAGGGAGATGACGATGGAGTTCCGGAGAGCGCTGGTGAACAGGGGCGTGTCGAACACCGTGCGGTAGTTCTCGAGCGTCCAGGTGTCGGGAAGGAACTTCTCGTTGTTGATCTGCGATTCCGGCTTGAACGAGAGCGACAGGATCCAGACGACCGGAAGCAGCGTCCAGATGATGACGGCGATGGGCCCGCCGTAGGTGGCAATGCGGCTGCCGCCGCTGCGGCCCTTCACCGGCCCCGCACCGTGCTCAGGTCCACCTTGAACCCCCTGATGAACAGGGCGGCGATGATGACCACGGTCAGGAACAGGAGCACGGACACCGCCGAGCCGAGACCGAGGGCGGTCCGGCTGATCATCTGCCGGTAGGCCAGCAAGGACACGGTCTCGGTCTTCAGGGCCCCGCTGGTCATGATGAACACGTTGTCGAAGAGCCGCTAGGCGTCGAGGGTGCGGAAGAGAACGGCGACCATGATCGCCGCCTTCATGTTGGGCAGCGTCACCCGGCGGAGACGCTGCTTCCAGTTCGCCCCGTCCACCTTGGCCGCCTCCTGGAGGTCCTCCGGAACCTGAGCCAGCCCGGCCAGCAGCAGCAACGACATGAATGGCGTCGTCTTCCAGATCTCGGAGAAACAGATGACGAACAGGGACGACCACCGTTGACCGAACCAGGCGAAGTCCCCGAGCCCGAACCAGTTGTTGATGAAGCCGGAATCGAGGGCGAAGGCGTACTTCCAGGCGAAGGCGGAGACAACGGTGATGATCCCGTACGGGATCAGGATCGAAGTGCGGACGACCTTGCGGCCGAAGATGATCCGGTGCATGACCATGGCGAAGCCGAAACCGATGACCAGCTCGATGGCCACGGTGATGACGGTGATGACGACGGTGGTGAAGACGGCCTGCCACCACAGCCCGTCGGACAGGACCACGCCGTAGTTGCGCAGACCCACGAACTCCCGAGCCGCAGAGTCCGTCAGCCGGTAGCTGAACAGCGACAGCCACAGGGCGTTGATCATGGGATAGGCGGTGACCGCCAGCATCACCAGCACGGCAGGGGCGGTGAGCTTCCACCCGAGCCGTCGCTCGCTACGGGTGCGGTCGGTGTCGGGCACGCCCACGCCCACGGCGGGCGCGGCGGTGGCCGTATCCGTCACAGGAGGACCTTGTCGTGCAGCACGTCCACGATGAGCTTGCTCGCCTGCCTCGGCGTGCGGGCCGGGTCCACCCTGGCCTGGGGGTGGAAACTCCGCTGCACGGCCGAGCTGACGTCGGTGTAGTAAGGCGTCTTGGGCCTGGGGGCCGCCCCGTCGATCGACTGGCGAATGTCGTCGGCCATGGGGAAGATCCGTCGCACCTCGGCATCGTCGTAGACGGCCGCCCTGGCACCGGGGTTCTTCGACTTCACCATGTACTGGGTCTGGCTCTCGAGCGAAGTGATGCACCGCACGGCCTGCAGGGCCTGCTCCTTGTGCGACCCGTAAGCGCCGATGCCGAGATTGATCCCTCCGAGCGGGGGCTTGCTCTCGGTCCCGGCGTCGACTCGGGGGTAACGGGCCCAGCCGATGTCGTCGAGAACTGACTGCTCCAGGGAGCCGTCAGCGACGGCCTCCTGGGCTGCGCCGTACACGTAGGCCCAGTTCACCATGAAGCCGCCGGTGGGGCCCTGGAAGGCGGCTCGACCTGCCTCCTCGTCAGTCGTGGACAGGGCCGGGTCCGCCGCTCGGGACGTCCCCAGCTGCCGGATGATGGTCGCCGCCTTCCGCCCCGCCTCGGAGTCGATGGCGGGCTTGACGTCCTTGCCCACCTCCGGGTTCTGAAGGATCTTGCCGCCGGCGGACGACACGAGGGCGCTGATCCAGACCATGTAGCCCTCGTACAGGTTGCCCTGCACCTCGACCGTCTTCCCGTTCTGAGATGACAGCTGGATGATCTGGTCCCAGGTGACGGGCTGCCTCGAGGGGTCGAGGCCGGCCTTCTCCGTCACCGACTTTCGGTACCAGAGCAGCTGGGTGTTGGCCCAGAACGGGGCGGCGACGAGCTTGCCGTCCCATGTGGCCGACTCGATGGGCCCCGACAGCACCCCCGCGGTCAGCTCCCTGGCCTCGGCATCACTGAAGGAACGCAGGAAGCCGGCCTCGGCGAACTCGGGGATGAACGGCGGGTCGAGGCTCATCAGGTCGATGGACGAGTCCTTGGCCGCCAGTCGCCGCACCAACTGCTCGCGCTGCCCGGTGGCGTCGTTGGGCAGGACCGATGTCTCGATGCGGTAGGCCCCGTTCGACTCGGCCGTGCACTTCGCCGCCAGCTCGGCCTGACCGCCGTTGTCAGGATTGATGTACCAGTTCAAGGTGGTGACCCCCGAGCTCTCGCCGCAGGCGGTCAACAGGGGCACGGAGAGGGCGATGGCGAGGGCCACTGCCGTCTTCCGTGCATTCACACGCGTCACCTCGAGCCTCGGGACAGAAACGCGCGCGCACTACTTGGCGCGCAACCGATCCTTGACCATGGCTGACGGCTGCGCAACCGATTGTTACCAATTGTCGGTCGCTCTACTCCTCGGCGTCGAGGATCACCCGTTCCTGGGGACGGAAACGCAGCACCGACTGGAGGTACGACCGCAGGGCGGAGTCGTTGTCCACCTCGTGGCCGGCCGCTTCGGACAGGTAGTAGCGGTGCTCGAGCAGCTCGTGGAACAGCTCGGCCGGCTCACGACGGCCCGCGAGATCGGGCGGGATCCTCTCGACGATCGGCTCGTAGACCTCGGCGATCCACCGGGCAGCTACCACCGCTTGGGGCACCGGCCGCCCCTCCACCCGGGACAGGTAGGCGCCGAAGGCGGCGATGTCGTTGAGCAGCCGTCGGGCCTGGTTCTCCTGCACCTCCAAGCCGGTGAACCGCCTCAGCTCCCGGGAGTGGTGGCCCTCCTCCACGAGGACGGGGGTGACCCGGAGCCGGTCGCCGTCGGCCTCGTGCTCGACGATGAGCTCGCCCACGTCGAAGCCCAGGTCGTTGAGCCGCCGGATGCGCCCCTCGATGAGGTGTCGCTCCCCCATGTCGACCTCGAGAGTGGCGGTGAGCTCGTCCCACAGGAGGCGGTAGCGCTCTTCGAGCAGGTCGGCGAGATCGAGAACGTCGATGTCGGGCGAGAGGAGACCCTCCGCCTCCAGATCGAGGAGACCGCCGGCCACGTTCTCCCTCGCCAGGTCGAGATCGGCCAGGCGCATGCCCTCGGGGAGAGGACGCCGGTGTTCGGTCGTCTCGGCGTCGACGAGATAGGCCTTGAGCGCGCCGGCGTCGCGGCGGAACAGAAGGTTGGAAAGGGAGCAGTCTCCCCAGTAGAAGCCCTCGACGTGGACCCGCACCAGGAGGACGACGGCGGCGTCCACCAAACGGCGGCTCAGCCCGTAGCCGCCTTCGATCCCGAAGAGGTAGCGGTACGGCAGGGCGAAGTCGAGGTACCGGGTGACGAGCACCGCACCCAGGGCCTGACCCCCGGGAGTCTGGCGCCCGGTGACAAGGCCTACGGCGGCAACCACCGGCAAGTTCTCCTCGGCCAGTAGCCGGAGCATGCCGTACTCCCGCGCTGCGTCTTCCGGGATCATCTCCTTGAGGGCGTAGACCCGATCGCCGTCGCTCACGCACCGGACGACGTGGCGGCTGAGACCCTGGGCCATGCGCACCAGCCGGGGATGCTCCCACTCGACCAAGGGCACGCCCCACGGAAGGTCCAGGAGGTCAGGCGGTTCCTGGCGCGGGATGAACTGCAACCGAACCGCCACGGCCGCCACTCTAGGTATCGTCCCTGGTGTTCGCGGGAGCCACGGAGGGCGCATGCCGGCGTTCAGCAAGGTCTCCCACATCTCCTTCTCGGCACGGGACGCGGAGGCGAGCTCGCGGTGGTGGAGTGAGTTGCTCGGCCTAACCGAGCTGGATCGTGTCGCCGGCAACGGCTGGCGCGGGATCGTCCTGCTCCACCCGCCGACAGGCACGGTCATCGAGTTCCAGCAGCACCACGGGAACCAGGGGGAGGAGTTCGACCCCCGCCGCACGGGCCTCGACCACATGGGCTTCAAGGTCGACGATCGCGCCGCCCTCGACGACTGGAGAGCCCACTTCGAGCGCCTGGGGGTCCGGCACTCACCGATCGTCGATCGGGAGTACGGCTCGGTGCTCACGTTCAAGGACCCCGACGGCATCCAGTTCGAGATGTTCTACCGGGAGAACCACCCCTGAGCCCACCGGCCGATTACCGCTTCTACCGGGATCTGGCCGCGTGGTGGCCGCTGATCTCGCCTCCTGAGGAGTACGAGGAGGAGGCGGCCTTCGCGGCGACGGTGCTGCGGTCGGCGTCGATCCCAATCCGGGAGGTGCTGGAGCTGGGGAGCGGAGGCGGTAGCAACGCCGCCCATCTCAAGCGCCACTTCGCCATGACCCTCGTCGACCTCTCCGAGGAGATGCTGGACATCTCCCGACAGCTGAACCCTGAGTGTGACCACCACCGGGGCGACATGCGCACCCTGAGACTCGGCCGCGTCTTCGACGCCGTGTTCGTCCACGACGCCGTCGACTACATGACCACCGAGGCCGAGCTCCGGCAGGCAGTCGAAACAGCCTTCGTCCACTGCCGCCCCGGTGGCATCGCCGTCTTCGTACCCGATAGCACCATCGAGACCTTCGAGCCGGAGACCGATCACGGCGGCACCGACGACCCCTCCGGGCGCGGCGTGCGCTATCTGGAGTGGTCCTGGGATCCGGACCCGGACGACAGCTGGGCCCTCACCGAGTACGCCTTCCTATTCCGAGAGCCGGACGGGAGCGTGCAGGTGGTACACGAGACCCACCGCTTGGGGTTGTTCGGTCGCTACGACTGGCTCCGGCTCGTCGCCGAGGCGGGATTCGAAGCGAGCGCCGTGACCGAGGAGACCGAGGAGGTCCGGACGCCCCGCGAGTTCTTCACCGGCCGCCGCCCGTCGGGGTAGCTCCGGCCCCCTACCGGCTCATCCCTCGGTCAGCGGGCGGCGCGGCGCGACCGGGAAGGACCTGCGCCTCGTCCCCGGGCCGGCGCGGCGTACCGGCCCGGCTTATGCGACCTGCCTGCGGGCTGGGCGTTGCGGCTCCGGGTGGCGACCGCCTGCGGGCGGAAGACCAGCTCGGCCGCGGGCCCGGTGAGGGCGACCGTCTGGGGGTGGCCGGGGGTGATCCGGGCCGACGCCGGACGGATGCCGGCTTGGCGGATCATCGACGCCACCTCGCGCTGCTGGTCGGGGAGGATCACAGTCACCACCGTGCCCCGCGCGCCGGCGCGGGCCGTGCGGCCCGAGCGGTGCAGGTACGCCTTGTGCTCGGTGGGAGGGTCGACGTGAACGACGAGAGCGATGTCATCCACGTGAATGCCGCGGGCGGCAATGTCGGTGGCGACGAGAACCCGAGCCAGACCGTTGCTGAAGGCGGCCAGGTTCCGGTCGCGCTGGGCCTGGGACAGGTTGCCGTGAAGCTCGACGGCGGGGACCCCCTGGCCGTTCAGGTCTCGGGCCAGCTTCTTGGCCCCGTGCTTCGTTCGCGTGAACAGCAGGCTGCGCTCCTTCCCGGAGGCCAGCTCGCGGACCACTGCGGCCTTGTCCCTCGCAGCCACGGTGAAGGCGTGGTGCTCCAGGTCGGGAGGGATGACGTCGACGGAGTCCACCGAATGGGTCACGGGATTGTTGAGGTACCGGCGCACCAGCGAATCGACGCCTCGGTCCAGGGTGGCCGAGAACAGGAGGCGCTGACCGCCGGCTGGAGTCTGGTCGAGCAGGCGCTTCACCGCGGGCAGAAACCCGAGGTCGGCCAGATGGTCGGCCTCGTCGAGCACGCACACTTCGACCGCGCCGAGCCGGCAGTGACCCTGTTCGATGAGGTCCTCCAGGCGTCCGGGGCAGGCGACGAGGACGTCGATGCCCTGACGGAGCGCGGAGACCTGGGGACCCTGGCTGACGCCACCGTGGACGATGGCGACTCGTTGGCCCATGGCCCGGGCCAGGGGCAGGATGGTCCCTGCCACCTGGGCCGCGAGCTCACGCGTCGGCACTAGCACCAGAGAGCGGGGTAGCGAGGGGCGCCGGCGAAGCGACGACTTGGCCAGGGCGACGATGGTCGGCACGGCGAAGGCGACCGTCTTGCCGCTTCCGGTCCGGCCGCGACCGAGCACGTCGCGTCCGGCGATCGAGTTGGGCAACGTCGCCGACTGAATAGGAAACGGGGTCGGGCACCCGGCCTGGGCCAGGGCCTCCACGATCGGCCGGGGCACGCCCAGGTCGGCGAAGGTCGAGTCGTCCGCCGGCGCAGGCGTCGCTACAAAAGTCGGAAGGGGCCGGCGGGGAGCGCCGCGATCCGTGGTGGTGAAGGACGGCTGCCGCTCGGTGGGGCGACGGCGATCATTGCGCGGCAGACCGCGGGCGTGCGAGGGGTTGGACAACGGTGAGGTTCCTTTGGTTCGGAGGGATGGCCGGTTCGCTGCGGCCACTCGCTCCGAAAAGCGGAAACCCGTGCGCTGGGTGCGCATTTAGCACTCGACCCCGACGGCGCTGAAACAGCACCGCCGAGAACAGACCTTACCGGAAGAACTTACCGACCCCCGCCATGCTTCTGGATCGATCAGCCGGAGGTGGCTGTCGCACCGGCGGCAGTGAGAACCCCGTCGGGCTGTTGCCCTGCGCCCTGCCGGTCGTCCCGCAAGCGTCCCAGGGCAGCGAGGACGTCCATCCGGCCCACGGGCTTGGCCAGGCACATGTCCGCGCCTTGGTCGAGGACTCGTTGCACCGTCGCCTGATCGAGATCGAACGAGCAGACGATGATTCCGAGGTGTGGGTGGCTCTGGCGGAGAGCGGCGATCGTGACCAGTCCTTCGGAAAGCGGCATCTGGACGTCCAGGATCACCACGTCCGCCTGCTGCTCGCTCACAACGGCCAAAGCGGCGGCGCTGCTGTCGGCCTCGCCGACGAGGAGGGACTTGGCGTCGTCGCCCCCGACGACGTTCCGCATGAGCTGACGCCGGTCATCTCGGGCGTCGACCAGAACCACACGACTGGCCGGCGTGGGCAGGATCTCGTTGGTCACGCTCATGCCTCCTCGAAGCGGTAGAGGACGGGATAGGCGGCCGCTCAAGTCGTCCACTCCGAGGGGCCGAATGGCCCGTGGTGTCAGCTTACGCCCTACGGCGCTTGTCGTCCCCGGCATGGATCCCGAGCGACGGTCTCGCACCCAGGCGATCTTGGCAACTCTGTTCTAGAAAGAGTCAGCTATAGTGATAACGTGGCGAACTGGAGCTTTCTCACCAATCACGCCCGGGCCCTAGTTTGCATCGCTCACGACCCCGGTGTACGCCTCCGCGACATCGCTACCGCCCTCGACATCACCGAGCGCAGCGCCTACGGGATCGTCACCGACCTGGCTGAAGCCGGCTACATCGTCAAGGAGAAGGACGGTCGTCGGAATCGATATCAGATCCATGGTGATCGGCCTTTGCGAGAGGCCTTCGGGCAGGGGCGGACGATCGGTGAAGTGCTCGACCTGCTGGTCGAGGCGGGCGCCCCCGCATGACCGCGGTGCTTCCGGCGCCGGCCCGCACAGACAAGGTGCCGCCCCGCGGGCTGGTTTTCACCTACGCCCTCGAAGAACCCGTTTCGCTCAGCCAGCCAACCCACCGCCACCTGGAACGCTGGGTCGTGACCGTCACCAACGGCGACCGTGAACGCACCGACTCCGGGATCACCATCGGCGACGCCCAGGTCCTGATCGTCAACCTCGAGGCGGGCCAGGACGTCAGAGCCTTCGCTGACACCGCCTCCGGTGAGTGGCGCGAGCAGACGGAAGGAGGGCCCGGCTCGAGTCACGTGCTCGTACTCGAGCGCGTATGGGTCGATCCCGCCTACCGGGGCCATGGCCTCGGCCCGATCATCGCCGCAACCGTCGTCGACCGCCTGGGCCGCGGCTGTCACCTGGCCGCGTGCTATCCGGCGCCCTTCGCGGGAGATTGCCGCCCCGAGGACCGCGAGCAAGAGATCGAGGCCCTGGGTCGAATCTGGGCCAAGGTCGGGTTCCAGCCCTGGCGTGACGGGGTGTGGATGCTGGATCTCGAGGAGCGCAGGACCCAACCGGTCCCCTAGAGGGACGGTCACCTCAACCTGACGGCTGCTGGCAAGCTGTCGCCCTTGGGCATGCGGGTGCTGTTCACCACCACGGCTGGGCTCGGCCACATTCAACCCATGATCCCGCTGGCGCGGTCGATGATGGCGCGTGGGCACGACGTGCTCTGGACGGCCCCCACCGATGGCGTCGGCCACGTCGAGCGGGCGGGGATCCGTGCCGCCGTCGCCCGCCCTCCTGGCGGGACAGGGCCGGCTGAGGCCCTGCGCCTGTACCCCGAGCTCAAAGCTCTGGCTCCCGTGGAGCTACCGGACGCCCTCTTCGGCAAGCTTTTCGGGTCGATTGCGGCGCCGCTCATGCTCGCCGGGCTGGCTCCGGTGGTCCGAGATTGGCGGCCCGATCTGGTCGTAGCCGACGCCGCCGAGTTCGCAGGCCACATCGTGGCGGCCGAGCTCGGCGTCCCCAGCGTCACGAAGGGCTTCGGCCCGCTCCTCCCCGAGCGACGGGTGGCGGCCGCCGGCGCGGAGGTGGCAGCGCTTTGGCGGTCGCGGGGACTCGAGCCGCGTCCGTACGGGGGGTCCTACGACCACCTCTATCTCGACATCTACCCGCCCGGGTTGCAGCCCGGCACCGCGTCCCACGTCCCTCGCCGCCAGCTGATGCGGCCCGTCTCCGATGACGGCCAACTCGACAGCTCCTCCCCCCGTCCTTTGCCGCCCGGTGCGTCAGACCATCCGCTGGTCTACGTGACCATGGGCACGGTCTTCAACGACGCCGCGCTGCTTCAGCGGATCCTGGCCCCCCTGCACGATCTCGACGCCCGCATCCTCGTGACCGTCGGTCCTCAGGCGGACCCCGCGGTTGTCGGCGCCCAACCGCCGCACGTGCGCGTGGAGCGCTACGTGCCGCAGCACCTGGTATTGCCGCACTGCGATGTCGTCGTCTCGCACGCTGGGTCCGGAACCGTGCTGGCGACGCTCACCCTGGGGATTCCGCAGCTCTGCCTGCCTCAGGGCGCGGATCAGTTCCTGAACGGGGCTGCGGTCGCCACGGCGGGAGCGGGCATCTCCTTGATGCCCGGCGAGGGATCCGCCGACGCCATCCGCGGTGCGATCGTCCGGCTTCTCGGCGATGCAGCCTTCCGCGTCGCAGCCCACCGGGTCAGCGAGTCGATCGCTTCCATGCCGTCACCGGACGACGTCGCCGTGACGTTGGAGACGTTGGCGTAGGCCTCAGCCGCCCCTATCGCGTGCGGAGCCGGGTGACTACATCCCCTCTGGGTTCCAGGGCGGCGCCAGCTGGAAGTAGTTGCCGTCGGGGTCGGCGAAGGTACACATCACCATCCCGCCGCCGCCCCCGGGCTCGTAGGGCTCGGCGACGACCTCGGCACCCAGGGCCTTGATGCGCTCGAACTCGCCGTTGACGTCGGGCGTGGCGAAGTTCAGCATGATGCGCCCTGGCTGCTCGTTCTTGCCCTTGACCTCACTGTGAGGGCCGATGGCGATGCTGCCATCGCCCGACTGAAAGCCGAACCAGCCGTTCTCCTCGTCGCTCCAGGCAGGATTCGGAGCGCCCAGCACCCCGCTGTAGAAGTCGGCCAGCCGCTTGGGATCCTCCGAACCCAGCATGATGTTGTTCAAGTTCAACGCCATCAATCCTCCTAGCCTCGTACCAAGCCGACTAACTGGAACCAAGGGCCCACGCTAGGCGCTCCTTCTCCTCGAGGTCAGTCGACCCGCTCGAACTGCACGAGCCGAGCGTCACCAGTTCCCAGCATTCCACCGCGGGCCCTGGGATACGACCAAGAGCACATCAGCGCGCCGACAGCCGCACCAAATGAAGGTCGACGCCGCCGCGTTCTACGACCTCATGTTCAACCAGTGTCGGCTTCGGAGCCGTGGAACGGTACGTCGGGGAGTCCTACACCCAGCACAACCCAGGAGTCGCCGACGGCAAGGAGGCCTTCATCGAGTACTTCGAGCGCATGGCCACTGAGTTTCCGGGCAAGCGTGTCGAGATCAAGCGCAGTCTCGCCGAAGGCGATCTCGCCGTGCTCCACTGTCACCAGATGTGGCCAGGGGACCACGACTACGCAGGAATCGACATCTTCCGCTTCGATGACGACGGGAGGATCGTCGAACACTGGGACGTCCTTCAGGTGATCCCCGAGACCGCGGCCAGCGACAACGGCATGTTCTGATCATTCGTTCTCAGCGGCGTTCCCGCTGGGGATAGCGCGAAGATGGTCCGCATGCGCCGATGGATTGGAGTCGCCATCGCCAGTGTGATCCTGTTCACCGGAGGCCTCGCCGGGTACGTGCTGTTCCACGACGACAAGTCGGATTCCTCACCGCCCGCCACACCTTCTGCTGACCCTGCCGGTGCTCGCGTCGGTTGCCAGGTCGGTGGCTTCGACTTGGTGACGGTCCCGGATCTCATTCGACAACACCTCGGTGACGCCGTTGCCATTGCGCAAGCCAGCGGACTCCAGGTAGTCGAGAACGGGGTGCCCATTGGCGACCCCTCTGACGCCTCAGCGGTGGTGCGAGCCCAAGCGCCGGCAAGCGGCACTCGCGTGCCTGCCGGAGCCTGTATCGGCTTTCGAACGGACGCCTGATACCCCCACCGGCGCACGCTCCTAGGAGTGCTCCGACACCTGGTAGATCTCGTCGGCACGAGACCGTGGGCCTCGCGATGCACCCGGTTTGCAGCCTCGGCGTCGGGCGCTTGGACGAGACAGAAGATCTTGCGGGCGTCCGCGTCGACCCAGTACCGCCTGTACTCGACCCCGTACGCTCTTGGGTGGCCAGGTCGGCCTGATGAGCCTTGGCGACGTCCTCCGTAGAGACTCCTCCAGCCAAGGTGTGAACGTCCATGAAAAGCGGCATCTTGTACTCCTTCTCTCGGGGTGTGTCTGCTGACTTCACTGCCACTGCACTGGTCAGACCGAGGCCGGCGACCCACTCGGAGTTCGGGCTTGGTCGACATCGCCCACTCCAGTCCCTCGGAGCGACCGCAGTCCGGTCACGATGACGAGGGCGTGAATGACGATCCAGACGCCGTAGACGGAGACCTTGGTCCCCCGGCTCAGCATGTAGAGGTCGAGCAGGATCCCGCGTCCGAGCTCGATGGCGAGGACGGTCCACACCACGCCGCGTGCCTGGCCGGGATGGCGGGAGGCGACCAGGACGGCGACGCCGATGGCGCCGACTTCGAGTCCGAGGGTGAGCCACGTATCGACGAGGAACCTGGCGACAGGCTCGCCCGCGTCGGCTTGGGCCAGGGCGCCTTCGGGCCCGGCGGTGCGTATGGGCGCCCGCACCACCGCCATCATCACGAACTGCAGCAGGTAGAACACCCCGACGACGCGCATCCACCAGGCGAGCTTGGACGTGTGAGCGGTGCTGTGGTTGTCGATCATGGCCATACCTTGCGCCCGAATCCGAACGGCGCGCATCGGCCATTGTGCCTATTTGGGCCCAGCGAGTCCCTGCTCAGCCGCGAATAGGGCGGCCCCGGCCCGGCTCGTCACCCCGATCTTGGTGTAGATGTGGGCGACGTGGTGCTGCACCGTGCGATGCGAGATGTGCAGCACTCGGGCGACGTCCTTGTTCGTGCCGCCCCTTGCCACACGCCGGAGGACCTCGACCTCTCGGTCGCTCAGCCCCGCGGGCCACTCGGGCGCATGAGAGGCCGGTGCCATGCCGGCGGCGTCCAGCACGTGGCGCACGGCGGCGACGTCGAGCGCCCCGCGGCCGGTTTCCTTACTGAGCACCGTGGCGGCCTCCTGGGCGCCGAACGCCGGACGGTGGGACCGGTCCTCCCGTAGCGCGCAGTAGACATCGCACGCGGCAAGCAGTCGTGCCTGCTCGTCGAGGTGGGTGGCGCGAAGGGACTTCGGATATCCCGAGCCGTCACATCGCTCGTGGATCGCACCGGCCAGGCGTGAGACGGGAGCGAGCAGAGGACTCCGGGCCAGCAGCCGTTCGGTGTGGTAGGCGTGCAGGCGGACCTGTTCCCACTCCGCCGCGTTCAACGGCCCCGGCTTGTCCCAGATCATGTTCGGGACCGCGACCCGGCCCAGGTCATGGAGCCAGCCTGCGATGCGGAGTTGATCCACGGCCTCGTGATCCAGTCCTGATGCCGCACCGGCCGCAGCAGCGAGGACGCCCACGCTGTGGGAGTGCGTCGCGGTCTACACGGACTTGAGGTCCACGGCTCGGGCAAACGCCTCGGCGTAACTGGCGACGACGGCCGGCGTCACGTTGCGATGCGGTGCCGGCTCGGCGTCCAGGAACGTGTCCCACACCGATCCGCCGCCGAAGCTGTCGAACAGGTCGGCGGCGTGGTTGCAGAAGGTCTTGGCAATTCCCGGGTCGAAGCGCCCACCCGACCGCTTGCGCGCCGACTCGACAACTGCGTCGAGCCCGTAGCGGCTGAAACCGATCTCGAGGACGTCGGCCGCGGCGACGACACGGGCGAGCACGGCGATCTGTTCGCCTTGCTTGCGGTTCGGGTGGCCCTTGCCGTCC
Organism: Acidimicrobiales bacterium; assembly: GCA_046262035.1. Lineage (GTDB taxonomy): Bacteria > Actinomycetota > Acidimicrobiia > Acidimicrobiales > AC-14 > JBHENM01. Next base: position 4,176 of record JBHENM010000023.1, on the reverse strand, counting down.
CAGCGCTCGAACAGGTCGGCGAGAGCCAGGACGATCGTCTGCGGCATCCCTATCCGCCGGGCCAGGACATCGCCGACGTCGCACTCGCTCTGGGCGTGAACCTGCGGTGCCGAGCGGTCGGTCAGCAGGCCGGCGACGCCCTTGACCCGGCTCGCGGGTGGCGCACTCCGACCAATGCCCGTGAGGACCTGTCCCACGAGCTGCAGCGGTTCGTCTGGGTCGGCAAAGCCCATCACCGCGCCCACGCTGATGTCATCACCGCCACCGAAACGGGCGGCTTCCGGCGCGAATGCTGTGCAGCCGAGGAATCGGACCAGCGCCAGGTAGAACGCGTCGGTCTGGTGGGCATCGTCGAGACCGTGGGCCCGGGCCAGACGGGTGGCGACGATCGCCGTGCGGATCGCCTTCTCGACATGGAACCCGCTTGCGACGTCGGCCGACGACGCGAGCGCACCGAAGAGACTTGCCAGACGATCTCGCTCCGCAGCGGCCATCGGACTTCACGCTACGACTCCGGCACCCTTCGGGCCACGGCAACTTGAAATGCCGACTAAAGCAACCACACAGTCGGATTCACGGGGGAGTACACGCCGTTCGCCTTTTCTCGCCACCCTCGCCAGCTCGTTTGCCGGAGCCATCCGTGACCATGGGGGAACGACCCCCGACTCGTGCAGCGGTCGGTAACGCCAGATGGGTGTCGTTCCCGATCGCGCGGGACGAGCCTCGACCGGGAAACATCGGCACGTATCGGGCGCCCTGCTCACCGGTGACTGTGATCGTCGCGACAGCCGAGACTGCCCGCGGTCGGACGGCGTTACCGAGAAAGCGAGCGGGTTCGGGACATCGCTGGACTCTTACTCGTCTTGCGAGAAAATGGCGGCGGCATACCGGCCGATGGCCAGCGTCCCGCTGCAGGGCATCTCGTCGTAGCGGCCGCCGTCGGCGCTGATCTCGGCATACCCAACGTCGCCGTAGTCGTTTCCGTAGTCGAGGGAGTCGCTGTTGAAGCACGCGCGCCACATGCCCTTCCTGGGCAACCCAATGCGGTATTCGAATCGAGCTTGGTTGGAGGCGTTCACCACAACAACGACGTCGTCGCGGGCACCCCCGTGGTCCCACCGGTGGAAGGCGACGACGTTGTCGTCGTCATTCACGTGGAAGACGTTCACGTGGCGACCCCGTAGCCCCTTGGTCGTGTCGAACCAGTTGCGGCGAAGACGGATGAGATCGCGGTAAAGCTCCAAGACGCCGGAGAAGGTCGTTGCCTTGGTCCAGTCGATGGGATCGTCGTCGCGGAACCACTCGTCCTCGAGGATCTCTTGCCCCTGAAAGATCATGGGAATGCCGGGCGTCGTGAAAACGAGGGCGGCTCCCAGCGTCGAGCGCTTGCGGGCAAAGAAGTTGCCGGGATCGGCGGGCGAGATCTCGTGCGGAAGGCGGGACTTGCCGTTGGCCACCTCGTCGTGGGATTCGGTGTAAATGACGCGCTTGACGGGGTCGTCCCAGTCACGAGCCACGATCGCTTGCCGAAGTGCCTCCATGCTGCGGGCTCCGTCGGAGGGCTCCTTCAGCAGGGCACGCACCGGATGGACGAACCGGCCGTCCCACTGGGTGTCGAAGCCGGCGCCCCCGTCGTTCGTTGGGCGCGTGAGCCACTCGTTGTTCCGCAGGTCCTCGGCGATGTGGACCTTCCAGGGCTGGCGGTCATCAGTGTCGCGGGTGACCGACTGCAGCAGCCGCCAGCCGTCGGCGACGTCGTGCAGGGGATCGTTGTTGTTGCCGTAGACGTTGCGGATGTAGGCGGTGGCATCCCAGCGGAGGCCGTCAAATCGAAACTCCTCAAGCCACATGCGGGCGTTGTCGCGCAGGAAGTCCCGGCCCTCCGGACGGCCGTAATCGGGACGGGTGTCGCCCCACGGCGTCTGGCACCGGCCGTCGTTGAAGAAGTAGATCCCGCCCTTGCCGTTTGCGCTCCAGCCGTCGAACTGCCACAGATCGAGGTCGCTGGGGCCGAGGTGGTTGTAGACAACGTCGAAGATGACCGCAATGCCATGGTCGTGCGCCGCCCGCACGAGCCGCTTGAGCGCCTGGGGGCCGCCGTAGGCGCTCTCGACGGCGAAGATGTGCGAGGGGTTGTATCCCCACGAGAAGTCGACCGCGAACTCCGCCGAGGGCATGAGCTCAACGGCGTTGACCCCAAGGTCCTGAAGGTACCCGAGACGCCGCTCGACGCTCTTGAAGCTGCCCGTCCCGCCGCCGGGTGCGTCGTTGAATGTCCCCACGTGCAGTTCGTAGATGACCAGTTCGTTCCAGGGCGGCATGCGGAATTCGGCGTCGCCCCAGTCGAAGTCTGGGCTGCACACAACGGAGTTGCCCACCGACGAGGTGACCTCCCGGGCGTAGGGGTCGTTGCGAGACAGCACGTTTCCGTCGGACGTGGTCAGCGCAAACCGGTATTCGCTGCCCAGTGCAGCCTCGGGCACGTCGGTGGACCAATAGCCAGAGCCCTCAGGCGCAAGCGGGTGGGCGTTCTCCGACCAGTCGTTGAACGACCCGATGACCGATACCGCCGCCGCGTGTGGCGCCCACACCCGGAAGCCGACGCCGCCGTTGTAAGGGGTCGCTCCCATCCCGCCGTGCGCGGACGTCGCCGTTTCGGCCGCCACACAGCCAATTCTAACGGGCGGGAATGCTTAAGAGCATGGCATCCCGACACACGACGTCGCGTGCCCGTGTGCGCTCACGCCCGCGCCGCTGATCCCGGGCCGGTTCGGTCCGCCCGATGACGCTGAAGCAGGCGCGATGGAGGCGGGGCCCGACTACTGCACTTGCCGCTGTACGTGATGCACGCTCGTCAGATCCCCGACCGCACAACCCGCGGCCGGCACGTTTCCGCGCTCTCGGGGCAGTCGTGTGGTCGCACCACTCCCGGCATGGATCGCTACCGACGGCGGAGTTCGGGGCGCTCGTTCCGGGCAGGTCGTGGATAGCCCAGGATGACCCCGAACGGCAGCTCGGTGCGACGGCATTCCGCAGTGCTGGCGGGCTCTAGGGATGGTCCGGAGCGTCTTCTAGCGCTGGTTGTTGAGGCGCCGCGGCCCAGCTCCCTAGGAGGCTGAGCGCAGCCGCGGACTTTGACCCGGGTTCGGCGGTCAGCTCATGAGCATCTGTCCGGGGTCGGCGGCTACTTCCATGCGGTTGTTGGCGAGGGTGATGTCGCCGACGATGGGATGGTGGAGATCCTTGATGCCGGTGTCGTGGAAGCGGACGTTGTGGGCAGCCCAGCGGGTGCGGAACTCGGCGCTCTGAGTGGACAGCTCGCGAGCTTCCTGAACCACACCTTCTTCGTGTTCGACCGCCGGGCCCGACGCTCATTCGCCACGGTGCCCTCGGGCCGGTGTTGGTCGTCACTCTCAAAGGCTTGTCCGGGAAGTCGCTGAGCCCGAGCAGGAACGCATCGTCCAGCCTCGGCGAGCGGTCAACCGGATGCGGGGTCATCGGCCGGCGTTGACCCGTCGGTCGTCGAGCCGGCGCATGATCGGAAAGGATGTGATTCCGTGCAGCACGACAGAGACAAGGACGACAAAGGCGACGACGGCCCACACCTTCGGTGCGTCGGCGAAGTGGCCTCATTGAGCGCGTGCGCCAAGTAGTAGATCGAGCCGATCCCGCGGATCCCGAAGAAGGCGACGGCCATGCGTTCACCCCGTCCTGTCCCGACCCGCGAGAGAGACATGAACCCGGCCAGCGGGCGCAACACGAGCACGATGATGAGGCCGGTGACGGCGCCGCGCCATCCAAGCCCGGACAACACGCCTTCCACGATCGCAGCGCCGAGGAGCACCAGTAGTGCGGCACTGAGCAGACGCTCGGTGCTCTCGGCGACGCTGTGCAGCACCTCGTGGTAAGCGTGATCACGCTCCTGCGCCCGGATCATGCATGCGGCGACGAACACTGCGAGGAAGCCATAGCCGTGGACCAGCTCAGTGACCCCGTAGGTCGCGAGCGTCGCAGCCAGCACCACGAACCCCTCGCTTGGGATTGACCCGGTTCGCCGGACAGTCTGATTATGCGGCCTGAGCCGCCTTGTGGTGGTGGATCTTTCGGGCTTCGTAGTCGGCCGGGCAGAGGAACCCCAACGAGGAGTGCAGCCGGCGCCGATTGAAGAAGACCTCG
>JBHENM010000022.1:0-2474 GCA_046262035.1 Acidimicrobiales bacterium | reverse complement strand
GGCATCCCGACGATCCGTGACCGGGTGGTGCAGGCGGCTCTGAAGATCGTCCTCGAGCCGATCTTCGAGGCCGACTTCCACCCGAACAGCTTCGGCTTTCGGCCGAAGCGTTCGGCACATCACGCGCTGAACACGATCATGGACGAGGCATGGGCAGGGCGGCGGGTGGTGGTGGAAGCAGACATCGCCAGCTTCTTTGACGAGGTCGACCACGACATCTTGATGGCGGCGCTCGCTGAGCGGGTCGTCGACCGAAAGGTGCTCAAGGCCATCCGGGCGCTGCTTGGCGCCGGGGTGCTCGACGGGGAGCAGCTGCTGTCATCAGACACCGGCACACCCCAAGGTGGGGTCATGACTCCTCAAACGAAAGGGATAACCGGGGCTCTCTTCGGCTCGTGCAGAGGTCGGGATCGAGTGCCGGACCACGACCCGCTCCGGGCCGACGACTACCTCCTTGACCACTGTCCGTAGTACCCGCTGGCGGTCCTCGACCGTGGCGTCGTCGCTCGTCGCCCGCAGCCGAGCGAGGAAGCCCTCCAGGTCCTCGGCCAGCTTGAGATACGCGTCGCGGTCGAGAAGCTGGGCTTCGAGCGCGTCGGCTGACGCTCGAAGGCTGGTCTCCTTCGTCCGCAGCGCCGGCATGCGGGCCCGTAGCTCATCGATGGAGAGCAGATCCTCCTGGTAGGCCTCGACGAGGCGGGTGACGGCGGCGGTCGTCCGGGTGAGCTCAAGCTCGATGCGTGACCGCTCGGCGGTGGCGGGGTTGGCGGTCCGAAGCTCGGCCAGGCGTCGGTCCAGCTCGGCCTGCACGAGGGCGGGATGGGCGAGCAGGGCGGTCACCTGGCCCCAGACCACCTCGTCGAGAAAGTCGGCCCGCACCGGTCGGTTGTCGCAGACCCGCCCGTTCTCGTAGCGGTAGTCGTCGGTCCCAGGCAGCGGTAGTAGTAGAGCTTGCGGGTCTTGGTCCGCGTCGAGGTCCGGTAGTACGCGTAGCCGCACCCCTCGCAGACGACGAGGCCCATGAGCAGCGACGGAACCTTGGTGTTGCGTGCCGCGAACCGTCGGTTGTCCTCCAGACGGCGGGCGGCCGCCCCGAACGTCTCCTCGCTCACGATGGCGGGGACGGGGATCTCGATCCAGTCCTCCCGGGCCCGGGGCCGGCTGGCCGCATGCCGGGACACGGCGCGACCCTGGCGACGGGCGGTGCGGTTGAGGGCGGCGCGCTGGTCGGTGCGCATCGTCTTGGCGAACGCAGCCCGCCCGGCGTAGGCGGGGTTGCGCAGCATGCCCCAGATGGTGGACCGGTCCCAACGGGCCTTGCCGGTCGAGGTGGGGACGTCCTCCTCCGCCAGCCACCGAACCAGCTCGGCCATCGGCACCTGGTCCTCGACGTAGCGGCGGAACAGCTCGCGCACGATCCGAGCCTCACCCGCCACGATCTCGTAGCGAGCGTCGGCCTCCTCGGTCCGGCGCACGTAGCGGTAGCCGTAGGGGGCGCCGCTGAGCACGTTGGCGAGACCGGACCGGGCACGGTGGGCCTTGCCCCGCCGGGTGCGCTCGGCGATCTGGGCCCGCTCGTACTCGGCGATCATCCCCTGGAACTGGATCATCAGCTCGTCCTCGGGCGTCTCCGCCCGCGGTCCCTTCACGAAGCGGACCTCGGTGCCGGCCCGGGAGAACTCGTCGATGAGCAGGGCCTGGTAGGCGTAGCGGCGGGCCAGGCGGTCCGGCGAGTAGCACAGGACCACGTCGACGGGGACCTGGGCGGCGAGATCCCGCAGCCGCTCCAGGGCGGGGCGGATCAGCGTCGCCCCCGAGTAGCCCTCGTCCTCGAACACCCACTCGGCGGGGACCTCAAGGCCCCAGCGCTCGGCGGCCTCCATCAGCGCCGCCGTCTGGGAGCCGATCGTCTGCTCCTCGCGCTGGCGGGCCGAGGACACCCGGGCGTAGATGGCGGCGGTCGTCATGGTCGTCGCTCCTTGGGTCGACTCGCGCCCGTCGTTCGGGAACGAGGATCTTGTAGGCCAGCGCCAGTGACGAGACTGCGGCGCGGTCGAACACGAACTCGGCGCTGACCGCCCTATCGGCCACGGCCATCGCCCGGGTGATGGTCCAGGAACTCGTCAAGAGCCTGGCTGACCACCGCCGATATCGTCTGGCCCGTCGTTCGGGCCGCCCGTCGGATCCGACGGGCGAGGTCGACTGGGACCTTCACGGTGAAGACGACCTTGGCGCCGGGGACGGCGACGGAGCCCTCCTCGCGCGCTCGTTCGACGTAACGGCGAGCCTGGCGCTCCGAGAGCCGATGGCGACGGGCGAGCGTCCTCGTGGCCTCGATCACCTCAAGTCCGGACCCGAGCAGCTCGGTGGCGGTGTTGATCCGATTGGCCACCTGGTCCGCACGTGCCCGGCGTCCGTCCGTCATGACGCTTAGATACTACCCTTAGCGTCACTCAGGGTGGTGGACGGTCGCT
>JBHENM010000021.1:0-3820 GCA_046262035.1 Acidimicrobiales bacterium | reverse complement strand
CTCAGAAGACAGGTCGATGTGCTTCTTGTCCTCGGTGAGGTCGTAGGCGATCGACTTGTAGCAGAGCTCGGACAGCTTGATCCGGAGCTCCTGGGCCGCGATGCGGTTGGGCCCGTTCCCGACGACGGCCCAGTACCTCCGGGGGGGGGCGTGACGCTGGGCGGCGGCGGCGATGGCCGGCCTGCGCTCCAGGACCGTCTGCATGGCCTCCGGGAGCCGGCGCAGCCCGAGGAGCAGCGGGGCCGTCAGCCGGCTCTTGCACCCGAGCTGGTCGGCCAGGGCCACCGCCAGCAGCACACCCGCCGCCACCTGGGCGTAGAAGGCCTTGGTCGAAGGGACGGCCATCTCCACGTCGCGCCCGTCGGAGGTGTACAGGACGCCGTCGACCTTCTCCACCAAGTCGCTGTTGCGGCGGTTGACGATGCCGATGACGGCCGCGCCCCGCCCCCGCACGAGGTCGACGGTGCGGTTGGTGTCGGTGGTGGTGCCGGACTGGCTGACGGCCACCACCAGGGTGCCGGTCATGTCGTCCGTCAGTCCGAAGCCGGAGAGCTCGGTGGCGGCGGTGGACTCCACGGACACGGCCGAGCCCGTCAGCAGGGAGCCGAGAAGCGAGGCCAGGCTCTGGGCCGCCACCGCAGCCGTGCCCTGGCCGATGGCCACGATCCGCCGGATCGTCCCGTCACGGAGCCGAGAGCGAACGAGGGCGGGCAGGGTCTCGTCGCCGAGCACCACCACGGGCCGCCCCTGGAGGACGACCAGCCGGCCCCTGAGGGTCTTGCGGACGGACTCCGGCGCCTGGGAGATCTCCTTGAGCAGGTAGTGGGGGAACCCGGCGCGGTCCACGTCCCGGGTGGTGATCTCGGCCGTCCTCACCTCCGAGTGCGGCACGGGCAGGGCGGTTCCGTCGTAACCGACCCGGGAAATGCCCTCCAGCGTCCCCGCGCTGGCCCGCGCGAGCACCACCACCTGTCCGCTGACCGCCCCCGACTCCCCGTCCATGCGCACGTACCGCGACGTCTCCTCCACCAGCCCGTAGGGCTCGCTGGCCACCAGGTAGGCGTCCTCGGCCAAGCCCACGTAGAGCGCCTGACCGCTTCCCCGCAGGGCCAGCAGCAGGGTGTCGGGCGCGCTCCCGCTCATGGCCCCGACGGCCACCGAGCCATCCAGGACCTGGGCCGTGGCCAGGAAGGCGTCCGGCAGCGACTTCCCTTCCTGGAGCCGGCGGGAGAGGAGGACGGGGATCACCTTGGCGTCGGTGGTGACCTCGGGCGGCACACACATCCCCTCCGCCACCTTGAGGTTGGGGTAGTTGTCGACGTCGCCGTTGAGCACCCCGACGACGTACGGCCCCGGCTCCCGCTCATCCTCCTCCTGGTTGAGCGGGTGGGCGTTGGCCTCGGTGATGAGGCCGACACTGGCCCACCGGGTGTGGCCCAGAACAGTCGTCAGGGCACCCGGCTGGGAGAGGGCCAGGCGCAGGAGGGGATCTGTTACCAGGGCCTGTCGCAGGCACCGGGTGTTGTCTCCCAGCTCCCCGATCTCGGCCGCCGCCTTGTACACGAAGGCCAGGTGCCCGTCGGGCGTCCTCACCGCCATCGACGTGAACAGGTGGTCACCGATCCGGTCGCCCAGGAGGGCGGCCAGCTCGGAGGAGGCCAGGTCCAGCCCGTGGCCCTCGACGAGAACGTGGAGGCCAGCCGAGTCCCGCCCCCGAACTTCGAGGCGATCGATGGCCGAGAGAGCGAGCTGGATCGACGTGTAGCCCTCGATGGCCGCCGGGGCGGGATCGGGCCCGGCCAGCGCACCCACCGCCGCCGCCGTACGAAGCCGATCGTGGCGGATGGCCCACGCACCGTCCTTCACGCTCACCAGGGCGACGTTCACAGCCTCCAGCTCGGAGGGCGTGAGCCCTCCCCCGCCGGTGTCCAACCCGGTTTCGATCCGCCGGACCTCGTCGTCGACCCGGTCCAGGCGCTGCCCCAACCCGGCGACCAGGAAGGCATCGGCGAGGATGGCGCGAACGCCGGGAACGCCGCGAAGCGCCTGGTCAACGGCATCGACCGCGGTGGCGGCCTCAGCCAAAGAGGCGAAGTCGGCCATGGCCACGACCGCACGGTCGAGACCAGCCAGGAGCTCGTCACCCGCCGGCGGCTCACGGCGGGCGGGGCGGCGAAGGACGGCGACGATGCCGCACATGTCCGGCCGAGGCTACCGGCTGTGATCACGAGCGAGCGGCGCCGGTACCTAAGATCGTGCGATGGGTGTTGAAGCGCGGGTGGACCGTTCCCGTTGCATCGCCACCAAGAGCTGCGTGTACGCCGCCCCGGGCACGTTCCAGCTCGACGAGCAACGGATCGCCATCGTCATCGACCCGGCCGCCGAGCCGCTGGACGTGCTGATCGACGCGGCCGAGAACTGCCCCACGGCGGCGATCTCGGTGTTCAAGGACGGCGAACAGGTCGCCTGAGGGGTCTTTGAGGGCGGGAGGTCAGGGCAGCAGGGTTGGGGTCAGCCCATGCCGCCCATCATTCCGCCCATGCCACCCATTCCACCCATCCCTCCCATGCCGCCCATGCCTCCCATGCCGCCCATGCCACTCATACCGCCGCCCTGGAGCGTGGAAGGCCCCCGGGGGGCGAGGGGAAGGGGCGGAGGAGCCTCGGGCTTGTCGGCCACCAGGGCCTCCGTGGTGAGCAGCATGGCCGCCACCGACGCCGCGTTCTGAAGGGCGGAGCGGGCGACCTTGGCCGGGTCGATGATACCCGCCTTGACCAGGTCTTCCAGCTGCCCGGTGGTGGCATTGATCCCGATCGGGCCCTTCTCGGCCTCAACCTTCTGGACGGTCATCGGGCCGTCGAGACCGGCGTTGTGGGCGATCCACCGGAGGGGCTCCTCCAGCGCACGCCGAACGATGGACGTGCCGAGGGCCTCGTCACCGTCGTTGACCACCTTATCGACCGCGTCTCGGGCCCGGAGCAGGGCAGTGCCTCCGCCGGGGACGATCCCTTCCTCGATGGCGGCCCGGGTGGCGGACAGCGCATCTTCGATGCGGTGCTTCTTCTCCTTGAGCTCCACCTCGGTGGCGGAACCGATCTTGATGATGGCCACGCCGCCGGCCAGGCGGGCGAGGCGCTCGTGCAGCTTCTCCCTCTCCCAGTCCGACGAGGAGTCCTCGATCTGCTTGCGGATCTGGGTCTTGCGGTTCTCCAGCTCCTTGGGGTCGCCGTAGCCCTCGATAACGGTGGCGGTGTCCTTGGTGACCTTGACCCGCCGCGCCTTGCCGAGCATGTCCATCGTCAGGTACTCGAGCTTTACGCCCAGATCCTCGCTGATCACCTGCGCACCGGTGATGGTGCCGATGTCCTGGAGGAGCTGCTTGCGCCGTTCCCCGAAGGCCGGGGCCTTGACCGCGACGGACTGGAAGGTGCCCCGCAGCTTGTTGACGACCAGCGTCGACAGGGCCTCGCCCTCGATGTCCTCGGCCACGATCATGAGCGGCTTTCCCGCCTGCATGACCTTCTCCAGGATGGGCAACAGCTCGCTGATGGAGCTGATCTTCTTGTGGCTGAGGAGGATCAGGGGCTCGTCCAGGACGACTTCCTGGCGCTCCTGATCGGTCACGAAGCTCGGCGACAGAAAGCCCTTGTCCCACTGGAGGCCCTCGACGAACTCGAGTTCCATCCCGAAGGTGTTGGACTCCTCGACCGTGACCACCCCGTCCTTGCCGACCCGCTCCATGGCGTCGGCGATGACATCGCCGATCTGGGCGTCGCCGGCGGAGATGGTGGCGACCTGCGCCGTCTCGGCCCGGCTCTTG
>JBHENM010000020.1:0-1373 GCA_046262035.1 Acidimicrobiales bacterium | reverse complement strand
TTAGCCTCGATTCTCGCTCAAAAAAATGGCCTGAGGTAGCGCTCGGGTCCGCTCTCGGCCGACGGACGGCGGACGGAGACCTTGCCCTCAAGGTATCGGCCTCGCTCCTCGTTGTGAGGGCCGGCGACCGGCAGGTGTTTGCTGCCAGTCGCTGTGCTTCCCTCGAGACTGCTGGTAGCCCCCTGTAGGGGGAATTCATGAACAGCCACCCAACGCTTCGGCCCCGCATCTGAGCCGGTAGTGGGAGGCGGTGGAGGGATCCCTCCTGACGTCGTTGTAGTTACAGCCTTGTTGGCTTGGCGTAGGTGATGCCATCCACCATTCGGTGCGGATACGGCGCTACCGTATGGGCATGTTGATCAGGAAAACCTCCTGAGGCAATGCGGGCGGGGGCGGAGTACTTCACCAGTCCGGCCGAGCCAGCCCAGCGGCGCTACGAGGCGCTGCGGGCCTACCTCCTCGACGGTGAGCCGGCCGAGGTGGCGGGAGCCCGGTTCGGCTACTCCAAGGCCACGACCTACCAGATGGCGGCTGAGCTGCGGGCCGGGAAGGCGTCCTTCTTCGCCTCCTCCAAGCCCGGTCCCAAGGGGCCCCGCCAGACGGCCACATTACGGGAGCGGGTGCTCGAGTTACGGGCCGCCAACCGCTCGGTCAAAGAGATCGCCGATGCCCTGACCGCGGCAGGCACCCCCATCAGCCACCAGAGCGTGTGGGTCATCTTGTCCCAGGAGGGCCTGTCCCGACTGCCGCCCCGGGCTCGCCAGGGACAGGGCCCCCCACCGCGCACCGAGGCGGTCCGGGCCGGTGCCCTTGGCGAGTGGCCGGCGGGGACCAGCGTGGAGTGCGCTCATGCCGGGCTGTTCGTGCTGTTCCCGGCCATGATCGAGCTGGGCGTGGCCGAGGTGATCGCCTCCGGGGGCTACCCGTCGACCACGGCGCTGTCGGCCTGGCACTCCATGGCGTCGCTGCTGGTGCTCAAGCTGCTGCGCGCCAACCGGGTCAGCCACGCCACCGAGCTGGCCGCCGACGCCGCCCTGGGCCTGGCCGTCGGCCTCAACGTGCTGCCCAAGGCCACCCACGCCACCAGCTACTCCTACCGGGTGCGCCGGGAGATGAACACCGCCGCCCTCGCCGAGTTGGTCCGCCGTCTGCGCCGCACCGGGCTGGCCACCGGGGACGGCGGGTTCAACCTCGACTTCCACTCCATCCGCCACCACGGGACCGACGCCCCCCTCGAGAACAACTACGTGCCCAAGCGCTCCCAGGCCACCCGCTCGGTGCTGGCCTTCTTCGCCCAGGACCACGCCTCCACCGAAATGGTCTACGCCAACGCCGACGTCACCAAACGGGAGGCCGCCCGGGAGATCATCGCC
>JBHENM010000019.1:0-1430 GCA_046262035.1 Acidimicrobiales bacterium | reverse complement strand
GATGAGGTGCTCGGGCTCTCGAAAGCCGTAGGCCATGCGAGTGAGCACCCGCAGCTTCGTGTTGGTCGATTCCACTAGCGCGTTCGACAGGTTGTGGAGCAGCGCCGCCTCGATGCCGGCGAGGTTCTTGCGGATGCGCCGGCCGAGATCGACGAAGGCTGGGATGCGGCAGCGGGCGGCCCAACCCAGCCACTCTTCGAGCATCACCAGCGCCCGCACTCCCTTGACGGCGATGATCGCCCGGAGCTGTTCCTTCATCAGGTAGGCGCGGTAGAGGCGACGGTTGACGCCCGCCACCCAGGCCAGCTTGGCTTTCTGGCGCACGGTCAGGTCCTCGGGGTTCTTCCACAGGGCGTAGCGGGCGCCCTTGAGGTCCCGGGCGTGGGTCCGCATCCCAGCGCGCCGGGCCTCGTTCCAGGTCTCCCGGCGCACCTCGTCGAGCGCGTCGGTGCACCACTTTACGATGTGAAAGGCGTCCAGACAGATCGTGGCGTTCCCACACCGTCGCCGGACGACGTCACCGATCCACTCGGCTGCGTCGCAGCTCACCAGCCGCACAGCCAGGCATCGGTCGTCGCCCAAGAGGTCGAAGAAACCCTCGAGAGTCTTCTTGTCGTGACCCTTGGCTGCCCACACCAGCCTGCCGGAGTCGTGGTCGACCACCACGGTCAGGTAGCGGTGACCGCGCTTGTAGGAGATCTCGTCGATGCCGATTCGGCGCAGCCCGTCGAAGGGGTCGACTGCGACCCGGGCCTCCTCGACGAGTCGCGACACGATCGCCCCCACCGTGGTCCAGGCGATCCTCATGAGCTCGACCACCGCCGACTTGGACGTGTGGACGGCCAGCCACGCCACCACGTCGTCGAAGGCTCGGGTGTGCCCGGCGGCGTGGCGGGCCCAGGGGAACTGGATGACCGTTGGCCCGTGCTCGGCGCAGTCCACCCGGGGTGCGTCGGCCTCCAAGAAGGACCGCACCTCACCCAGGTCCAACGCCCGCCACCGCCGCCGTCCCTCTCCCCGGTCATAACCAGGGGCCCGCCGGCCACACCGGCCGCAACGCCGCTTCGCCGGGCGTCGAGGTCGCACGTGCGCGACCACGGCGTCGGCCTCCTCGTCGAACTCCACCCGCTCGATCACTGTGCCGTCGTCGACACCCAGCAGCCGACGCCATACCGTTACACCCAGCACCCCGTGCTCCCCTCCGCTCCCGAAGCCGTCAGACAGCTAGGGAATGTAGGGAAGAGGCGGGGGGCAGCCGTGAATGGGCTACTCAGGCGCCCGAAGAACGCTTAGCCTCGATTCTCGCTCAAAAAAATGGCCTGAGGTAGCGCTCGGGTCCGCTCTCGGCCGACGGACGGCGGACGGAGACCTTGCCCTCAAGGTATCGGCCTCGCTCCTCGTTGTGAGGGCCGGCGACCGGCAGGTGTTTG
>JBHENM010000018.1:0-1691 GCA_046262035.1 Acidimicrobiales bacterium | reverse complement strand
GATCCGTTCGAGAGGTAAGACGGTGCTGATCTGGGCGCAGGAACTGCGAGCTGCTCGGCGCCTGCGTGTCAGTATCGACACATGCTTGCGTTCGAGACTCGCGAGGCGACACCCGCTGACGCCGACGCAGTCGCGGACTATTGGGTTGCCTCTGACTTCGCGCGACAGGATCCGCGAAGTATCAGTCCGCATTTGAGAGGGTTGCTGGCCTTTCCCGAGGAGGACCAGCACGATGAGTTCGACGAGGAGACCGAAGCGGTTTCTGTCGCCCGAGCAGAAGTACGACCTGTGGCTACGGATGCTCACCGGCCAGCTCAACCAGACCGACGCGGCAGCCGAAGCGGGCGTGGACCGCAACACGATCGCCATGTTGCGCAAGGTCGCCAAGGACGGCGCAATCGCCGCGCTGACGGCGTCAGCGCCGGGTCGGCGCCGGCAATCCGCCCCCGAGTCCTCCGAGCTGGCCAAGCTCAGAGCCGAGGTCGACCGCCTCGGCGGGGTCATCATCGAGCAAGCCATCGAGCTGGCAGCGCTGCGGGGAAAAACGAGCTGGGGTTGAGCGGCCCGATCCCGGCACGCGTTGACGAGGCCGCCAAGACCAAACTGCTGTCGATCATCGAGGCGGCCGTGGCGCAGGGCTGGTCGTTGGCCCGGGCCTGTGGCGTGCTCGAGCTGGACCGCCGGCGGGCGTGGCGCTGGCAGGCCCGGGCCGCCGTCGGCGCCCTGAGCGACCGGCCACCGGGCGGCAACCCCATCCACGGCCTGTTGGACTGGGAGGAGGCGGCCATCGTCGAGCTGTTCGACACCTGGGGCCCCGTGGACCTGTCGCACCGCAAGCTCGCCCACCGCGGCTCCTACCTCGACAAGGTCTGGGTGTCGCCCTCGACGGTGGACCGGGTCCTGGCCCGCCACGGCCTGCGGTTGAAGGGAGGCCCCCGACCAGGGCGATCGCAGAAGAAGCCATGGCCGGACTGGACCGAGTGGCGGCCCAACCAGCTGTGGTGCTGGGACGCGTCGCAGTTCGAGCGCTGCACCGCCGCCAAGTACGCCTACGGCATCGTGGACCTGGTCTCCCGCAAGTGGATCGCCACGATCCTGGTCCCCGAGGCCACCGGCACCCAGGTCCGGGTGCTGTTCCTGAAGGCCCTGCAGGCCGAGGGCCTGCTCACCGACAGCCTCGCCGAGCGCCTCGCCGACCTCGACGACGCCGGCCCCGACGACGACCTCCCCGAGGTCCCCTTACTGGTGGCGATCTCGGACAACGGCACCGAGATGCGCTGCCGGGACACCCGCCGGTTCCTGGCTGCCTGCTCGATCGCCCAGCACTTCGGACGACCCTCGACGCCGACCGACCAGGCGTGGATCGAGACGCTGTGGGGCCACGTCAAGTACGAGCACCCCCACCTCATGGCCATAACCGACCCCGCCGTGCTCGCCGCCGAGCTCGAACGGGTGCGGGTCGAGTACAACTCGGTCAGGCTCCACGAGGCGATCGGCTACGTGACCCCGAACGACGAGCATGAAGGCCGCGGCGACGCCATCCGCAAGGCTCGTCAGGAAGGGCTCGAACGAGCCGATCAGAAGCGCCGTCTCTGGCACCGCAAGAACCGAGGCCAGAAGTGACCGAGGCAGCCTTGACAGCCGAGCTGTCCGAGCCCAACATCATCACCGACAACCACCCGCCAGCACCC
>JBHENM010000017.1:0-2596 GCA_046262035.1 Acidimicrobiales bacterium | reverse complement strand
TCGAGAGGATGGCAGCCACGCTCAAGGGCCTGGCCGCGGCCCGCTCGGCTGAGGCCGGGGCGTGGAAGCAATCCGGCGACCGCTCGGCCGCCCACCACCTGGCCCGCACCACGGGAACCTCGGTGGGCCACGCGGTGGAGAGTCGACCTCCTCGACCGGCTGTGCCGCCACCACCACGACCTCAAGAGCCTCGACGGCTGGGCCCTGGTCCACGGCCGCGGCAAACGAGCCTTCGTCCCACCCGACGATCCTCGTCACCCCCGGCATGCCCACGCCCCACCGAGCGCGGCATGAGCCGGGCGCCGCGGTCGGGGCCCGCGACCCGACGCGCCTCAGGTCGCGGGTACGGCGAACGTGTCGCAGGCCGCGACGTTGCCCGCCTGGTAGCCGGTGGTGAACCAGCGCTGGCGCTGCTCGGACGACCCGTGGGTCCACGACTCGGGGTCGACCCGACCCTCGGCCTGCTCCTGGATGCGGTCGTCTCCGATGGCGGCGGCCGCGTTGAGGCCGTCCCTGATATCGGCTTCGGTGAGCTCCTCGATGAAGCCGGTGTCCACCGCTCCCCGCGCCCAGAGGCCGGCGTAGCAGTCGGCCATGAGCTCGACGCGTACGCCGCCGCTCTGGGGTCCGGTGTCGCCGTCCCGGGAGCGCTCGAGCACGCCTTGGATGTTCTCGACGTGGTGCCCGTACTCATGGGCGATGACATAGGCCTCGGCGAAGGGGCCGCCCTGGGCCCCGAAGCGGGTCCGGAGGTCCTCGTAGAAGCCGAGGTCGATGTAGACCTTCTCGTCGAGGGGGCAGTAGAAGGGGCCGACGGCGGACGTGGCCGATCCGCAACCGGTCGACGTCCCTCCCGTGAAGAACACGGTGTTCGTCCTCCGGTAGCCGGGGAGCGTGCCCGACCAGTACTCCTGGACGCTGTTGATGACGCCGACGATGCGGCAGTCGTCGCGCTGGTTGGCGTCCTCGCCGGTCTGGCACTCGGCCGACAGATCCGAGTTGAGGCCTCCGAGGGGACCGGTGGCGGGATCGCCGCCGCCTCCTCCGCCGAGCACCTGGACGAGCAGGATGACCAGACCGATGATGCCTCCCCCTCCCGCGGCCAGGCCTCCCATGCCTCGCCGGTCGGAAACCTGGGACGTGTCCAGCTGCGCGTCTCTGCGGAATCTCAAAGCCGTCTCCTCGTCGTGTTGGAGAGTCTTCCCCGTTTGGGGGTCGCGAACCGCGGCCCTCGGCTCACCGTTCCGGAGGTTGCCGCTTCTCCAGCCAGCGCCGGAGGCCGGCGGCGTTGGAGTGGATGCCGTTCAGCACCTCGACCTGGGCGTGGGTCGCTCCGAAAGCCGCCTCCAGGGCCTCGTCCACCGAGCCCCCGGATCGCCAGGCGGCGTCGGCCACCGCCGCCCACTGGCGCAGGGCGTCGTCGGCCTCCTCGAGCACGTTGGCCGGCGGGTCGGGAAGTACGCCGAAGTGGGCGAGGGCCAGGGCCGTAGGCCTGCGGTCGGCGAAGCGCCGGAGCGAGGAGAGGGCCAGGTCGAGGTCGAAGTCGGGCGGAGGCGTGGCCGGGCGGAGAACTCCCACGCCGGGGAGCCGTACGCCCACGGCGTCGCCGACGAAGAGCAGACCGCTGCCCGAGTCGTGGAGGGCGAGATGGTGCTTGGCGTGGCCGGGGGAGTGGACGGCGGTCAGCTTGCGGCCGCCGCCGACGTCGATGTCCTCAGCGTCGGCCAGGACGTGGATGCGGTCGGCGGGGGTGGGCTCGAGGCGACCGTACAGGGAGTCGAGCATGTCGCCGTACACCTGTCCGGCTGAGGCGACGAGCCGGCTGGGGTCGGCCAGGTGGCGGGCTCCAAGCTCGTGCACGTACACGCGGGCGCCGGGGAAGGCAGCGGCCACGTCGCCCACGCCGCCGGCGTGGTCGAGGTGGATGTGGGTCACGACCACCGACGCCAGCTCGCCCGGCCCCACGCCGCACTCGTCGAGGGCGGCGAGGAGGGTGGGTACCGAGGACTGGCTGCCCGTCTCCACCAGCACCGGCGCCGGGCCCTCGATGAGGTAGCCGGCGGTGACCTTCTGCCAGCCGCCGAGGAGGGTGTCGAGCTGGACGACGCCGGGCGCGACCTCGGTGGTCAGCTCGCCTCCAGCAGCTCGGGGAGCACACGATCGACGAACTCGTCCATGCGGGGGCGGCCCTCGGCCGGCCAGCTGGCCACGAGGTAGGAGAAGCCCGCTTCCCGGAGGCCGTCCGCCTGGCGGCGCACCTCGTCCCACGGCTCGGAGAGGGACAGGTTGGAGGAACGGCCGACCGAGGCCGGATCCCGCCCTGCTTCCTCGATCAGCCGGTCGAGCAACCGCGACTTGCGGGTCAGATCGGAGACCGACCCGAAGCCATGCCACATGTCGGCCCACTTGGCGGCCAGGGGGAGCAGACGGCGCTCTCCGTGGCCTCCGATCCAGATGAGGTTGTCCCGCAGCTTGTTGAAGTGAGGTGGCGGTCCCCCGCCTGAGACCTGCCTTCTGGTAGGTGTCGGGCGTTCCGCCAAGAACACCGACAAGGAAGGGGACCACCACCAATGACGAAGAAGAACCTATCCGCCGT
>JBHENM010000016.1:0-2862 GCA_046262035.1 Acidimicrobiales bacterium | reverse complement strand
TGCCCGTCGTTGACAACGGGTCCAGTCAGCCGCCTCTGCCGGCCCGTGACCCTTCAGGGTCTGCTTGAGCCCGGTGCGATGCAAGTCGCACGCCGGATTCTGAGGGGGCCCCGGCGCAGCAATGCGCTGGGGCTACCCGACCGGGCCCGCCGCGGCCTCGGTCCGCCAGAGGGCGACCTCCTGTTGACGTGACCTTTGTCCCGGTGGAGCATGAAGAGGGTGGAAGCCAACACTGGCGATCGCATTCGAGATGCCTACCGGGAGCTTTTGCGAGGCGATCCTGGCCAACTCGTCTCGATGCTCGACCCTGAGGTCCACTGGCGTGGAGCGTCCCAACGCGCGTGGCGCCGGTCGTCGCCCTTCTGACACGGGCCTGACGAGGCCCGGTCGGTCCTTGAAGGCCAAGTCGCCAAGCTTCGTGAGGCAGGTGTCGACCCTGCGGGCGTTGAGGTCGACGTCGAAGAAGGCGACGCGAACCAAGTCGTGGTTTCGATCCGCTTCCCCAAGCCGAGCAAGGCCGTGTACCAGGTGCTCAATGTTAGAGACGGCGCGGTCCTCCACATTCAGGACTACCGCCGGCGCCACGAGGCACGAGGGGCTGCTGGACTCGCTTCCTAATGGCGATGTGAACACACGACCCGCCCGCACCCTTACCCCTCGGAGCCTCCGCTGCGGGCCTTCTCGGGCCTCCTGCGGGGCGCCTTTCCCGTGTTTGGCCCGCAGCGGCCCCTTCAGCTGGCCGGCGGGACACCGAGCGCCCGGAGCAGGGATGCCGGCCGCCGCCGCATCACCTTGGATCTCAAAGATCGCCCGGCGTCCTCCGCAGCCGACAGGTCGAGTCGTGTCCTAACCTGAAACCATGACAGGGCCGACGACGAGGTCGAGGCCAGCGTCAACGAGCGACGACCTCCTGGACCGGCTCGACGCCGGCGACAGTGCGGCGCTGGGTGAGCTCCTCGAGCACGCCACCGGGGCCAAGGTGGCCTATGTCAAGGTCACCCTTCCCCGCCATGCCGCTCCCGCAGCCGGCGATTGAGGGCGGCCACCACCGCCTGGGCGGTGGCCAAGGTCGGTCCCTCTCCCTCGAAGGCGACGTCGACCAGCTCGGGCGCGACGTCGCCCGCTCGCCACACCTCCAGACCGAGGGCCTCGAGCTGGGCGGTGGCGCCGGCGCCGACCGTGTAGGAGCGGATGCGGGACCTCGACGACGCCGCTGAGGTCGAAGCCCCCGAACGCGCTCACGCGTGCAGCTTGGTGACCGTCGCCCCCGCCTGCCGCCGTGGCCCGAACGGGGGCTGGAGGGTGTAGCGGTACTCCGTGGTCCAGCCCGTCTCCGACAGAGCGGCCTTCTTGAAGCGCTCGTCGACGTTGAGGAGCCCGTGGTCGGCCAGCTCAGCGAGCCCCCGCTGGACCGTTCGGGCGAGATCCCGTACCAGTGCCGGGCTCGGTCGGCAGGGAGGGGAAGGCGTCGGTCAGGCTCAGGGCGATGAGCAGCAGGACCTTGGCTGGCAGCTCGAGGCGCAGGTGCCAGCCCTCCTCGGCCTTCCCGTATGAATGGAACGAAAACTTCATCAGCCGGGCTGGAGGAGTGGGCGCAGCTCGCCGGTGCGAACCGTTCCCGGGAGGCCGAACGAGTAGCGGCCGTGCAGCTCGATGTCGCTGCCGAACCAACGGTGATAGTCGTTCGAGGTCGTGATCATCGACGGTCCGGTCTCCGCCCCGGACATGGCCGATCGCTCGATCCATGTAGCGCGTGTTGAAGAGGGCGATCGCATTCACCACGAGCCCGCCTTGGACGTCTACCTGGTCCAGCCCGGCCGCCACGCCCACTTCGCCGGTGTCCAGCGGGCATTATGCGCGGGTTCGGCGTTGGCCACTCGGACCTACCGGTCTTGAACCGGCCCAACTGACACCCCCTGGCATGTCATCCGCCTCGATGGCGGCGACGTACTACGTAAAACCGCGGTGCGACTCGCGACCGCCAGAACCCCTAGAAAGGTCTAGGTGTCTTCCTCTCATCTTCGCCGGAGTGCCCTGGGGACGGGAAGTGTCGTCTTCGCCTTGCTTGCTTACCAGGTCGCAAAGTACAAGCGGGGCTCTCGGCGGCGCTTCGTGATGGGCGAAGGGCCGGACACGGGTACCGCCGAGTTCTCGCGCCTGGTGTCGGCGATGACGGGGGCGCCTGTTCGCCACGGGAACCGGGTCGAGATCATGCGCAACGGCCCCACCCTCGACGCCATGGTGGAGGCGATCGCCTCGGCCAAAGCCACCATCGACTGCTCCTCCTACATCTACTGGCCGGGTGAGACCGCTGACCGGTTCAGCGAGGACTTCATCGAGCGGGCCAAGGCGGGTGTCGAGGTCAACCTTGTCCTCGACGGCTACGGCTCGGCCAAGCTCGACGAGGCGCATCTAGAGCACCTGCGCCGGGGAGGCGTCAGCGTCTCGATCTTCCGCCCTCCCCGCTGGTACACCCGCAAGGACCTGAACAACCGCATGCACCGGCGCATCATGATCGTCGACGGCGTGCTGGCGTTCGCGGGAGGAGTGGGGATCGCCGACGTGTGGACAGGCAACGCGCAGGATCCAGAGCACTGGCGGGAGACCCACCTCCGCATCGAAGGCCCCGCCGTGCTCGACCTCTTCGGCGCCTTCCTCGAGAACTGGACCGAGGCCACTGGGGGGATCTTGGCCGGCCCCCACGTCGGCGAGATCGAGCCATTCGACCACGGCGTGGCCCTGCAGGTCACCCGCAGCACCCCGACGGGCGGCGCCACCGCCGCCACCGAGCTGTTCTACACCGCCATCGCCGGGGCGCAGCGTCGGCTGTGGCTCACCACCGCCTACTTCGCTCCCGACCGT
>JBHENM010000015.1:0-5993 GCA_046262035.1 Acidimicrobiales bacterium | reverse complement strand
GGGATCTGGCAGGTACGGGTGACCCGCAGCTGGTCGGGCACGATGCCGAGCGTAAGCCCCCCGAGAAGGGGCTGGTAACATGCGAGAGCGCCCCGGCGACGTCGGAAGCGCGTCCCCCCGGCAACAACCTGAGAGGGCGAGATTGCCCGATAAGCCCGCAACCATCAGCACCTATCGCCTGCACGAGACTGACACGGGCTCGCCCGAGGTCCAGATCGCGCTGCTAACCGAGCGGATCAACCACCTCACGGAGCACCTGAAGTTTCACAAGAAGGACCACCACGGTCGGCGTGGTCTGCTGATGCTCGTGGGTCGCCGTCGTCGCCTCCTTGACTACGTCAAGAGGAACGACGTCGAGCGGTACCGGGCGCTCATCGCCCGCCTCGGCCTACGCCGATAGCGGGGGAGCGGCGCACGCGCCGCTCGGATATGCCAAACAACCGATCGGCAGCGCCAGAGATCAGCTGCCAGTCGCCAACCCCCCGGCCGGCACACGCGCCCGGGTGGCTGACAACTGGGAACTGACTCCGTCGCCGCCCCGATCTGCCGGACCGGCTCGCGCCGGCCGGTCAGAAGGAGCTCTACATGGCGGAAGCGATTTCCGTATCCGGTCCCGTAGGCGGGACCGAGAAGACCCTGTCGTTCTCAGCGGGCAAGCTCGCCCAGCTGGCAGACGGCGCAGTACTGGCCCAGATGGGCAAGACCCTGGTGCTCTGCACCGCCACCGCCTCCCGAGGCGTGCGCGAGGGGGCCGACTTCTTCCCCCTCACCGTCGACATCGAGGAGCGCATGTACGCCGCGGGCAAGATCCCCGGCTCGTTCTTCCGGCGTGAGGGCCGGGCCACCGACCAGGCCATCCTCACCTGCCGTCTCATCGACCGGCCTCTGCGTCCGTCCTTCCCCAAGGACTTCCGCAACGAGGTCCACGTGGTGGGCACGATCCTCGGCGCCGACCAGGAGAACCCCCACGACGTCATCGCCATCAACGCCGCCTCGGCGGCGCTGATGCTTTCGGGCATCCCCTTCGACGGGCCCATCGGGGCTGTCCGCGTGGCGTGGTCGATCACCGGTGAGTGGATCCCCCACGCCACCTACCAGGAGGGCGACGAGTCGACGTTCGAGCTGGTGGTGGCCGGACGGGCCCTCCCCGCGAATTCCCAGGGTGAGACGGATGTCGCCATCATGATGGTGGAGGCGGGTGGCACGGAGGACGCCTGGCGCTTCTACCAGGAGGGTGCTCCCAAGGTCACCGAGGAGGTCATCACCGACGGTCTCCAGGCGGCCAAGCGCTGGATCCTGGAGTCCATCGAGCTCCAGAACGAGCTCGTGGCCAAGTTGGTGGCCAAGCCGCCCATGGCCTACGCGCCCCAGATCGACTACGGCGACGACGTCTTCCAGCGGGTAGCGGCGGTCGGCACGGACCGTGTGGCCGAGGCCAGCACCATCGTGGCCAAGGCCGAGCGCAACCAGGCCACCGACGCGGCCATCGCCTCCATCCTCGAGGAGCTGGCGGCCGAGTTCGAGGGCCGCGAGAAGGAAGTCAAGGCCGCCGTGCGCTCGCTGCAGAAGCAGCTCGTGCGCAAGCGGATCGTCGAGGAAGGCGTCCGCATCGACGGCCGTGGCCCGACCGACATCCGCCCCCTGGAGGCCGAAGTCGGCCTCATCCCCACGGCCCACGGGTCCGGGCTCTTCCAGCGGGGTGAGACGCAGGTGCTCTCCGTCGCCACCCTCGGCATGCCCCGGATGGAGCAGATGCTCGACACCATCGGCATCGACGACACCAAGCGGTACATGCACCACTACAACATGGCCCCCTTCGCCACCGGCGAGACCGGGTTCATGCGTGGCCCCAAGCGCAGGGAGATCGGCCACGGCCTGCTGGCCGAGCGGGCTCTCCTGCCCGTCGTTCCCTCGATCGAGGAGTTCCCCTACACCCTCCGCGTGGTCTCGGACTGCATGTCGTCCAACGGCTCCACGTCCATGGCGTCGGTGTGCGGGTCCACCCTGTCCCTGATGGACGCGGGCGTGCCTATCCAGGCGCCCGTGGCCGGCATCGCCATGGGCCTGGTGTTCGCCGACGGGAAGTACACGACCCTGACCGACATCCTCGGGGCGGAAGACGCATTCGGGGACATGGACTTCAAGGTGGCGGGCACGGCCGAGTTCGTCACCGCCCTGCAGCTCGACACCAAGATCGCCGGTCTGCCGGCCGACGTGCTGGCCGGGGCCCTCACCCAGGCCCGGGACGCTCGGATGCAGGTGCTGGAGGTCATGACCGCGACCCTCGCCGCGCCTCGTCCCGAGGTGGCCGAGACCGCGCCCAAGATCGTCAGCTTCGAGATACCCATGGACAAGATCGGTGAGGTCATCGGGCCCAAGGGCAAGGTCATCAACACCATGCAGCAGGAGACGGGCGCCGACATCAACGTCGACGACGACGGGACCGTCGGCACGGTGACCATCGGGGCCAAGGACGGCTCGGCGGTGGAGGAGGCCCGGCGTCGCATCTCGCTGATCCTCGACCCGCCCAAGGCCGAGGTGGGCGACGTCTACCCGGGCAAGGTGGTCAACATCACCAAGTTCGGCGCCTTCGTCAACATCCTCCCCGGCCGCGACGGCCTGCTCCACATCTCCAAGCTGGGCAAGGGCCGGCGGGTGGAGCGGGTGGAGGACGTGCTCTCCCTGGGCGAGGACATCACCGTCCGCGTGGACGATGTCGACCCTCAGGGCAAGGTGGCCCTGTCGGTGGTGGGCGACGAAGCCGAGGGCGACGCTCCGTCCACCGGCGGAAGCGGGAACGGCGCTCCCGCCGTGCCTCGTCCCCGGGAGGCGGCACCGGCCGCCGCCCGTGCCCCGCGGGCCGAGGAGCCGGCCGGCGCAGAGGCTCCGGCCGGGAGCGGACGCGAGTACGTCTCCTTCGAGGAGCAGTTCGAGCAGGAGGCCAAGCAGGTCTTCGGCGACCTGGGCCCGGCCGGCGAGACGCCCGCCGGAGGCCGCCCCAGTGGCGGCGAGGGCGACGGGCCCCGTCGCAACCGCGACCGCCGGCGCCGGCGCTAGCAGTTGAGCTCAGTCGTTCAGCAGACCCGACTGGCCAATGGCCTGTCGGTGGTCACCGAGGCCGTGCCTGGTTCGGCCTCGGTGGCTCTGGGCTTCTGGGTTGACGCCGGCTCCCGCGACGAGCGGCCCGAGGTGGCGGGGGCGTCCCACTTCCTCGAGCACCTGCTGTTCAAGGGGACCGAGGACCGCAGCGCCCACGAGATAGCCGAGGCCATCGAAGCGGTGGGGGGTGAGATGAACGCCTTCACCACCAAGGAGTACACCGCGTTCTACGTGCGGCTCCTCCACGAAGACCTCGATCTCGGCCTCGACATCCTCTCCGAGATCATGTGGGCGCCCGCCTTTCGTCCGGACGAGATCAACGCCGAGCGGCAGGTGATCCTCGAGGAGATCCTCATGCACGAGGACGAGCCCGCCGACCTCGTGCACGACCTCTGCCAGGAGGCCATCTATCCCGGCCACCCCCTGGGCCGGGAGGTGCTGGGCGACGCCACCACGATCTCGGCCATGACCCGCGACGACATCAGTGGCTACTTCCGGGCCCAGTACCGCCCCGACAGCATCGTGTTCGCCGCCGCCGGAAAGGTCGACCACGACCAGTTGGTCGCCGGCGTCGAGCGCCGTTTCACCGGTCCCGACGGCGGCGGTCCGGTACGTGAACAGCAAGCCCTCGTCCCCGCCCGGCCCCTGGCCGTCACCAACCGCCAGACGGAGCAGGCCCACCTGGTGGTGGGGATGCGGGCGCCGGCCCGGGACGACGACGACCGTTTCGCTCTGTCCGTCCTGAACCAGCTCCTGGGCGGAGGGATGTCCAGCCGGCTGTTCCAGGAGATCCGGGAGAAGCGCGGCCTGGTGTACTCGGTGTACTCCTACCGGGCGGCCTACCTGGAGACCGGTCTGCTGGCCGTCTACGCCGGCACCTCCCCGGCCCGGGCCGCCACCGTGCTCGACCTCATCTCCGCCGAGCTCGACCGCCTCCTCCAGGACGAGGTGCCGGAGCGGGAACTGGCCGTGGCCCGGGGGCACGTCAAGGGCTCCATCGTGCTGGCCCTGGAGGAGACGTCGAGCCGCATGAGCCGCATCGGGCGCAGCCAGCTCGTGCACGGTGAGGTGATGAGCCTGGACGAGCTCGTGGAACGGACGGCCGCCGTCTCCGCCGCCGACGTGCGCCGAGTGATCGAGCGGGTAGTCGCCGGGCCCCGCACCCTGGCCGTCGTGGGTCCCTTCTCCGAGGACGCCTTCTCCGAGCAGGTTGCCTGACCCGTCTGTAGTGTCCGGTCCGTGACGATCCGCGTCGGCGTGTTCGGGGCCGGAGGGCGGATGGGATCGCTCGTCTGCCGCACGGTGGCGGCGGACCCCGAACTGCAGCTCGTGGCCGGCATCGACCCGTTCCACGCCGGCCTCGACCTTCGCCGGGTGACGGGCGCCGACGTCTCGGGACTGCTCGTGTCGCCCGACGCCGCGTCCCTGGGCCGGTTGGGGGCCGACGTGGCCATCGACTTCACCCACGTCGACGCCGCCCGCCAGAACCTGGCGTGGTGCGCCGAGAACCGGGTCCACGCCGTGGTCGGCACCACCGGTTTCGTGCCCGAAGACTACGAGGACCTGTCGCGCCGGTTCACCTCCAGCAACTGCTTCATCGCCCCCAACTTCGCCATCGGAGCCGTCCTCATGATTCGCTTCGCCGAGCTGGCCGCGCCCTACTTCGAGACGGCCGAGATCATCGAGCTCCACCACGACCAGAAGCCGGACGCGCCGTCGGGCACGGCCATCCTCACCGCCGAGCGGGTGGCGTCGGCCTCGTCCGACTGGGCCTCCGACCCGACCACCAAGACCGTGGTGGACGGGGTCAGGGGCGGTGAGGGCCCGGGGGGGATCCGCCTCCACTCGGTCCGCCTGCGGGGCCTGGTCGCCCACCAGGAGGTCATCTTCGGCACCACGGGCCAGAGCCTGATCATCCGCCACGACTCCTACGACCGCAGCTCGTTCATGCCCGGCGTGATCTTGGCCGTCAAGTCCGTGGCCACCCGGCCCGGCGTCACCATCGGCCTCGACGCCCTCATCCCGATCTAGGGCGCGCTCGGCCGCCCGGCGGCGCCCGGCTCACGCCGCGCTCGGTGGGGCGTGGGCATGTCGGGGGTGACGAGGATCGTCGGGTGGACGAAGGGGCGTTTCCCCCGGCCGTGGACCAGGGCCCAGCCGTCGAGGCTCTTGAGGTCGTGGTGGTGGCGGCACAGCCGGTCGAGGAGGTCGAGGACGGTGACGTGGCTGGTGGCCCAGTCGACCCGGTGGTCATTCTCCAGCCATGTGCCGGCCGAGCAGCCCTCGACGGCACAGGTGGGGTACAGCCACTCGAGGGCCGTCTGCTGGGAGGCGGTGGGGCGCCGGCCCAGGTGGGCCACCCCCACCACCCGGCGGCCGTCGGCGACCACCGCGGCCAGGAAGGGTCGGCGGCGCCGATGGCGGCCATGATCCCCGCGCCGACCTCGGGGTTGTCGCGCATGCGCAGGTTCCAGGCCCCCTCGGCGTCGGTGTGGCTGCGCAGGAGACGCCCGGCGCGGATGGCCGCCCGACGGCCTCGGGGTCGGGCCGGGCCGCGGCCCGGGTGCGGGCGCACTCCTCCCGCAGCTCGGCCAGGGACGACCGCCCCGCCCTCTCCAGGAGGCGCCCCTCGGCCGAGATGTCGGCGCTGGCCGCGGTGGCCACGGCTGCGGCCTGGGACGCCGACAGCTTCCCGGCCCGGGCCGCGGCCGCCACCGCCGGCAGCTTCTCGAGGCGCCGGGCGGTCTCGATGATCTCCACCGCGTGGCCCACCGAGGTTCCCGTGGTGCGGGCCAGGTGGTGGGCGGCCGAGCGGTCGCCGGATTGCTTCCACGCCCCGGCCTCAGCCGAGCGGGCCGCGGCCAGGCCCTTGAGCGTGGCTGCCATCCTCTCGA
>JBHENM010000014.1:0-1747 GCA_046262035.1 Acidimicrobiales bacterium | reverse complement strand
CGCGCCCCGCGGGTTCTGCGCCGGGGTGGAGATGGCCATAAAGGCCCTGGCCTGGATGGTCCGCGTCTTCCAGCCGCCCGTCTACTGCTACCACGAGATCGTGCACAACCAGCTCGTCGTCGACCGCTTCCGGAAGCTGGGCGTCGTGTTCGTGGAGAAGGTGGAAGACGTCCCCGAGGGAGCGCCCCTCATGCTGTCGGCTCACGGTTCAGCGCCCGAGGTGGTGGCCGCGGCCCGGGGCAACGGAGGATTCGTCGTCGACGCCGTGTGCCCCTTGGTGACCAAGGTGCACCACGAGGTGAAGGTCCGGGCGGGCAAGGGCTATTCGATCCTGTACGTCGGCCACGAGGGCCACGACGAGGCGGTGGGCACCATGGCCGTGGCTCCCGACGCCATCCACCTGGTGGAGAACGAGGCCGACGTCGCCGCCCTGCCCGTTCCGGAACAGCCGGTCGCTCTCCTGGCCCAGACCACTCTCAGCCACCAGGACTGGGCCGGGGTCCTGGCCGCGGCCCAGGACCGGTTCCCCGAGCTGTGGATGCCGGGACGAAGCGACCTGTGTTTCGCCACGACGAACCGGCAGTCGGCGCTCACCGAGATCGCCGGGCGGGCCGACGCCATCGTGGTGATCGGCTCCGCCAACTCCTCCAACACCGTCGCCCTGGAGAAGGTCGCCCGCGGCGCCGGCTGCCCGCGCGTCTACCGGGTGAACCGGCCCGACGAGCTCCCCTCCGACCTGTCCGGAGTCGTGGGCGTCACGGCCGGCGCCTCCGCTCCCGAGGAGCTGGTCCGGGCCGTCATCGACCAGCTGAACCCGACCCACGGCGTCGAGGTGGTCCGCGTGACCGACGAGGACGAGTACTTCCCGCCTCCGCGGGAGCTACGGGAGCTGCTGGCCGGCATCGACGCCCTGGTCAGCATCACCCTCGGCGGTCCGCCGCCCGCCCGCTCGCCCGTCTCCGACGACCGGCGGGTCGCCGCCAGCGACGTGCTCGACGCTCTGAGCGGCTGACCCTGCCGGCCTCAGGCCGGTAGCAGCGTGAACGAGGTCGATGCGGACCCGAACGGATCCACGTTGAGCGTCGCCGTGTACGCCCCCCGCGGCGCAGGTACGCACGGTGGTGTCTCGCAGATCCGCTGGTCCCAGCTCATCCCGTGGCTGGTCGTCTCGCCCGGAGCGACCGGGCTCCAGCGGAAGCCGTCGGCGTGCAGGATGGAGGACGGCCCCACCAACCGGCCGGAGGAATCCCGGATCTCGAGGGTGCTCTGGATACTCACCCAGTAACAGGTCGAGCCCGACACGTTGGTGAAGGTGCCGGTGATCGTGACCTGCTCCCCGGGACGATAGAAGGTCTTGTCGGGTCGAGCGGTGGCCGCGAAGTGCGATGCCTCGCACCGAGGCTCCGACGGCTCGCCCGCTGGCTCGCTCGTGGGCGGGACCTCGGTCGATACGGTCGTAGTCGCTACGGTCGTGGGCGTCGACGTGGTGCTGGCCGAGGCTGAGGTGCTCGTCGTCGATTCGACCGGCCGGCTGGTGGTGGTTACGCGTCGGCTGGTGGAGGTCGACGCCGGGGCCGCCACTCGGACAGTGCTTTCGTCGTCGTCGGACCCATCGACCAGGAAAGCGGCGACCAGGCCGATGGCCAGGAGCAGCGCAGGGACGGCCAGGACGGCCTTGCGCCGGCGGGCGCGAGCCAGCTTTTCCGGCTGCGGATCCTCATTGTCGTCCTCGGGCACGCGGCCTCCT
>JBHENM010000013.1:0-1928 GCA_046262035.1 Acidimicrobiales bacterium | reverse complement strand
GTCAACGACCATGAAGTCACCACAGGCCAATCGGGGTCGAAGTGGAGTCCTTTCGGGTCCGATCGCAGCCCTGGCAGCGGTCAGACCGAGATCCGCGCGTTGTCGGTCGAGCGTGACCCGAGGGGCGCGAATGGAGCGACGAGGATGTTCCAGACTGACCGTCGGGAGCTGAGGTGCCATCACGGCCGCGGTCGATCAGACCAGTTGTTGTCGTCGTGGTCCCGGCCGGGGCGAGGCTGCGGCGGCCTTCGGCACCGAACCGTCAGGTCAACGCGGAGGGCAGAGCCGCCAGAGCGGCCCACGTCGAAAGGAACGGGCCACGACGATGTGTCGGGCTGAGCCGTAGGACGACCCGGCGGGCGTGGTGGATGACGCGGGCGGGGATGCAGATCAGTTCCCGACGGGCCCGCTTGGCATGGGCACGGCCATTGCTGTCGGCGCAGCCGAGCCCCTGGGCCCACGCCGAGAGGTTGAGCGCCAGCAACGCCGACCACATCCACACCGCGTTCACTGCCTCATACCCCGAGGGGAGGTGGCGTAGCGCGAGCCCGCACTTGGAGTCCTTGATCCGCTCCTCCACCTGGGCCCGCCCCCGGAACCACGCCTCGATCGCGACGGGGTCACCGTCGAGGTTGGTGACGATGAAGCTGTAGGCGTAGACGTGGTCGGCGCCGCCGCCCAGCACCAGGGCCAACTGCTGGGGATCGATGGTGCGCCGTCGGCGCGACCGGGGGTCGGTGCGGGCCTGGTCGGCGTTGAGGCGGACACGGCGCACGATGGTGCGGGTGCCCTCAGGCCACCCGCCGGGCAGGTAGGGGCAGGTCGCCACCTCGGCTCCGGCCATGCCCGAAGCAGGCTGCCAGGCTTGTTCTTCAACGGTTCGCGCCGCTCGCCACACTGCGGGGTTGCGCTTGACCGCGATGGCGAAGTCGCACCCGTTGGCCAGCGCCGCCTCGGCCACCGCCTTGTCGAAGAAGCCGGAATCGGCCCGCACCCGGGGACGGCCCAGTCCCTCCGGCAGGGCAGCCACCGCCCGGGCGATGAGCGACGGGGCCTGGGGCCGGGGGTCGTCGACCCCCGAGCCGAGCTCCGCGGCCAGCACCATGCCGGCCTCGGCCCACACCACCGGGTGCGCCCGCCCCGTCCGCTGGCCGGCGTAGTTGTAAGCGACGCCTTCCTTCTTGGAGCCGTAGACCTCGATGTCGGTGGGGTCGAGGTCGATGGTGGGCCGCTGGGATGCCAGGGCCGCCCGGCGCTCCTCGGGCAGTGCGGCGAAGGCCCGGCGCACCAGCACGCCCATCGCCGAGCCCAGATCACCGATGGCCACGTCGTCGAAACGGCGGGCCAAACCGATGAACGTGGTCGACGCCGGCGGGTCGGCCACGGCCCGCAGGGCGGCACCGGCCTCGTCGGCTCGGGCCAGGTTGTCCAGGTCGATCATGAAGTCGCCGCCGGCGAGGATGGTCTCGGCCATCGACAGCACCAGCTCGCCGGCGGAGAGGCCCTGGCGACGGGCCTTGATGGAGCCCACGTAGGAGTCGATGGTGGAGGCAACCCCCAGCACGCGGTCCACTTCGGCCACCAGCACCATGCCGGCTGCCGGGGTGAGGGAGGGGTCGTCTCGACCAACCGTGACAGCAGGCCGGCGCTTCGGTATCGTATTCACCCGACAGGTGCCTTTCTTTCAGGAGCTTTGGTGGCTTTCGCAAGCCCGATTCTCTTGAAACGAAAGGCTCTTGTCGCGGATGGTCGGCGGCGCAGCCGAGCTAACGCGCGGATCTAGGTCAGAAACCGAGGTCCCCGCAGCGGCCAGTTGCCACGGATGTCGGCTCGTGCCTGCCGAACGCAGAATGATCCGTGGTGGCGGGCGACAAGGGCGAGTGGCAACATCGTGGGGCGACGGGCAGGCCGGTGGCGGCCTCCCCCGT
>JBHENM010000012.1:0-35021 GCA_046262035.1 Acidimicrobiales bacterium | reverse complement strand
CCCCCTCGCCGAGTCCACAACTAGCGGTGGGGCCTTCGTTCGCCGCGCCGTAGTGAGCGCGAGCGAGCGGCACGGCCACCGTCGTTCCCCCGAATGCATGTCCCAGGCCTATGCCCATTACCAGTCGCCGCACTGGTGCCGGAGTCGGGCGGACGGTTGGGATCTCGACAGGTTCGGATGTGGCAGTGAGGCTGGATCGATGAGCTACACCGAGGGCCAGCTCGATGCCTTCGCCAACTGGGAGCGCCACGTGTGGGCGACGCACGCTACGCCCTACGCCAAGAACATCGCTTCCCTCACCCGTGGCGCCGCGGATGCGCTGCTCGATGCCGCCGAGGTCCGTGCCGGCAGCCGGTGCTCGACGTAGCGAGCGGCCCGGGTGTGGTCGCCCTATCTGCCAAGGCCCGCGGTGCGGATGTCATCGCCGTCGACCAGGCCGAGGCCATGCGCCATCGCTATCGCCGCCCGGGGTCGACGCCCGACAGGCCGCCGTCGAGCAGCTGCCGTTCGATGACTCCTTCTTCGATGCGCTCGTCGCTGGTTTCCTCCTCAACCACTTGGCGCGCCCATTCACCGGAGTCGCCGAGATGGCGCGTGTCTGCCGCGGCCTTGTCGCCTGAGCGTCTGGGACGTGCCCGAGGCCAACCCCGCCCTCGGACTGTTCGCACCAGTCGTGCAGTCGCTGGGGCTCCCCGAAGCGGTCCCCCCGGGTCCTGACAACCAGCTGTATTCGGACGCCGGCGGCCTCGCCGATCTCCTGAGGACGGGCGGACTTGTCGACGTCAGCGTCCACCGGCTGCGCTGGACGCTCGCTGTGGACGCTGCGGCCTGGTTCGACGCTGTGGCTGCGGGCACTCCTCGGACAGGGGCCGTGCTCACGGCCGCTAACCCGGAGCAGCGGGCGGCACTGCGAGAACGGTACGTCGAGCTGGTGACCACGAGGTTCGGCTCACCGGACGGTTCGGTGACCCTGCCAGCAGCTGCCCTAGTAGGTCGGGGCCGCTCGAACCCCCGCCAGCTCGGTGGTCGTCGACCGTCGGGAAGCTTTGCCGGAGTCCGCAAGCCTTCGCCAGCCGACGGATAGGGGGCGCCCGGGGGAGCGCTTGTAGGTACGTGGGGGTACACACATAGCGACGATGTCGGACGGTGCTGCTGCCCGCCACTACCACAGCCTGACTCTCCACCCGCGACCACAGGCTCATGATCGGCGTCTGGTGTGGAGTTACCGGCGAATGGACCCAGCGCGCAAGCCGCCCCAGAGCAAGGCCTATCCGGGCCTCGACGTCATCGCCCTTCCAAGGCAGCTCGGGACGGCTGAGGTCGGCCGCCCTCTCGATCTCGAGCTGTTGAGTCGACTTCTGTTCCTGTCCGCCGGCGTGGTGCGGGTCCTCGATACGCCTGCCTTCGGGGAATTGTGGTTCCGCGCCGCCGGGTCGGCCGGGAACCTCGCTCCCCTCGAACTGTACGTTTTTACCGGCGAGCTGCCGGGACTGGCCGCGGGCCTCTACCACTATCAGCCCAGGGAACATGGGCTGGTTGCGTTGCGGCCGCTCCTGCCGGAGACCCAACCCGGCCTCGTCGTCACCGGGATCCCGTGGCGAACGGCATGGAAGTATGGCGAGCGCGGCTACCGCCACCTGTGGTGGGACGCGGGCACCATGCTGGCCCAGACGCTGGCCCTCGCCGAAGAGTCCGGACTACCAGCGCGCGTGGAGTTGGGATTCCTCGATGAGCAGGTCGCCCGTCTGGTTGGTGCCGTTGCTCCCCACGAACTGGGGTTGGCCGTCGTCGCTCTCGGGGAGGGGACCGCACTGCCCGACGCGCCGGACCGCGACGTTCCTCGTGGTCACCTCGCCGACGAGCCGCTGGAGTTCCCTCTCATCAGCGACACGCACCGAGCGGCGGCATTGACCCATGAGGCCGATGTCGACCGGTGGTGTGCGGCCGCGGCAAGCTTCGAGGGGGGGAGGCCGGCGCCACCGTCGTCGTTCTCGGTGGGAGCGCTCGAGAACGTGATCCGCCGGCGCGGATCGACTCGCCGCTTCGATCCGTCCCATGCGGCGCCTCGGAAGCTGCTCTCCGACGCGTTGGCGTGGGCGTCCGGTGCGGTTCCCGCCGACTTCGTGGCGCCTGGTCGCACGCTGCTCGAGCATCACGTCGCCGTTCACAGCGTGGAGGGCTTGCAACCGGGCACCTACCGGTTCGGAGCCGACGGCCTGCACCTCCAGAAAGCGGGCGACTTCCGGTCGATCGTCGGCCATCTGTGTCTCGACCAGCCCCTGGGTGGTAGCGGCGCATACACCGTCTTCCACTGCGCCGATCTCGGCGCCATCACCGCCGTCCTCGGCGACCGTGGCTACCGGGCCGCACAGCTGGAAGGGGGAATCGTCGAGGGACGTCTCCACCTTGCCGCCTACGCCTTGGGCTTCGGCGCGACCGGAATCACGTTCTACGACGACGAGGTCAGCCGATTCTTCGACATCGCCGCCACTCCCATGCTCGCCACCTGTGCCGGGACTCCCGGCTACCGAGCCCGTCCCGGCGGAATGCCCGGCGACCCTGTCCGCATGTCACCAGCGTTTTGACGAGGCGTGTCAACCCCGTAGGCGGGTATGAGAACAACTGAGACAATCCGAGCGTCGTTATGGGGCGCTGGACTTGTGCCGGTATCGGGCGGTCGCCGGGGGAGTCGATGGCCGCGCCGTCAACGCCCGGGCCCGGCCTCCGGAGGGCCAGATAAGGGGCGGGTGCGCAACGGCTCGGGCCGGCGGGCATGGCGGAGCGCCCAGGCGACGAGAGGTGCCTGGAGGGGCAGACGCAGCCACAGAGCGGCCGCCACGGGGGCCGTCGGGGCGCCGGCGTCGACAGCCATCTGGACGTTCCCGGGGAAGACGGCAACGAGCGTGGCAGCGGCGGCCCACGCCCCGACCCGACGCGTCGCCGCCGGCAGGAGGGCGGCTCCCGAGGCGATCTCGGCGAGGCCGGTCGCGACCACCCACGCCCGGGGCGAGCCGAGCCAGCGGGGGACGAGGCGCTCGAAGGGCGCCGGCGTCACCAGGTGCAGCGTCCCCATCCC
Organism: Acidimicrobiales bacterium; assembly: GCA_046262035.1. GTDB lineage: Bacteria > Actinomycetota > Acidimicrobiia > Acidimicrobiales > AC-14 > JBHENM01. Next base: position 31,945 of record JBHENM010000012.1, on the reverse strand, counting down.
GACCAGCAGGGCCGCCAGGGCGCGTGCGCTCAACTGCGAGGGGGTCACGCCCGTTCTACGGCACCGGCCGGCGTCGCGTATCACCGGCCGAAAGCCTCGCGGCGGGCACCGGCCCCGTACCGTTCCGGCGTGTTCCGCTTCGACGCCGAGCTCTGGCTGCACGAGGGAACGCGGCGTAGCACGTCGTCACCGTCCCAGACGACGTGTCGGACGCCATCGAGGCGGCAACGGCACGGAAACGCAGCGGCTTCGGCTCGGTGTACGGGCCGCGACGCCTCGAATCGCAGCGATGCCCGAATGATGGTTCCTCCATGCCCAGACCCTCGGATGGGCCGGTACCTTCGAGGGGAACACCCGCCGACCGGCAGCCGGTCGTTACCGAGCGCACCGCTCGTGCCGAGGTCGGGCGGCGTAACGGCTCGGGCCCACTTGCCCCAGCGGTGCTTTGGCACGAACACAACCCGCGACCAATGGCCGACCTCTTTCCGGCCGAGCCTGGCTCGTCCCGTCACTGTCGTCGTAGAACAGCGACCAGACGAGCAACGGCATAGAACACCGGCGGCACAAAGGGCAGAGCGGCCACTCCGCCGACAAGAAGAATAGCTAGTACGCCCAACATGACGACTACAACGTAGGTTAGGCAATCCCTTCTATCGCTCTCCACTTTAGACCTCACACGCTGTTCCAGCTGTCCTATCGATCACCGATGCGATGCATCCCCAGGCGGATCCGTTCGCGCCATACAGCCAGAGAGGTGAGACACTAACCGTCAGGTACGCCTGACGCCTGGTGTCCACCTGTGTAGTATCGGAGCCGAGGTCTATGGCTTCTCAGCGATTCCTTGGGTTGGAGCGCCTCGTAGATCTCGTCCGACGTTGCAGATCCGGTGAGGTCAGACGCAATGGGTTGCGCTTCTTGGACGTACTGGTCCTCCTGCCGCCCCAGCTACGGGACGCCGTCGATGGGGACGATTGGCTGGTGGTATCCCAGGCTGCAGTTGCCTGTGCAGGAGACGACGGTGACGGCGCTCGGGAGGTCGCACCTGATGACGTATGGGATGCCCTTCGCTCGATGTCCTCGCTCCGGTCAAGTCTCGAGTCGCTTGAACTGCGGCTGCTCAGGACAGCTCGGGCCAGCGGCTTCAGCTGGGGTGACGTCGGTCGCGCATTCGGGATGAGCCGTCAGGCAGCCTGGGAGCGATGGGCCGGCACAATCGACCGCGGCGAGCCCTATTACTGTCTCGCTGTGTTCGCCGACGGCACGACCCACGCCGTCCGCACGCCGCGGGACGGTGCTCGACGAGTCGTCTGTGGCAAGACTGGGATCGTGCGAGTGAAATCATGGACCACAGACACGGATCTCGACTGTGCTAGATGTTACGAACTGCTCTAGCTACCAATGGTTTTTCAACCAGTCCGAAATGTGTATGAGCGCTAATAGTCATCTAAGAAGCGCTGCAGCGGCTGCCGAAGACGCAAAGGGCAGAACGGCGGCGGCTTCTCCGACAATAACTTGAGCCGTCAGAGCGCCCGCATTCGCTCGTGACGCCGACCGCGCCCCTCAACAGGCCGGGCACTCACTCAAAGACACTCGATAACCGGCGTGATGCGGTGGGGAGAGCACCCCGATAACACGCCCGGTGTGCCGCAGGAGGAACGGCTTACGGCGCGTCCCCTGCGCTCCTTAATGTGATCGGGAAGCGGAGCCGCGCTCCCGCGAACCAGGTCCCAGGGCTTGGTCTATGTAGCGTCGACCACCGTGGCGCCAGCGGCACCGTTCATGATGAGGTCGATGGCGTGTTGCGCGTCGGCCTTCTCCACGTAGGTTTCGCTTGTAGCCAGCGTCTCGTAATTCCCGGCCGCTTGAATCTCGAAGTAGAAGGGCTGCTGCGGGTCCTTGCTCCGCTGAAGCTTGAAACGCATGGCCTAGCTCCTCGTCTTGGAAGGCAGTAGGGACCCCTCGAACGTAGCCGCAGTCCGGCCCCGGGGCCTTCGACCCTCCCGGCAGGCGGAACGATCCGGACACCCCGGTCGCCGATGCCGGGCCGACAGGAGCAGGGTCGTGGAAGCCGACTTCGCGCCGTCATCCTCGGGGTGTGCAGCCGCGTGGGCAGTGCCGACGGCTATCGGCCGGTGCGCTCGCGGTGCTTGCACCCGGGCCAGCAGCAAGGTCGACGCTGGCCTTCCTCCAGCTCCTCCTGGGTCCGGCGAATGCGGCGTTCTCGTGTCGTCGCCTGCTTGGCATCTTCGACCCAGCAGACGAACTCGTTGCGGGCGAGAGGCGTGAGGTCCTTCCAGGCATCGAGTGCCGTGGCGCTGGATCAGCGCTTTGCGGAGGTCGTGCGGAAGCTGGTGCACGACCCACCGGGCACTCGCGGGCCCCTCACAGGTCCACGGTAGTGGCGGTGCTTCTCGTCGATCACAGCCTCCGACTGCTGCGCTGGGCCATCGGCGTCCTCATGGAGAGATGGCTGCTCGACCGCGCCTGTCGCTCTGTCCCGCGCTCGTCGCTCGGTCCGGCGTTCCGGGACAGCCATGTCCTGCCGACTTCAGGCCGAAGTGTCCCTGGGTGGCCAAGGAGCACGTCGTGATGGGGCTGCTGTTCTTTCCGCGCGGTGGATCGGCGCAGGTGGCGCGCTACCTGTCGACGGCGTTGGTCGACGCTGACTGGTCGGTAGAGCTTGTGACCGATCGCTCGGAGTTCCGGGGGAAGAGACCCACGCGCCAACGTTTTTCGCCGACACCTCCGTGCAACACCTCGATTACTCCGATGCGGTGCGGACATTCGAGGCGGGCGGAAGCGCCATCGGTGCTCCGGTGCCGATGCACCCGTCGTACGAAGACCGCGAAGACGTCCCGGACGTGGTGTTCTCGGCGGTGCACAACGACCTCGCTCGGCACCTGTCGTCGGTCTGGGAGACACCGTTTCGTGCCGCTGGGGCAGACCGCGCCGATGTCTTCCACCTTCATCACCTGACGCCGCAGCACGACGCGGTAGCGAGGTGCTGGCCCCACGGTGCCGTCGTCGCCCACCTCCACGGCACCGAGATCAAGTTCCTCGAGGCGGTCAACGAGCGCGCTGCGCTCGCCACGGCGGTGGGTACGACGCTGGCCGGCATGCCCGAATGGACACGGGCCAACCCGGGCGGGAGCTCCCACCTCGACGATCCCCAGCGCGACTTGTTGCGAACGACCCGTTGGGAGCGATGGGAGCATGGCGAGGCGTGGCGCGATCGACTCCGCCGTCAAGCTGAGGCAGCGGACCATCTGGTTGTCGTGTCACCCGCGGACCGCGCAACGGCAGTCGAGGTGCTCCGAGCCGATGCAGACGGGGTATCGGATGTGCCGAATGGCGTGGACGTGGTCAAGTTCTGTCCGCGGCCGATGAGCCGACAGGAGCGCCGAGCTCACTTCAGGCGCTGGCTCGTCGAGGATGGGCAAGGCTGGGACGAGACGGCAGTTCCCGGCACCGTTACCTACCGCGAGCCGGAGCTCGACCGTCTCTTGGGCGTCGAGGGTGACGCCACCGTGTTGATCTTCGTCGGGCGCTTCACCTCCGCCAAACGTGTCCCATTGCTGGTGCGGGCCTTTGCGCGTGCCCGCCCGCATTTCCGTCGTCCCACATCTCTCGTGGTGTGGGGAGGGCATCCCGGGGAGTGGGAGGGCGAACATCCGGTGACGGTTGCCCGCGACATCGGATCGGACGGGGTGTTTTTCGCCGGGTGGCGGGGACACGACGACCTTCCCCACGCGCTTGCCGCCTGCGACGCGCTGGTCATGCCGTCAGTCAACGACTCGTTCCCGCAGACGCCTCTCGAGGCCATGGCGGTCGGCCTCCCGGTGATCGCCACCGACAGCGGCGGGTTCCCGCTCGTTGTCAACCTCGACCCAACACGACCAACAGGTTGGCTCGTACCGCCAGATGACGAACGCGCCCTGCGGAGGTGCTGGTCGACGCGGCCAACCGACCACAGGAGATGTCGCGACGAGGGAACGCGGCGCTGGCTCATGCCCGGACGCACCTGTCATGGGCCGGCCGCGTCGGTGGGTTCGAAGTCGCCTACGCGTCCGCCAGGGAACGCCGGGCGAGACGCGGCATCCGCCCGAACGGCACGGGGGTGTGAACCGCCAAGGCTGACGACCGCTTCCTCGTATCCCGTGTAAGTGCCGTTCGGGGCGTGCGTGGGCTTAGGCCGCGGTCCGCTCTCGAACAGTGTTCACCTTGGTGCCTCGCCCATATTCCGCAGTTCGTCGGCGTCTCGTGCCCGCTCACAGGTGCCGATGTCGGATGGCGCGACCGCAGAATCTCGATACTTCCGAGCGCCCATAATGAACTGCGCAGCAGGACCGGGGACGCCGCCGAGCCGCGCTACATCCCGATGCTCAACTCGGGTCCCGGGCGCTCAAGGACGTGAGCTCGGGAGATAGGGCGATCGAGGCGGTCGGCAGCGGCAGCAGCCTCTCGCTGGCTGGCGGCGAAGGCGCTCGGCTCCCATGAGCGAGAAGTCGATCCGAGCATGGATCGATCGCTCGTAATCTCGAAGGCAGCGCGGTGCTGGTCGACCCGGGACGCTGCGTCGTCCCATCGCTCCGCCGAACCCCGGTCGGGCCGGGGACCGAGCCAGTCGACGAGTCGCTCCGGGGGGTCGGCGCCGAGGAGCGACTTGCGGGCGGCAAGGTCCCGCTGAAGTTCACGGCCGATCGCATGGCGCTCCCGATCGAGGGCGGGACGGTCGCGCAGGGTCTCCTCAGCCAGTTGGAGCGACGAACGCAATCCCGGGAGCCGCTCGTCGATCTCGGCCAGTTCCTTGCTCTGGCCCTGGATGGCGCGCTCGGTCTGGCGGAGGACGACTTGCGCCTGCTCCAGGTCGGAGCGGTGGAAGCGCCGCTGGATGGGGTGGTCGTAGTCGTTGATGATCTGCTGAGCCTGGTCCCGGCGGGCCTCGGCCGCCACCATCTGGCCGACCAGTTCCTCATGTCGCGCCGTGTCCCGCGCGATGTTGTCGCCGTAGATGCCGACCCGCCGATCGGCGCTCGACAGGGCCTGGGTGATGGCGTGTTGGCGCTCCAGCAGCTCTCGTAGGTCCGACGGCGCCAGGAGCAGGTCCCCGCCGCGGTCGCGGGCGTCACCACCGTGAGCGTCGCGCTGCAGCACGGCCCGCCGGGCGATGGCCGGCTCGTCGATCCAGTCTCGGGCCAACGCCTGGGCCAGGACGTCGATCGCTGTCTGTTCGCCTTCGACCACAACGAACGCTTCGTTGGCGAGGCGGCCACGGGTCATGGGCACGTACACGCCCCGGGTGTCGGCGGGGCCGTCGAGGAGCAGGAATGACCGGTCGACGGTGCGGCCCTGGTTGGCGTGGCTGGTCTGCGCGTACGCCAGCTCCACGTGTTCGGCCACGTAGCCGGCGGGGAGCCGGACCGTGCCCGTCTTTCCGGACACGGTGAGCGCACCACCGGGGTGGACGGCCTCGATCTCCCACCGGTCGCGGTTCTTGACCATGAAGCCCCGGTCGGTGTGCAACTGGCGGTCGTTGTGGCGGGTGGCGACCTGGTCGCCGACGTGCAGCCGGTAGCCGCCGGCGCTCACCCACGGGCCGGTCGGGTCGATCTCTCCCTCCCGGACGCGCAGAGCCTGGGCCCGCCGGTTGAGGTCGACAGCGATCTCGTTGGTGGGCGCCATCATGGCGACGCTGTCGCCCAGGGCTCTCGCCTCCCGCCACGCCTCCACCACCGCCCGTTCCATCTGGCGGCGGGTCCCGCCGTGGAGCCGGCCCTGGTCGTCGTAGAGGTCGAGCACCTCGGTGTCGCCCCGGCGCAGCCGCAGGCTGGCGTCGCGCTCCCAGTCGTTGGCGAAGCGGTGGACCCGGTCCAGCTCGATGGCCCCGTAGCAGTCGATGAGGTGGCCGAACATGCCCGACCGACCCACCGCCGAGAACTGCAGCGGGTCGCCCACCAGGGCCAGGCGCCACCCTCGGTTGTCCGCCAGGTCAGCGAGCTCGGCCAACTTTGGGGTCGAGACCATCGCCGCTTCGTCGACCACCACGGTCGACCCGGGCGGCAGGTCGTAGCGGTGGTCCGGCGGCCGGTCGAGGCGGTGCTCGACGAGCAGCTTGTCGAGGGTGTCGGCGGCGAGGCCGGCTTCGACGGCGAGGACCTCGGCCGCGGCGGCCGACGGGGCTACACCGAACACAGCCCGGCCGTCGGCCCGAAGCTGCTCGACGGCGGGAGCGACGGCCGTCGTCTTGCCCGTTCCGGCGGGGCCGACGACCAGGACGAGGTCCCGGCTCCCGGCCAGGGCACTCGCCACCTCCCGCTGCGGCCCGTTCAGCAGCGCGATCCCGTCGGTGACGTCGAGGGCGACATCGCCGCCGGTTCCTAGGCGGCGCTCGGCCCAGGCGATCAGCCGTTCCTCCTGAGCGAGGATCTCCGGCGTGGTCAGGACCCGGTCGGCGACGGACTCGGTGACGGGCCGGCCGTCGCGGCGCAGTCGCACCCCGTCGGGGATGGGGCGGGACAGGTCGACCATGCGCTCGGCAATGACCTCGGCGGCGACCTGGTCGAGCCAGGGGACCAACGTCTCCGCAGGAACCGTGACGTCGGTCGGGACGGCGGCGGCCAGCTCGCGGACCAGCTCGGCCGGCCGCCACGCCGACTGACTCTCGGCCAGGGCTTCAAGAGCCTGGGCGACGACCAACGCGCGGGTGGCAACGTCCAGCGCGCGTCCGTCGCGCGTCGGCAACGTTGCTGCAGCCACGATCTGCTCGGGTTCGTGGCCGAGGGCCATGGCCCGCTCGGCCCATTCGAGGTGCAGCGACGCTGCGTCCTCGCCGTGGGACTTGGAGGGGCGACTGTCGGTCACGGCCTCGCGCTCCAGGCGCCAGCGTTCCCGAGGAGTCGGGTCGCGCTCCATCTGTTCGGCGAAGCGCTCCAGCTTCTCCTCGATGCGGTCCTCGACCGCCCGGGTCCTCGACGAGAACTCGGAGCGCACGTCCTCGGGCACGTCCCGCATCTCGGCGATACCTCTGACCGGCTCTTCCCATGCCACGCCGAGCGACTGGGTCAGCTCGGCCCGCAGGCTGGCGTGGTAGATGGCCGACAGCGTGCGCTGGTCGAGTTTGATGGTGCGGGCGTCCAGGGCGAGCCAGCGCCCGTCGTCCGCGGCGACCCGGTTGGGAATGACGACGTGGGTGTGCAATTGGGGGTCGAGGGCCCGGCTGGTGTGCTGGCGGAAAAACGCCGCGGCAATGCCGTCGGCGTCGAGTGTGGCCACCTGGCCGTCGATCCGGTACCGGGTGTGGGCGTGGTCCTCTATCCAGTCGACCATCGACGCCACCGCCGCATCGTGGGCGTCGAGGACGGCGGCCCGGGTGGCGTCGTCGCCCAGGGCGAAGAGCACCGAGACCGACTTCGGTGCCGAGGCGGTGACATCGAAGCCCCGCACCGAGTTCTCGCCGTAGGCGCGGCCGAGCGGCTCGCTGGTGGCCGGGTCCAGGCCGGCCATGAGGTTCAGGAAGGCGTCGTCGTCGACCTCGCCCTCCAAGCCGAGGAACAGCGCGCCGTCGCCTCGCCAGATCCCGGCCGGCTCGCCGGCGTCGAGGTAGTAGCTGGGCAGGGCCTCGACGTAGTACAGGCCGGCGTCCGCGCCTTTGAGCGTCGTGACGCGCACGGTCACCGGCACCACCCGCCCGCGGGTGTGCACTCGTCTGTGCTGAAGTGCGACAGGGAGGGGCTGGGCATGGGATCGGAGGCGGGTGCTCAGGCCGAGCGGGGGCGGGCGCTGACGACGGAGATGCCGGTGTCGGTCAGGTCGAGCACGTAGGTCGGCCGCTCGAAGGGGCTCGTGACCTTGGTGCTGACGGTGCCGACCACTTTGGCGCGCAGCAGCTGACGGACACGGCGGTGCACCGTGTCCTTGGACAGGAACGAGAGGCGTCCGGCGATCTCGCGGACCGATGCCTGGACGACGAGCTGGTTGTCGCGTCGCTCGGCGTGAGCCAGGAGGTCGTCGAGGATGACGAGGGCGTCGGCGCCGTGTAGGCGGAGGAATGCGAGGGCCTCGGGGTAGCGGTGCTCGATGCGGGCCTCAGGCGGCATCGTCGTGCTCGGGCTCGACTTCGGCGAGGCGCAGCAGCGCGGCCTTGGGGATCCGCAGGCAGCGGCCGAAGCGCACCACGGGGATGCCCTCCTTGCCGCCGGTGGCCCGCCAGCGCTTGGTCTGCTCGTAGAGCTGGGACCGGCCGAGCTGGGTGATCTCCTGGGCCTGCTCGATCCGCAGGAACGGGGGAAGGTCGTCGAATCGCATCTGGCGGCTCCGATCGTCATGCCTTACACTGTCGTAAGCAGTCCTAGCATTGTGAAGCCAACCGCCGGACGGCGCAACCGGAACCAGCAGCAGCGCTGTCCCTGATCTGCGACGGGACCCCGATGGCCAGGCCCAAACGATTCGACACCGGCAGCTGGACTCCCAGCCAGGTGGTGGCCCACAACCTGACCCGGGCCCGGCAGCTGCGAGGGCTGACCCAGTCGGAGATCGCCGAGCGGCTGAGCCATTTCACCGGCACGCCGTGGAGCGCCGTCACCGTGGCTCAGGCAGAGGGGTCGGTGACCGGCCAGCGGGTGCGCCAGTTCACGGCGAACGAGCTCGTGGCGTTGGCCCAGACCTTCGACCTGCCCGTCCTGTACTTCTTCCTGCCCCCGCAGGACCACTCCGGGGAGCTGCGGACCCCCCAAGGCGACCTGCCCTGGGAGTACCTGCTAATGCTGGTGTGGGGCCATCGCCGGAACTTCCCCGACGTGGCCGAGCGGGCGGCACCCTGGGCCCACGCCTCCGCCGTTCTCGTCCCCTACGACGACTATGTCAACCCGGCGGAAGAACCCCTTGAGGCGGCGGGCACGATGCGGTATCGAGACCGCCTCACGCCCGAGGACATGCTGGCCGTGGCCTTCAACGGCATGGCCCGTGCCCACATCCGGGACAGCTTCGCCGGCAAGGACCTCCAGCAGCTGGCCGTCAGCCTCCGCCGGCTGGCCCACGCGTTCGAGGCGTTCGACGGCTACTCGCCGGGGGCGTTCTTCAACACCGAGACCCTGCGAGACCTGGCCGGATCGGATCCAGACGACGAGGATGAAGAGGCGCCGGAGTGAGCTGTTCGGTTGTGCCGGCACCGCCAGGGCGGTCAAGACCGGCCGAAGGCCGCCCTGGGGCAGTCTTGACGGCCCGGCTCACGATCCGACAGCGACAATCGAGGAAGAAGCCCGCCAGGGCTTCTTGAGTGCCCGAGGCGCCCCCCTCCAGGCCCGCTAACCAAGACCGGGCCTGACAACGAGGAAGGAGCCGCGGTCAGAACACTCTCAGGCCGTAGGACTCGGCCACGGTCAGGAGTTCGGGAGTGGTCTCCAGGATCGGGTGCCGCTCCAGTTCCTCGATGTCGACGTCGTCGAACACCGCCCAGCATTCCCAGCCAGTCTCGATGCGGGAGAGATAGCGAAGACCGGCAAACACTCGTTCCCCTCGTTCGTCGACCTGGCGCCAGGCCCACTCGGCGACGAGTCGGGTGACGCGCCGATCGGGCCCCCGGATCGCGGCGACATCCAGGTCCTCGACTTCGAAGAGGGCCAGCACCGGCCCGAGCAGGCGCTGCAATCGCTTGCGAGTGCCGAGTGCCTCGACGTCCAGGAACCGACGATCGGTCTTGATCAGCACCCGGACCGCAGTGCGGCGCATCCGCCAGTCCTTGGGGACCGTCCCTCTGGCCATGAAGCGGTCGGCCTCCCACTCCTCGTCGATGAAAGCGAGCTTCGGGTCGGCCCGGAAGCGGCTGAGCGTCTCGCCGAAGCAGGCTTCGAGGTTCGTGCCGAAGTAGAGGACGCGAAAGGCGCCCGTCAGGCTGTCGAATCGATTCCCGGCCCGGGTGTCCCCAAGGTCCGCCCCGACCGGAGTCGCCGTCGACAGGAGATCATCGCCTCGCCCCACCCGCCACAGACCCTCCGCGGGCAGGTCCGCCGTCTGCCACCCGAGGCACCCTGCTATCCGCCGGTGAGGAACGCCCGTGCGGCGACGAGCGCGTCCTTGAACGCGCCCTCCCGGATGGTCGTCGCCGGCGACTCATCGTCGAGTTGCGGATTCAGGCCGACGAACCAGGCCCGGACGGTGTGGGGGCTCTCTTCTGCCTGTAGGAGCTGAAAAATCTGGTAGGCACACCGCAGCCGGTCCGCCGCGGCGGCGTGGGGCGAACGATCGCCGTGGGCCCATCGCCCGACAGCCTTGTGGTCGCTCACCCGCGCCATGTAGGCGACGAGCTTCTGTCCGAACGCGTCCTGCAAGAAGCTCGCCACGTCGGCGACGCTCATCGAGACCGACGCTCTGTGGGCCCGCTGCGCCTGCACCCCCAAATCACTCAAGACGGTCCTCGCTCTCCCTCGTCGGAACCCGCAGTCGACACTTTCCGCCTAGTGGTACCTCGAACAGTACCCCTAACACCTCCTGGTTTACCACCATGATGACCCCTATGTACACCACCATCCACATCCTCGGCGCAGAGCGCGTTCCACTGGAGTGTTCACGCCGTCGAGTCGTCTCAGTCGCTACTGGACGAGATCACGGGGGGCGGGGATCGCCTTCGCCAACACGCTGGAGCACCGCCTCCCGGGTAACCTCGGAACCGGAGACGGAGGCTTCGGATGACTGACCTGGCGCCGCTCATTGAGGTGACCGACGTGCGAGTCCTGTCTCGGTACGTCGTGGAGCTGACCTTCCCCGACGAAGGTCAGCGGGTCATCGACCTCGAGCCACTTCTGTGGGGCCCGATGTTCGCGCCACTGCTGGCTGACTACGACCTCTTCCGCGGCGTGACCGTCGACCCCGAGGCCGGCACGATCGTGTGGCCCAATGGCGCCGACATCTCCCCTCGGACACTCTTCGCTGAATCGCGGCCGAGCGTTCCGACCCGATCGCCGCGGGAAGGTGCGCCGTCCTGACACCCCCGATCCAGCTCCGTAGCGACCTGAACGCCGAGGACGACGACGGCGAGAACTGGTCGCTTCTCGCCAAAGCCGGTGACCCATCCGACGTCCAGCTCGGCGCCGTGGTGGTAGCCAGGACGCCTCGCTTCTGGTCCGTCGTGCGGATCACTGCCGTAGACCCCAATGGCCAGGCCCACTTCGTCCAGCTCGACGACAACGACCCCGCTGCCCAGGAGTTGCTCGCCACCGTCGCCTAATCGGGTGCGCGGCAGCGGTGGACGCAGCGGTTGCCGGTAGCGTCAGATTCGGTGATCCACCAGTCGAGTTCACACGAGCAGCTCGAGGCGGAGCCAGTGATCCTTGCAGGCGTCGCCGCGGCCTACGGCGTGGAGCTTGCGCCGGGGACCCTGCAACTCCCCGGGGGCGCCCGTGTCGACATCGACGGCGTCGCCGCAGATCTCTCGGTGATAGTCGAGGTGTTCTCGCATCAGGGTCGCCTGCGTGGCGGCCAGTTCCACAAGGTGGCCCGCGACGCGCTCAAGCTCATCACCATCGCGCGCTCGCACCCCGACGCTCGCCTCGCCATCGCGTTTGGAGACAGAGCTGCGGCGGACTGCGTGACAGGCGGGAGCTGGCTAGCGGAGGCTCTGCGGAACTGGGGCGTCGATGTCGTCGTCATCCAGCTTGACGACGCGCTTCGCTCTCGTCTCACCGCAGCGCAGGCCCGGCAAGTGATGGTCAACCAACCACCCCTCGATGACGCGTACCCGTGACCGTCGGCTCCAGTGCGGCTGGCTCGGAGCTCATTCGTGTCCAGGTCGCCCTCGACCCACTTGCGGGCGACCTGAGCAAGAAGCGACGCCAGGCCGACGCGATCGGGATCGGCTACCGCGGATACTGCATCTCGGCGCACGGCGCGCCGTCGATACGGCCTATCTATTCCTGACCCTTCGCAAGCAGCTGCTCCCATGCCTCGATGGCGTGTGGGATCGATGGACGCACAGCGTGGCGGTAGCCCTCGGTGGTGCGGGTGTCGACGTGGCCGGCGAGGTCGGCAACCTTGACCAGGTCGTCGAGCTGGTCGGCGACGAGGGACACGAAGGAGTGGCGAAGCTCGTACGTCGTCCAGTCCGAACCGAAGCCGGCCGCCTTGCACAGGAGCTGGAAGGCCCGGCGCATGTTCGACATGGTCATTGGCGTGCCGTTGCGCGAGCAGAAGACGAAGCCTTCGTCGTCGTAGAGCTCCAGGGCCCGCATGTCGTTACGGTGCCGGCGGAGGGCGGCAACGAGCAGCGGATGGAGGCCGATGCGGCGCTTGCTGCGGGGCGTCTTGGGTTCAGCCTGGCCCATGTAGCGGTCCTCGACTTCGAGGGCTCGCTCGACGACGTGAATGCTGGGCGAGTCGGAGTCGATGTCGACGAAGGGCCACCGCAGGCCGGCCAGCTCGCCGGGTCGCAAGCCGCACATCAGGCCGGTCAGCCACATGGCCGGCCGGGGGTCGGCCGGGATGGTCTCGACGACGAGGTGCTTCACCTGCTCGATGCTGAGGCTCTTGCGGGTCTTGCCGGGCCGCTTCTCGGGGAGCAGCACGTCGGCAGCCGGGTTGGTCTTGATCGTCCGGTGGCGGACACCGTGCTGCAGGGCCTGGTTGAGGTAGTTCCAGTTCCGGTCGATCGTGCTGGTGGCATACCCGTGGTCGGCCATGTCGGCGAACAGCTTCTCCAGCCGCTGGGTCGACACGCGATCCACCCACAGCGGGCCGATCACCGGGCGGATGCTGGTGCCCAGCAGCTGGCGGGCGTTGGCCACGGTGTTGGGCGACTTGGCCCGGGCGTGGCGCGACTTCTTGCTCGGCGCCACGTTCGGACAACCGTCGGCGAACCAGGCGTCGATCACCTCGTTGAAGGTGAGCTTGCGCAGGTTGCGCGGCCCCGGGTCCTGCCCTTGCGCCCGCAGGGCGAGCAGCTCGTCGAGGTCGTGCTGGGCGTCGGCCTTCTCCAACCGCTCGACCTTGCGGCGTGACCCGTCGGGGAAGCGCACCCAGGCCATCCACCGTCCCGACTTCTCATTCCAGCGCACCGTCGGCTGCTGTGCCACCCGCCGACCTCCTCGACGTAGCCAGTAGCCCAAAGGCTACGTTCAACTGGCTACGTTTGGGAAATGAACCGAAGCTCCGAGGTCCCGCACCCACTCTGGCCTGCGGTTTTGCGTGGAGACGATGGGACTCGAACCCACGACCCCCTGCTTGCAAAGCAGGTGCTCTAGCCAACTGAGCTACGTCCCCTGGCCTGCTACTTCGCCCCAAACAGGGGCCTCTACCTGCGGTTTCGCGGTGACTCTTCCTCCTTTCATCGTGTCGGGATGTGTCGCTATGGTCGGTGAACTTGGGGGGAAACTGGGGGAAACCTGTCCCCCGAGGGTTCCGTGGGGGAAACTGTGGGGGAAAAATCTCCCGCTCGACAGGGTAGCTTCCGCGCTCCCTGACGTCGGCCGTGCTGTCGGGGGTGACTTGGTATGCGTCCACGCCTCTTCGCATGGGCACGCACGACGCTCCGATCGGATTGCGAGCTTCCAGCTGCGAGTCGATGGGCGTTGCGTTACCCGCTCGGCCGGAACCGCACTCGGCCCCCGGCTTTGGTCGGGCGGCATGCCTGCGCGAAGGTCGTCGCAGACCCAGTTGAGCTCGATGCCCTGACGGGAGTTGCAGCTGAACGCGTCGGTGCCCACCGGCCAGCGTTCCGGGGCAGGACCGCGAGCTAAGCGAGCCACGCTGGTCGCTACACGTTGGCGGGGATCACGGCGCATGGCGCGAACGCAGTGCTGGGGCAGCGACTCCCTCACGATCAGCAAAGGTCAGCCGGTAAGCACGGCGGACCCCGGGAGCCACTTCTACGTAATGCTGAGGTCGAAATCGAACCAACGCTAGGGACTTGTTCACGGCGTTCTCCTCTTTGATCTCGGTTTGGGCGTTGTGTGCGCCAAGGCGTCAGTCGCCATCACTCTCATCAACTTCATCACGTAGTCGAGGTTGCGTGGATCGACCTCCGCCTCTGCGAGTAGGACTGGGGGATCCTCGCGTCTTCCCAAGAGGCCGAAGTGCTCGATCGTCATGGTGTGCACGAGTTTCCTACTCCCGCGTCGAGCGTGCGGATGCGCTGCAGGCAATAGCAGAGCTTGCCCAGCGGCGACTACGAGCGGACAACTCTGCGACACACCAAGCCGGCGTTCGAGGGCACGCCTGTGTCGATCTCGGCGTTGTGGCGGAGTTGCCAGGCCCGCGTGCCCAGGGGCGGCCGACCTTCAAGCCGTGACGCGACTGGGCTGGTAACGCAGAGCGACCGCCCCCGCCCGGAACTCCTGGCGCCCTACGAGCTTCAGCTCGAGCCGCTCGCTCAGGCCGGCGAACAACGTCGGCCCGTGGCCCGCCACGATGGGCTGCACGACAAACTCGTACTCATCGATCAATCCCAGATCCGCCAAGGCCAGCGGGAGGGTCATGCCTCCCACGTACAGGCCTTTGCCGGGCTCCTGCTTGAGCTGCTGAACGGCTTTCTCCAGATCACCCTGCACGAGCTCCGCGTTCCAATCGACCCGGTCCAGGGTGCCCGACACGACGTACTTCTTTGCCCTGTCGATCGTCCGGGCGAAGGGGATCACCCAATCAGCCATCCAGTCAGGCCACGTTCCTGTCGCCGGCTGCCGCCACGCCGCCTCCATCATCTCGTAGGTCACCCGGCCAAAGAGCAGGGCATCGGCTCGTTCCAGCTCGTCGGCGAAATGGCGATGCAACTCTTCGTCCGGGATCATCACCCGGTGATCGCAGCAGCCGTCGAGGGTGACGTTGATCGAGTATCGGAGCGGTCTCATGGGTTGCTCTCCCTTGCTGCGGTCGCAGGCACCTGGCGGACCGTAATCAGACCGGCGCCGCCGCCATTTCTCATCGGTCCCCGGTCGGACCTGCTGGCAGGGCGCAAGGATCGCGCACCCCCTAGCACCGAAGGACTGCCCTGACCGGGTGTTGCAGCTGAACGCGTCGGTGCCCACGGCGGGCGTTGAGGGCAGTCGGGGCGTCGCTTCGGCACGCGGGTCATGGGGTCCGTGCGCGGGAGGCGGGCGCGTACGCGCCTCGGGCGCGCCTGGCGATGAGTTCTCTCCTCGCCGCACGTCCTAACCGTCATTCCTACCGCCGTGGTAGCGAAGGCGGGAACCGAAGAGCTGATATCAAGGACAAGGACACGACGATGCCGGAACTCCTCATCGACTCGAGTACGTTCCGACGATTCTGCCTGGGCCGCCGGGCACCAATACGGTCAACGCCTGACGCGCATTACCCGGCGCAGCGAAACGTCAACGCCAACTGCGCCTCCATACGCCCGTCAACTGACAGAGGAACCCATGACGACGCCAGCCCCGGCCGTCGCCGGCCACCACGACTTCGAGCGACAGCTCCTCGAGCTGCGCAAGCGCGAGAAGGCACACACCCGCGAGGGCGACGCAATCGCCGCGGCCCGGCGCCGGCTGCCCATGACAGAGGTGCCGCCCGACACCACCGTCATCGGCGCCGTCGGCCCGGTCCCGTTCGGCGATGTCTTCGAGGGGCGCGACGAGCTAGTCGTCTACAGCCACATGTTCTACGACGGGGAGCCGTGGGAGTGGCAGTGCGAAGGCTGCACCAGGAATTCCTGGAATATGGGGGACGCCGCCGACGCCGCCTACCTCAACGCCAACGGGATCACCTTCGCCATCCTCGGCGACGGCTTGTACGAGGAGATCGCGGCGTTCCGCGACTTCATGGGCTACACAGCGCCGTGGTACTCCAATGCCCACCTCGACGACCCCACCGTGGGCGTCGCCGGCCGGATCTCCTGCTACCTGCGGCGGGAGGACAAGATCTACCTGACGTACTGGACGACCGGCCGGGGCGACGAGGTGATGAGTCCCTCCTTTGGGCTGCTCGACATGACCGCCTACGGGCGGCGGGAGGAGTGGGAGGACTCGCCCGAGGGGTGGCCGCAGATCCCGACCCACTCCTTCTTGCGCACCGACGAGCACGGTGCGCCGATGGGGCCCAGAAACGGCGGTCGACCGGTGCCCCAGTGGACGCGCCCGGGCGTCACCGGGGGCCACTAGGGACGGCGCCGGTCAGGGCAACCGCCGGCAAGCCTTATCCGAGCCCGCTGACGTCGACCATCATGACGACACCTTGGTCCGGTCGACGCGTGAAGCGCTCGCCTCCGCTCCTGGCAAAGGTGCTTGGGGATCTGTCTTCATCGCACGCGACCAGAAGGCGGCTCGGGCTGAAGAAGTCGACCCCCTCCGCCTTGCACGGAAGTTTCAACGGCTGGCCATCGGCGCCTGCCACGACCCGGAAATCGAGATCCGCCGTCCCCGAGAGACGCGCAACCCAGATGTAGGACTCGTGCCCCACCTGTCCCTCCGGCGCCTCTCGTGATGTGAGCATTGCGAGTGTGTCGTCGTGCCTCGCCAAGCTCGATAGCCCGAGCCGATCAGTCGACGGCAGCCTGACCGATGGATCCACACGAGTCACCACGGAGAATGGTGGCCGCACCGTTACCGTCCCGTCGTCCGACTTCGAGTACGACCCTTTCAGAATCGTGACCGCGTAATCGGGATGCTCGTAGTCCGGGCCGATCTCCCGGACGCCGAACCACAACTCGCGGTTCGGCATGGCAACCAACCCTTCGATTTTGAAGTACGGCGGCCCCGACGGGTACTTCTCGGACTTCAGCGCATCGATGAAGTGCGGGCGCAGCGACACTGAGCTGACCACGTCTCCGTTCGAGGTCGGGTTGGCGATTGCTACTTGATCCACATGCCCTATCGGCCAGTACAACAACCTGTTGTACAGGTCGGGCTCGGCAGACGTGCCGTCGGGCGGCCAATCGAAGTCGCTCATCGCGAACACCAGGTCGCCTTCGGCGCTCTTCGTCAGCCCCTCGATCTTCCGAGTGCTTCGGATCGTCGAGGTGGACTCGTGTCGAATGTCGGCGCTGGATACGACGTCCGGCCACGGCTGCTCGAGCGGCATCCAGAGAGTCGGGCTCGGCAGCTCGTCCGGGGTTTCTTTGTCGCTGATGAACAGCGCCCGGCCGCTCACGATCTCGACGGCCGACGGCTCACACGACAGGGAGCGTCCGTCGGCGTGGACTGTCGATGCTCCGAAGCAGTCCACCACGTCGATCTGCGCGATGCGGCCGACGAGTTCGGACGGTGCCTCGGAACACGAGAGCAGCGCCGCCAACGCCACGACGACCGCGGCCTGTCTCACCGCCGAATGATTCCTAGCCGTCGCGTCCCGGGCGGCCGTACATCTGGTCACACAGCAACGGCCCCGAACGCCGGCTTGGTCGGATCACCGCCCAGCTCTTCACGATCTCGTTGATCCGCTCCATTTGGGCCCTAGCCGCCTCTGCTTCCTCGGCTGGCACGTCGACCGAGTGAACGGCGTCGGCGCTCTGCTTGAAGTTCCAGAGAAGCATCAGCAGTACAAAGCGCTCACGATCGTCGAACACGAATCGATCCTAGGCGCTCGTCCTCTCCGACGAAGGCGGCGACCGGCCGATGGCCCTGCACTACGGCGCTGGCGCGGCAGCGGCGAACCAGGCGACCGTCTTGTGCAGGCCTTCCTCCAATCCCGTGCGGGGCTCGTAGCCCAGGTCGGCTCGGGCGGCCGAGATGTCGGCTCCCGAGTGCTTGACGTCACCGGAGCGGGGATCGGTGTGCACTCTGGTGGGAGCCACGTCCATGATGCGGCCCAGGATCTCCAGGAGGTCGAGCAGCGAGTACGGCCGGCCTCCGGCGACGTTGTAGACCTTGCCCGCGCAGGACGACGCGGGCGCTTCAGCGGCCCTCAGGTTCACGGTGACCACGTCGTCGATATAGGAGAAGTCGCGGCTCTGGAGACCGTCGCCATGCACGACCGCAGGCTCGCCCCGGCGCAGGGCCTCGATGAACAGCGGGATGACGGCGGCGTAGGCGGAGTCCGGTCGCTGGCGGGGGCCGTAGACGTTGAAGTAGCGCAGAGCGACCGTCTCCAGGCCGTAAAGCTCGGTGAACACCCGGCAGTAGTGCTCGGCTGCCAGCTTGGTCACGGCGTAGGGCGAGCGCGGATTCGTCGGAAAGGTCTCCGGCGTCGGCTGAACCTCGGCCCCGCCGTAGACGCTGCTGGACGAGGCGTAGACGACGCGACGGACCCCAGCGTCGAGCGCTGCCTTCAGCACGGTCAGGGTGCCATGGGTGTTGGCCGTATCCGTGGCCAGCGGTTGCTCCACGGAGCGGAGCACGGCGCGGTGGGCAGCCTGGTGGAATACGACGTCCACGCCGTCGACTGCCTTCCGGACAAGGTCCTCGTCGGACACCTCACCCTCGAGCAGTTCCATCGAGCCGTCGACGTTCTCCCGGAAGCCGGTGCTCAGGTCGTCGAGTACGCGCACCTCATGCCCCCCAGCCTGGAGGGCCTGGGCGATGTTCGACCCGATGAATCCCGCTCCGCCGGTTACGAGCGCTTTCATGGGGACCTTTCGTCGAACGAGCCACTGGTGTGGCTCAACTGCGGGGATCTCTGCCGGAGATCAAGCGCCCAGGTCAGCCACGCAACTCTTCGAGCGTAGTGCCCACCCGGGGGGCTAACGGCGGGCCCATGCGTCCGGGCCACCGGTCAGGCGGCGCACGACATCGGGCAGATCGCCGCTGGCCACGTCGGCGATGGTGACCACCTCCAGCACCGACCGGAGGGTGGCCCGCGTGGCAATCCACACGTCCTGTAGGGCGGCAGCCGCGCCGCGGTAGTCGACATCCTCGGGGGGCTCGCCCCGCACGTCGGCCAGGGCCCCCTCGACGGCCCGGATCACGTCGGCGATGGAAAGGCTCTCGGCTGGGACGGCGAGCCAGTAGCCGCCCACCGCACCCCGCTGGCTGTGAACCACCCCCGCCCGCCGGAGATCACTGAGGATGTTCTCCATGAACTTCAGGGGGATGCCCTGGGCGCCGGCGATGATCTCGCCCTTCACCGGACCTTGGCCGGACGCGGCTGCCAGCTCGGCCAGGGCGCGTACGGCGTAATCGACCTTGGCGGACACGCGCACGGCCCGATTCTGCCAGTGCCGGGCGCGCCGGCGGCCGGGCGGGTCATGGCTCCACTCACCTCCCGGAGTCGATCAGCCCCCAGCGACGCCGGATGGTCAGGTCCACCTGGCCGAAGATCGTGTCCACGACGATGCCGATGACCAGGACCACGATCATCAGGCCGAGGAGGTCGTCGACCCGTGAGAACTCCCGGGCCAGGGCCAGCTGGTCGCCGATGGAAGGGCGGTTGGCCACGATGACCAGGAGCTCGCCCGCCATCAGGCTCCGCCAGGCGAAGGCCCAGCCCTGCTTGAGCCCGGACACGTAGGCCGGGAGCGACGCGGGCAGGACCACATGGCGATAGAGGCTCACTCCCCGGGCCCCGAGCATCCGTCCCGCGCGCACCATGAGCGGCGGCACGTGGTCAACCCCGGCAATCAGCCCGTTGGCGATGGACGGCGCTGCGCCGAGCACGACCACGAACAGGATGGCCTGCTCGCTGAGGCCGAACAGGAGCATGGCCAGGGGGAACCAGGCGATCGAGGGCATGGTCTGGAGACCGGTGACGAGCGAGCCCACCGCACTCCTGAGAAGGGGGATACGGGCGACAGCCAGCCCGATCACCGAGCCGATAACCAGGGCGACGGCGTATCCGGTGACGGCCCGGCGCATGGTGATGCCCACCGCCGTCCAGAACGCACCCGTGCCGAGGCGCTCGAACAGGGCCGGGAGGACGCGGCCAGGACCGGGCAGTAGGTAGTCCTCCCTCCAACCCGACCACACGACGACCTGCCAGAGGGCAAGGGTCAGGGCTACCGCGGCCAGCTTCGGCCAGACCATGGTCCAGATCCGCCGCGCCCGAGTCGGACCGCGGCCCAGGGCCTCCTCCAGGGCGTCGAGCCCGGCGAGCTGAAGGGCGAGCTCCTGCTCCTTGGCGTCAATGGCCATGGCGGCTCACCTCCTGGCGCAGCCGGTCGGTCACCCGGGCGGCAAGACCGGAGACCTCGGGCGAGTCGATCCGCCGAGGCCGGTCGATGTTCACATCGAACTGGTGGGCGACCTTCCCCGGGAGGCTGGTGAGCAGGACGATGCGGTCGGACAGCCGGGCCGCCTCCCGCACGTTGTGGGTGACGAAGACGACGGTCAGGCCCGTGGTCGACCACAGGCGCTCCAGCTCGTCGTGCAGCAGGTCGCGGGTCATGGCGTCGAGAGCGCCGAAGGGCTCGTCCATCAGCAGGATGTCGACGTCCTGGGCGAGGGCCCGGGCCAGGGCCACGCGCTGGCGCATGCCACCCGAGAGCTCGTGAGGGCGACGCCGGCCCTGCCCCTTGAGGTGGACCTTCTTGAGCAGCTCCTCGGCCCGGTGCTGGCGCTTCGCTCGCCCCACGCCGGCCAGCTGAAGGGGCAGAGCGACGTTGTCGCGGACCGTCAGCCAGGGGAAGAGGGCGGCATCCTGGAACATGAGGGCTGACCGGCCTTCGACCTTGACCTCCCCGACCGTGGGGTGGTCGAGCCCGGCGATGATGTTCAGGCTCGTCGACTTGCCGCATCCCGAAGCGCCGACCAGGCAGACGAACTCGCCCCGACGGACGTCGAGCGAGATTCCCTCCAGGGCGACCACGGCGTTGCTTCCGTGCCCGAAGGCCTTGGAAACCCCCCGCAGGGAGACGGCGGTGGTCGGCGGAGCGTCGACCGGTACCTCGGTGATGGTCACCGGGCCGGTCACCCCTTCACCTCGGGCTGGTTCGCAGCCTTGAGGACCTGGTTGAGGACGGACAGATCGTAAATGCCTTTGAGGTCGACCTTTTCGAGCATGCCCACCTCGTGGGCGTGGTCGGCCGATGCCGTCAACGACGAGGCGGTGGGGTCGTTGGTGAACTCAAGATTCTTCCACGACGCTTGAAGCACGGCATCGGAAACGCCGCGGCCCGTGATCCTGGCAATGCTCTGGTTCACCAGCTTCCGAGCCTCCGCCGGGTTCTTGTTGATGAAGTCGTTCACCTGGACCTGGCCCTCGACCAGGCGCCGCACGGCATCGGGATGGTCCTCGAGGAACTTGGTGCGGACGATCAGGTGGGTGGTGACGAACCGGCCGTCAGGCCAGAGGGTCTTCTCGTCGACGAGGACCTTGCCCCCGCCCTCTTGGACCAGGCGGGTGGCCCACGGCTCGGGAACCCAACCCCCGTCGATCTGCCCGGAGCGGAACGTCTCGAGGGTCTGAGCGTTCTCCTGGGGGAGGATCGAGACGTCGCCGCCACCCTGGAGGTCGGACTTCAGGCCGTTCTGCTCCAGCCAGTAACGAAGGGCCACGTCCTGGGTGCCCCCTCGTTGGGGCGAGGCGATCTTCTTCCCCTTGAGGTCCGCCGCGCGGTTGATGCTCGGGTTGACCACCAGGAGGGCGCCGCCCGAGGTCGCACCGGAGACGATCCGGATGGCCTGGCCCCGGGACTGCACGTGGGCGTTGATGGCCGGGTTGGGCCCGATGTAGGTGGCGTCAAGGGCCCCCGAGAGGATTGCCTCCACCGACGCCGGGCCGGCGTTGAACGTGCTCACCGCGAGCTTGTTGGGCCCAAGGGCAGCCTGAAACGTGCCGTTCTCGATGCCCACGAGGGCGCTGGCGTGGGTCACGTTGGGGAAGTGCCCGAGCCGGACGGTGGTGGGCGCGGCCGATCCGGACTGACCCGAGGCGGCGCCCGACGGTCCGTCACTATCACCGCCGCAAGCGCTGACGATCAGGGCCAGCAGCAGGGCCACGGGGCCCAACCGACCTAAACGTGAGCTTTCCAATTGCATTTGTGGAGATTAGGAGGTGATCGCTTCTGATGTCAACGGCGGGAGGGCGACGGGCCAGGTCAGAGGCCGGTCATCCACCCAACCTGCACCCGACCGTGCTGAGATGGCACGATCTGTTGTCTTCAGGCGAGGGGAAGGGTGGGGGTTCGGTAACAATGCGGGGGTCCAAGAGCATCCGAGGAGCGGTCGCGGGCGTAGTCGCCGCCCTGTCCCTTCTCTCCGCCTCGGGCACCGCCTCGGGCCAGGCCATCGCCATTGTCGGCTCGCCTTGCACCCCACAGGGCGCGATGGCCCGGACCCCTGACGGGGTGGCGGTTGTCTGCACCACTACCATCCTCGACAACCAGCCGAAGTGGCGAGAGGCGAGCCCCACGAACGGCGGCACGTCGGCGCCGGTGGCGACCACTGCCCCCCCTGAGTCCCCGCCAACGACCACGGCAGAGCCTGCGCCGTCCACCAGTACGACTGCACCGGCGACCACAACCACGACCAGGGGTGGAGCGAGCCCGACGACGACCCTTCCCCTACCTACCACCGGCCTGGCCACGGACCGGGAGGTCGCTCTCGCCCTGATGCTGCTGGTGGGAGGCCTCGCCTTCGTCATGGTGGGCAACGGCCGTCCGCGGTACCGCATCGACTGACCCACCCCGGGCTGGCCATCGACGGCCGGATCGACCACTAGCGTCCCGGCACGATGACCTCGGCGGACCCTGCGGTTTTCGTCACCGGAGGTAGCGGGGTCGTGGGTCGGGCTGTGATCCGGCACTTGGTGGAGGCGGGCAGGACGGTCCGGGCCCTCGTGCGCTCCGAGCAGGCGGGGGCCACGGTGCAGGAGCTGGGGGCCCAACCCGTCTCCGGTGACGTCCTCGACATCGGATCCCTGGAAGCCGGGCTCGACGGGTGCGACGTCGCCTACCACGTGGCGGGAATGAACCAGTTCTGCCTGAAGGACCCGTCGCCCATGTACCGGGTCAACGTCACGGGCTCAACCAACGTGGTGCGGGCTGTGGCCGGCGCCGGCGTCCGCCGCCTCGTCTACACCTCGTCGGCCGTCACCATCGGCGAACCCCACGAAGCCGTCGGCCGCGAGGACTCCCCCCACCGGGGCAGCTTTCTCTCCTCCTACGAGCGGTCCAAGTTCGAGGCCGAGCGGCTGGTGCTGGAGCTGGCCGATCGGCACGGGGTGGACGTGGTGAGCGTCAACCCGTCCTCGGTCCAAGGGCCAGGGCGGGTGACCGGGACCGGTCAGGTGCTGGTCCAGTACCTGCGGGGACGGCTCAAGGCATGGGTGGACACCCCCATCAGCCTGGTGGACATCGACGACTGCGCCGACGGCCACCTTCTGGCTGAGGCCAAGGGCCGGTCCGGGGAGCGCTACGTGCTGAACGCAGCGTCCCTCGACGCCTCCGACCTCATGCGGATCATGGCCGGGATCGCCCCGGGGGTGCGGACCCCGCGCATGGTTCCCCGGACTCTGGCCGTGGTGGCAGCGTCGGTCACCGCCGCCGCCGCTCGCGCCACTGGGCGGACGCCGCTCGTGTGCCGGGAGTCCCTGCGTACCCTCCTGCACGGCCACCGCTACGACGGGTCCAAGGCCGAACGCGAGCTGGGATTGCACTACCGGCCCGTGGACGAGACGCTCCGTCGGACGGCCACGTGGTTGGTCGACCAGGGGCTCGTCCCGGCAGATGCCCTGGCCGCCGGGGGAAATCCAGAAAAGCTTCCCCAAGGTGATGACGAACTGTGGAAAACGTGAGCAGAATGGGCGACCCAACGACCTGATACAGGGGGAACCCGTGGCTGGGACACGCGATCCGGATCCCTCGGAGAACGGCGGCGGCAGGCGCGGCCGGCGCGGACGCACTGCGACTCAGACCCTCAGATCAAGGGCCACGTCATCGGGGAGTGGAGCCGAGCGATCGGCCACGTCTGACGGGCCGGCGGAGAAGCCGCCAGAAGCGCCCCCGCCGCCTGTTCTGTCGGAGGTGTCGGAGGTGTCGGAGGCTTCCGAAGCACCGGAGGCAGCGAAGCCTCCCGACATGACCGAGCTCTACCGCCGGCTGTTGAACGACCTGACCGAGAGGTTCGGGGGCAGCCTGGACGACGCCAACGCCGACGCCATCGCCTACGCCGCGGCCGAGCTGTACCACCGGGACTTCGAGCCCCGCCTGTGGCAGGAGAAGTCGGCGCACGACCTGCTGGACCTGTTCGGTATCCCCCGGGCGGGCGTCTTCGCTCCCTACGCCCTGAGCGACCGGCTCATGCTTTTCCAGAATCGGAGCAGCGGGCCGCAGTACGTCACACGGGCCCACGAGCTTCTGGACACCCTGGGCGTCCCCCGTCAAGACGAGGACGGCAAGGAGCAGACGCTCAAGTGGCGGCTGGACCAGGTCCAGGGCCCGAGCGGCCCCCTGAGCGGGGTGCAGGGCCCGAGCGGACCCCTGAGCGGGGTGCAGGGCCCGGTCGAGGCTGGGTCGGAGGGCACGTCGACGGCCGCGGCCGCCGAGCTGGCGGAAGCCGCCGTAGACGCCGTCAACGGCCAGGCTCCCGATGACCTGAAGGAAGACGTGAAGGCCGCAGTGGCAGAAGCGGTGGAAGAGGAAGCTGAGGCTTCCGACGCCACGAAGGACACCGAGGACACGAGCAAGGAGGAGGTCGTCGACCACGGGCTGGTGGACAACACCAGCCCCGACGAGGCACCACCCGACGCCGACGGCGACAAGCCGGAGCAGCCGGACGTCACCGATGCGGCCGAGACGAAGTCCGACAGCGACCAGTCAAAGGAAGGCGAGCCTGCGGACGGCGATGTCCCCGCCCATGCCGATGCCCCCGCCGAGGAGCCGGTCACGGCGAATCCACCGGAGGCGCAGCCGGCGCAGCTCATGGATGCGGTCCGCGCCCTGGAGCAGGCCGTGGAAGTCGAGGCCGAGCTGGCCAAGAGCCCGAACGGCGGTGGGAGCGTCGATCTCATCGGTCTCACCGACACCCTCAACGGGATCCAAGGCGAGATTGCCGCCGTCCGGGAGCTGGTGGAGGCGTTCGAGATCGGGATGCGCCGGCAACTGGATGCCCTCCAGGCCCAGATCACGGCCCTCGGCCAGGCCAATGGGCAGGGTCGCACTGCGTTCACTTGGCAGTCGATGGAAGCGGGTAAACCCTCGTCGTCGTCGGCGCCGGGGCCGACCGTGGTGGCACCCCGCCCGTCCGACCCCACCCGTCAGATGTCACCCCTGTCCGGCGACCCGGACGCCGACGAGGGCGACGGCGATGTGATCCAGCGGACCAAGGAAACCAGCCTCGGCCGCCGCTCGCTCCGGCGTGTGCTCCTGCTCGTCCTGCTGGTCGTACTCGGCCTGCTCCTGGCGGGAGGAGTCCTCCTGGCCGTCAACGTCGGCTGGGACTCGATTCGCTCGGAGGTGAGCGGGCTACTGGCTCCCGGTTTCTAGGCCTCTAGGCCACACGAACCGAAGAACCGCTCGAAGGAGAACCGCAGTGACCTCAGCCGAGCAACTCCAGTCCGTCCGGGTGGCCGCCGTCCAGGCTGCCCCCGTGTTCCTCGACCGCACCGCAACCATCGAGAAGGCGGTGAAGCTGATCGAGCAGGCCAGCCGCGAGGACGTCAAACTCATCGTGTTCCCCGAGGCCTTCGTCCCTGCCTACCCCGAGTGGGTGTGGCGGATGAAGCCATGGGAGTCCCGGGCCTCTGACCTGCAGGCCAGACTGTTCGACCAGTCCGTGGTGGTTGGCGGGACCGAGACCCAGCTCGTGGCCGAGGCGGCCCGGCGGGCGGGCGCGTACGTCTCCATCGGGGTCAACGAGCGACTCGAGCGGGGCACGACCCTGTTCAGCACCCAGCTGACGTTCAGGCCCGACGGAGCCCTGGTCGGCCGGCACCGCAAGCTGATGCCGACGGGCGCCGAACGGCTGGTGTGGGGCATGGGTGACGGCTCGCCCTCGAAGTGACGGAAACGCCGTTCGGCTGCCTGGGCACGTTGACCTCGTGGGAGAACTACATGCCCCTCGCCCGGGCCGCGCTCTATGCCCAGGGCGTCGACATCTACCTGGCGCCCACCTGGGACAGCTCCGACGTATGGATCGCGACCCTCCGGCACGTGGCCAAGGAGGGCCGGGTCTTCGTCATCCGCGTGAACCGCTGCATCCGGGTTTTCGACGTGCCCGAGGACGTTCCCCACCGGAGCGAGCTCTACGGCTCCCCCGACGACTGGCTGACCCTCGGCAACTCGGCCATCGTCAACCCCGATGGCGAGATCCTCGCCGGTCCTCTCGTGCGGGAAGACGGGATCCTGTACGCCGACGTGGATCCCAAGGTCGTCCGTTCGGCCCGCCAGCAGTTCGACGCCGTGGGCCATTACGCCCGGCCCGACGTCCTGCGCCTGGTGGTGGACACCAGCACCCGGCCGTCGGTCTCGTTCGCCAGCCCGGAGGCGCCCTAGTAAGTCCGGGGCTCCTCCTAGGCTGGGCGCGTGCCCGAACTTCCCGAGGTGCAAGGCATGGCCGAGCGGCTCGAAGCCGCCTTCGCCGGGGCCACCTTCGCCGGGGCCACCGCCCTGCAGTTCTCGGGGCTCAAGACGTTCGCCCCCGCTCCGGAATCACTGGTGGGAAGGACGGTCACCGGGATCGGGCGCAGGGGAAAGTTCGCCCTCATCGAGCTGGGCGGTCCCCGGATCGCCTTCCACCTCTCCCAGGGCGGCCGGGTCGACATCGAAAACCCGCCCAAGACCACCAAACCCAAGGGGGCGGTGGTGCGATTCCGCTTCGACGACCGCCCTTCCCTGCTGCTCAAGGAGTTCGGGACGGAGCGCAAGGCCGGCTGGTGGGTTTTGGAGGAGGGGGATGAAGGCCCCATGGCCGTCCTCGGACCCGACCCCTTTTCGGACGAGTTCGCCACCCTCATCCGCTCCGGCACCGACCAGCGGCGCGTTCACACCCTTCTGCGCGACCAGCGCACGGTGGCCGGGATCGGCCGCGGCTACAGCGACGACGTCCTCCACCGGGCCTGCCTATCGCCTTATGACTCGCTCGCCAGCCTCGACCGGTGTAGGCGGGAGGCGCTCCTGAGCGCGGTGCATGAAGTGCTGGAGGCGGGCCTGGTCGAGGAGCGCAAGCGGAGCGGAGGGCTCCCCACCAAGGTCGGCGACCACTTCACCGTCCACGGCCGGCACGGCACCCCTTGTCCCCGCTGCGGGCAGGACCTTCGACGGGTGTCCTACGAGTCCTACGAGGTCACGTACTGCCCTGCATGCCAGACCGGCGGGAAGGTCCTGGCCGACCGGCGCCTGTCCCGCCTGGTGCGGTGAGCTACTAGCCGATCGCAGCTGCGGGCGTGCCCGCGCCGTGGTGGCTGCCCTCGAACACCGCCACCTTGAGTCCCCGCTCGGCCAGGGCGGCCAGAAAGGGTCCCGGTTCCACCCGCCCGGCGAGACCTGACGCCCCGGTGTGGGCCAGGCGGTCGTCCATCGCCCAGCGCGCACTCAGGGCCGCCACCGTGCCCGCGGCCACGGCCGGTCGGTCGACAGCACCCAGCACCCGGTCGTCCAGGGCCGAGCCCTGCGCCCCCCGCACCTCCACTCGAACGGCGCCGAGATCACCCTCGGGGTGCGGGCGGCGCAGCATGGGCAGACGGGCCGTGAGGCGGTCTCGGCGGCTGGCCCCGACGCGCGCCGTCACCCGGTGGGCGTCAGGGAAGGCAGCCACGAGCAGGGCGGTCTCGGCCAGCGCGGCGCGGTAGCAGTCCACCCCGCACACGGGGTCGGGGAACCAGCACAGCTCCCGGCCGGAGCCACCGTTGCGGTGCTCCCAGTTGCCTTCGCGCCAGTCGGACGCCTGCTCGGCGAGGGCCCGGTGGTGCTGACGGGCGCACTCCGGACCCCCCGTCCCCACCTTGGCCACATGAATCTCCTCGACCCGCTCGAAGCTCCGCGCCGCCAGCGCCGCCAGCACGCACGAGAGTCCGGGAGAGAAGCCTGCTCCCACCACCACGTGGCGGCCTTCGTCTCGTGCCCGACCATCGAGGGCGAGCAGGTCGCGCACGTCATCCACATGGTCCGACACGGACACCACGTGGGCCCCTCGCCCGAGGGCCACCTCGGCCAGAGCGCGGTGACTTCCGGGCGTCCCGAACACGACGACGTCGCCCCTTTCCAGCCCGGCGGATTCCAGATCGGACCCCACACGAGCGGGGGCCCCGAGCGACTCGGCCACGGCGTCGGCCCGCGGCCCGTCGGCGTCGATGACGACCACGTCGTCGAGCGGGCCCAGGTAGAGCAGCTGCCGGGCGGCCCGGGCGCCGACGGCGCCAACTCCCACGATGACGGCGCGCACGGCTAGCGCAGCTCGGGGCCGGAGAGCTCGCGCCATCCGCCGTTCTGGGGAGGGACGCGGGCGGACCCGCGGAGCCGCACGGCGGCCGCGGCAATGCCGGCCAGGGTCAAGGCCAGGACTCCCCGGCGGATGGATCTCATGTGGGGCTAGCTGGAATCGAACCAGCGACCTCACCCTTATCAGGGGTGCGCTCTAACCGACTGAGCTATAGCCCCGTAAACTCCCTGCTCAGAGGGGGTGTCGACCGAACATTCGTCCTGCGCAGCGTTTCTACAGCACACAACTTGACCTCCGACGAAACGCAGCGCAATGTATAGGGGTGCGCTGTAGGTCGCACCCCTATACAGGACCGGAACGGGGAGGTGGAAGTCCGTGGCGACGCTGGACGACCTGATCGGCTCATGGGCAATCAGTCTACGGGCGGCGAACCGGGCGCCGCGCACTGTTGCCCAGTACGTCGACGAGTCGCTGTCCCAGTTCAGCCGCTGGATGGTCGCACACGAGCCAGCGCTGGCCATACGGAAGATCAATCGCCAGCACGTGGAGCGCTACCTCGGCGAGATCGCGGCAACCCGCTCAGCCTCGACAGCGCAGACCCGGTACAAAGCCCTCCGGCTCTTCTTCGCCTGGGCCGCTGAGGAGGGCGAAGTCGAGCAGAACCCGATGGTCAACATCCGCCCGCCGATCGTGCCCGAGGTGCCGGTGCCGGTCCTCGGCGACGACGAGCTCCGGGCGTTGTTGGCCGCGTGCTCGGGTAAGAGCTTCGAGGACCGGCGGGACACAGCGATCATCCGGCTACTCCTAGACACCGGCATGCGCCGGGACGAGTTGGTCGGCTTGCGGCTGCTCGACGTTGACGTCGTGGGACACGTCGCGGTGGTGCTGGGCAAGGGTCGCCGTGAGCGAGGGTGCCCGTTCGGCGACAAGACCGCCGTCGCTCTCGACCGTTACCTGCGTGTTCGGAAGGCGCACCGGCTGGCCGAGGCCGAGTGGATGTGGCTGGCGCGCAAGGGTCGGCTCACGCCGTCCGGGGTCGGCCAGATGCTGGAGCGCCGGGGTGAGGCCGCCGGTGTGGGGCGCATCCATCCCCACCAGCTCCGCCATACTTTCGCGCACGCCTGGCTTGCCGCCGGTGGCGCCGAAGGCGACCTGATGCGCTTAGCCTCGATCCACCGATTCTCCTCCGGTGATGCCCGTTCCCGGATGCGACTCGCTTCGCCGTGGTCCTGATCGCCGGCGCGTGCCCGATGTCGACACGGGGCCGCGTCGATCCAAGGAATCTTGGCCATCAATGCTGTCAGCGCTGAGGTGAATGTCTGCGGTGCGCCGGCCGCCAGAAACCGTCAGCCCGTGTCGGGCAGGGCGCGTAGGGCGACGAGTCGACGGGTGAACCATCCCGCCCACGGCCAGTGCAGCGGACCTCGCAGCGTCGGCGTCCCAGCTCGGTTGACGAGCCGCCCCGGGATGGCGATCAGCTGGGTGCGCACGGTGCGGGCCACGACCAGCTCGTCGATCGGGGATCGCCGGCCGACGGTGACGCTCCAGCGCAGGAGGTTGTGGGCCAGCACCGCGCAGCACAGCCAGGCGCCGTTGGCGAAGAACTGCCCCGAGGGCACATGCTCCAGGCCTGCTCCTTCCTTGAGGTCGCGGATGGCCAGCTCGACCTCGGCGTGGCGGCGGTGGAAGGCGTCGACCTCGGCTGCGGTTCCAACCAGGTCGGTGAGGAAGGCGTGATGGCGCCAGTCCGGCCACAGCCGGCGCTGGGCCCGATCGGTGAGCCGGGTGCGGCGCACGATCAGGCGCCGGCCCTTGTAGGTCGTCTCGGCTACCTGGGCCTGGCCGTCGGGGGTGTAGTCGATGTTGGCCCAGGCGTCGTCGTCGATGGCCGCGATCACTCTGGCCACGGCGGTGTTCCCGGTGCGCACGGCCATCGTGTAGCGGACGTCGAGGCGGGCCAGGGTGGCGATGGTGTCCTTGGACCAGAACCCCGAGTCCACCCGCAGGACGATCTCGCCGGCCGCACCGGCCCGGCGGACGCGGGCGACCAGCTCCTCGACGAAGCGCCGTGCGCCCCGGGCGGTGTTGGCGGAGCCCTTGCGCATGCGGGCGTGCAGCACCTCGCCGGTGCCGGCCCGGGTGGCCAGGATCGGGTGGTAGCCCAGCACCTTGGTGTAGCCGAAGGCAGCGCCCTGCTTGGCCTTTCCGACCACCTCGCAAATTGTGGAATCCACGTCGACGACCAGACGCCCGGTCCCCGGTCCCGCCCCCATCGACCACGCCCGCCGCAGGGTCTCGCCCACCACGGCCTCGAGCTGGCGTACGTGGCCGAAGGTGAAGGCCCGCAGGAAGGTGCCCAGGGTGGAGGGGGCCATCACCCGGTGGGGAAGCACCGCCTCGCTGGCGCCCGAGCGCAGCACTTCGGCGTGGTCGATGTGGGAGCCCCCGGCAACGATGGCGTGGACCAGCGTCAGGATCTTGCGCCCCGGGAGGGCGCCGCCGACGCGTCCGCCGAGACGGACAGTGGTGTTCACCAGCCGCTCCAGCCCCAGGCGGAGGACGAGCGTGCCGACGAGGAGGAGCCCGGCGTTGGCCACCAAGTTGGGGTCGTCGAAGCTCACGCCGACGCGGTCGATCCCGTGCGATACTCGACTCACTGAAAGTGCCTCCCGGGTTGGTGGCTGCGACGGCGTCAGACACCGTCATCGTCCCAGCTCAGGAGGCCTTTCAAGTGGATGCGCGGCCTCTCCCGGTATCAGTTCGTCGGTGGATCGAGGCTAAGTCTGTCGCGGGCTCCAGTTCGGCCGACCCCTGTTCTGCCGACAGCGTCGCCCTCCCGGCGTTCTGGCACGCGCGGTCAGCCGCGCCGGCTCAGGAACGCAGCGATCCCAAGACCCATGCCTGCGCCGAGCGCGACCCAGAAGGCGAGCATGTCCGTAGCTATGCCTATAGGGGTGCCGTTCCCGACGCTGATCGCAACGCCAACCCCGAGACCCCGCCGTGCCACACGGAATGTCTAGCGATGATGCAGACGGACGGTGGTGCAACACAGACCGTGGGCGAGGCTCTGACCCGGCGATCAGGGGCAGGCCCAGCGGCCACGGGGTGCCCGCGGTTTGTGGCGGGGCTGACAGTCGGGCGCCGGCCACTTCGCCCACGGACGCGAGCCTGTACGCGTGATTTGAGACGGCGGACCTTTAGCATCTGCTCATGGCCATGACCCCCGGCGCACGACAGGACTTCCTCTGGCAGCTGCGCTTCATTGCGGACCACGCCATCGTGGCGGCGCGGCTACAGCGGGACAGGTGCAGAGCGTGCCCGCCGGGGCTGGACCCGCGCCATGACCTCGACTTCTACGTTCTGGCCGTCGACCGCCTTGTGAGTTGCGCCAACAAGGCTGCAACGAACTGCGGAGTGGCCGCCGCTTCGGCGGCCAAGGTTCGCTTCGAGGAGGCCGTGCCCGGTTTGCGCGAGTGGCGCAACCAGTACGGGCACCCTGACCATCCGGGCAGCCACGGCTGGGTGACCTACGGCGAGGCCATCATGCGCCTGCTCCCTGATGGTGGGATCGAGTACCTCGTCGACCCCCGCCACGAGCACCACGACGCCGCCGAGCGCCTGTAGGCCGAGCTCGCCGACATCCTGGGGCCGCTGCCCGAGGAGGGCCCCGAGACAATTTCGCTCACGAAGGACCGCGTAACCGTCACCCGGAGGTCGTAACGCTGGGTACCTCCGGGGGGTGCACGCTGCTGGGGGGCCGACCC
>JBHENM010000011.1:0-26436 GCA_046262035.1 Acidimicrobiales bacterium | reverse complement strand
GCTCCGGGCCTGGACGGTAGGGCTGGCTCTGACCCTGGTAGGGCTGGTGGCGCCGGCCCCGGCGGTGGCCCAGACACCGGTCCTGCCCGCCATCCCCCTCACCATCTGGAGCGCCCCCCCAGGCTCGGTGCTCGATGGGATCGGAAGCTGGCTGGCGACGGGGAACGATCCCACGGCCGGGATCGGACAGGCCCAGGCTGACTACGCCTACTTCCACGAGTTCTACTTCGCCAACAGCCAGTCCTTCGGCGACATCAGCATGTTGACGTTCGGCGGCGAGAAGTTCGTCGAGCTCCGCGTCTTCGACGAGGAGGAGGGCAGGCTCCACCGGGTGCGGGTCCAGTTCCCGTGGCAGGCGGGGCGCTTCTACTTCCCGTTCGTCTACCGCCTGGCATCGGGCGTGTGGGCCGGGTACGTGTTCGACAACACCGCCGGCGTCTGGACGACGGTCGGCTCCGTCCTGGTCCCCGCCCGCCTGCTGAAGCTGACCGCGGAGTCAGCCACGGGCGTGGCCTGGGCCGGCCCCGAGCTGGCGTCGTGCGGCGCCTTCCCCTTGGCCGACGTCTATCGCATGGCGCCCACCGGGAACATCGGAGGGGTCTCGGTGGCGAGCACCGTGATCGAGCGCACGGAGGTCCCCGGCGACTGTCCCGCCAGCGCCGTCTCCTCGTCCCCTGGCTTCGAGCGGTACCGGGTCGGCTCGACCCCTCCGCCCATCGCCGGCGCCCTGAGCGGGCCGCGGGCCAGCCGATCGCCCTCCGACGGGCGTCGTTACACGACCGCCGGCTGACCGTCCTTCAGCCGGCAGGCGCTTCGTCGGCCCACACCGTCATGGTGTGGAGCGTGGGCGCGCCGTAGGCCGTGACCATGGCCACGTCGAGGGCGTCGCGGCCGCGCGCGATCACCACCCGGCCCGTCCGGGGCTCGTTGTTGCGGGGGTCGAAGGTCCACCACCGGTCGCCGAGCCACGCCTCGAACCAGGAGCAGAAGTCCATGGGCAGGTCGGGCGGGGGCACGCCGATGTCGGGGATGTAGCCACTGACGTAGCGGACGGGCACGTTGAGGCTGCGGCAGAACGTCATCCCCAGGTGGGTGAAGTCGCGGCACACGCCCTTCCGGGTCTGCCAGACGTCCGACGCCGTCGTCATGGTGTTGCTGCTGCCCATCTCGTAGGTGATGTTCGCGTGCACCCAGTCGCACACGGACTGGACCCGGGCCCATCCCGGCGTAGTGGCGCCGAAGAGCTCCCACGCCTGGTCGTAGAGCGCGTCCGACCAGCAGAAGCGGCTCGGTAGCAGGAAGACGAGGGCCTCCTCGGGCAGGTCCTCGACGGGGGTCTGGGTGGCCCCGGGTGCGACGTCGTCGCTGGTCGTTGGCACCTCCACCAGGGCGTTGTACCTGAGCGAAACCTTTCCCGACGGCAGCAGGACACGGTCACAGAGGTTCCCGTAGGCGTCCACGTAGGAACGCCGATCGGCCGGCCAGTCGCCGTCCCACGAGTCCTGGACCACCCTCTGGGCACTGTCGGACCCGGGCCGCACCTGCCAGATGGTGGGGGTGGGACCGGGCGCCTCGAACACGAACTCGAAGCCCACTTGCACGCTTAGCACCCCGCAACCATCGCGGATATCGGGGCGTCTGGCTAGCCGTTCCCGATCCTGTAACACCCGCGAAACCAGTTGCTGCTATCCATGAGAGCGTGGGCGACCTCCTCGACGAGTATCCCGTCAAGGGTTGGGACGAGCTGTTCGAGAGCCCGGGCGTGGCCCGCCGCGGCTGTCTGGCCCTGTACGACTCCTTGCAAGCGTTGTCCGGAGAGGACTTCGAGCGGCGGTGCGTGGCCCGTGACCGAGCCTTCCGCGACCAGGGCATCACCTTTTCCCTGTCCGGAGAGGAGCGGCCCTTCCCCCTCGACCTCGTCCCCCGCGTGCTCTCGGCCGAGGAGTGGGCCCTGGTCGAGTCGGGGGTGGCCCAGCGGGTGCGCACCCTCGAGGCGTTTCTGGCCGACATCTACAGCGGGCAGCACATCGTCCGCGACGGGGTCATCCCCGCCAGCATGGTGGCCAGCTCCACCCACTTTCACCGACCGGCGGTCGGACTCGCCCCCGCCAACGGGGTGCGGGTGCACGTCGCCGGCATCGACCTCGCCCGAGGGGCGGACGGCGGCTTCCGGGTGCTGGAGGACAACCTCCGCACGCCGTCGGGCATCTCCTACGTCGTCGAGAACCGACGGGCCATGTCCC
Source organism: Acidimicrobiales bacterium (assembly GCA_046262035.1). Lineage (GTDB taxonomy): Bacteria > Actinomycetota > Acidimicrobiia > Acidimicrobiales > AC-14 > JBHENM01. The sequence continues at coordinate 24,193 of JBHENM010000011.1, read as the reverse complement.
GCGTGTTCCCCGAGCTGTTCGCCAGCCACCGGGTTCGCCCCGTCGACAGCTACCCGGCCCGGCTCCTGGAAGCGTTGCGGGCGGCGGCCCCCACCGGGGTGGCCGATCCGACCGTGGTCCTGCTCACCCCCGGCGTCTACAACTCGGCCTACTTCGAGCACACCTTCCTGGCCCGGCAGATGGGCGTGGAGCTGGTCGAGGGGCGGGACCTCGTGTGCCGCGGGAACGTCGTCTACATGCGCAGCACCCACGGCGAGCAGAGGGTCGACGTCGTGTACCGCCGGGTGGACGACGACTTCCTGGACCCCCTCCAGTTCCGCAGCACGTCAATGCTGGGATGCCCGGGCATCCTCAACGCCGCGCGCAAGGGCAATGTCACCATCGCCAACGCCGTCGGCAACGGGGTGGCGGACGACAAGCTCGTCTACACGTACGTCCCGGCCATGATCGACTACTACCTGGGCGAGAAACCCATCCTCCCCAACGTCGACACCTACCGTCTCGACGAGTCCGATCAGCTCACGTACGTGCTAGAGCGCTTCGACCAGCTGGTGGTGAAGCCGGTGGACGGATCCGGTGGCTCGGGGCTCCTCATCGGTCCTCACGCCACCGACGAAGAGCTGGCCCGGACCCGGAATGCGGTGCTGGCGGACCCTCGGGGCTGGATCGCCCAGGAGGTGGTCCAGCTGTCGACCTCGCCCACCCAGGTGGGCAACCGGCTGAGCCCCCGCCACGTCGACCTCCGCCCCTTCGCCGTCAACGACGGCGAGCGGGTGTGGGTGGTGCCCGGCGGTCTCACCCGGGTGGCCCTGACCGAGGGAAGCCTCGTTGTCAACTCGAGTCGGGGCGGCGGGTCGAAGGACACGTGGGTCCTGGCTCCCGAGGGCGAGCCGCCGACCCCGGCCGCTCGCCGGGAGCGGGTCACCGAACGGACGCCCCCCCAGCGCGGATCGAGGCCCGAGGCCGGCCCAGCGGTGGCCCAGGCCGCCCAGCAACAGCAATCTGGATACTCGCCATCCCGCTCAGAGGGCCGCTCGGGCCCATGCTGAGCCGGATCGCAGAATCGCTGTACTGGGTCGGTCGGTACGTCGAGCGAGCCGAGGACACGGCCCGCATCCTCGACGTGCACGTCCACCACATCCTCGAAGACCCGGCGGTGGAGGAGGCCGGCGCCTGCGAAACACTGCTGGCGGTGATGGGCGTGCCCCGTCCCACGGGGGAGCTCGACGCCCGCCGCACCACAGAGCTCCTGGCCTTCAACCCGGCGGACACGTCGTCCATCGTGGGGTCTCTCACTGCGGCCCGGGAGAACGCCCGCGGCGCCCGCGAGGTGCTGTCGTCGGAGATGTGGGAGTGCCTGAACGTCACGTTCAACAGCCTCGCCAGCCAGGCCGCCAGCGCCAGCAGGGTGAGCCCTCACGCCTTCTTCCGGTTCGTGAAGGAGCGGACGGCGATCATGGCCGGCCTGGCCGACTCGACCATGACCCGCGACGACGGGTGGCGCTTCCTCGTGCTCGGTCGAAGCCTGGAGCGGGTGGACATGACCGCCCGCCTCCTGTCGGCCTGCTTCGGCGAGCCGTCGGGGTCTCCCGAATGGGTGACCACCCTGCGCTGCTGCTCGGCCCACGAGGCCTTTCTGCGCACCTACCGCCGAGCCGTCGACGGGCCGCTGGTGGCTGAGTTCTTGCTCCTCGACCGGCTGTTCCCGCGGTCGGCGGTGCACGCCCTGGGGGTCGCCGATCACTGCCTGGCCGAGCTTGGTCCCAGCACAGGCCGGGCGGGTCAGGAGGACGAGGCTCGACGCATCCTGGGCCGGGCCCGCAACGAGCTCGACTTTGCCGGGGTGCGGGAGCTGGTGGCCGATCTTCCGTCCTACCTGAAGCACTTGCAGGGCGCCTGTGCCGAGGCCAGCGACGCCATCGCCCGACGGTTCTTCCGTCAGAGCGCGCCAGTGGAGTGGCACCGCGAGCGGGTGACACCGGGATGAGCTGGAGGCTTTCCATCCGCCACCGCACGGGCTACCGGTATCAGGGCGAGGTCCGTTCCTCGTACAACGAAGCCCGGGTGACGCCGCTCAGCACCGACCGCCAGGTCGCCCTCGAGGCCAGCGTGAGCGTCGACCCCGCCGTCTCCACCTACCGGTACTGGGACTACTGGAGCACGATGGTCGACGCCTTCGACATCCACGTGCCCCACACCGAGATGACCGTGGTGGGGGAATCGGTGGTGGAGACCTCACCACCGCTCGAGGAGCAACCCGTCATCGACTGGGACGGCCTGAGCGCGCCCGAGGTCCGGGACATCTACGCCGAGATGCTGGCCCCCACGACCCATGTCCCCGAGTTCGAGGAGGCCTCCGACGCAGCCCGCTTCCTGGCCGAGGGTCGGTCGCCGGTGGAAGCCGTGGAGGACGTTTGCACGTGGTCCCGGGAGCGCCTCGAATACGTGAAGGGCACCACCGACGTGTCCACCACGGCCGCCGACGCCGCTCGGATCGGGAGCGGGGTCTGCCAGGACTTCGCCCACCTGACCCTGGCCGTGCTGCGCTCCATGGGCGTTCCTGCGAGGTACGTGTCCGGGTACCTTCATCCCCGGGCGTCGGCCGCGGTCGGGGAGACCGTCTTCGGTCAGAGCCACGCGTGGATCGAGGCCTGGACCGGCCACTGGTGGCCACTCGACCCCACCCACGGGGGACCCGTGGGAGAGCGCCACGTCATCGTCGCCCGGGGCCGGGACTACGGCGACGTCCCGCCGCTCAAGGGCATCTACCACGGCGCCCCCTCCGAGGCCCTCACCGTCACCGTGGAACTGACCCGCCTAGCTTGAGCGACCGGGCAGTCGGGGCGACGGAGCCGGCGACCATCGACGTTGACCGCGAGCACGGGGTCACCGTCACGTGGGGTGACGGGCACGTGAGCCGGTTCGGCCTGCACGAGCTGAGGGAGAGTTGCCCCTGCGCCCAGTGCCGCGGGTTGCGCGACCAGGGCGGCGTCGCCTGGGCCGGGCGCCCGGAGCCGCTACGGATCGAGTCCGCCCGAGAGGTCGGCAACTGGGGCCTGAACCTGCACTGGAACGACGGCCACACCACGGGGATCTACACCTACGAGACGCTCCGCTCCTGGTGCCCGTGCGACGAGTGCGAGCCCGCCTGAGCGACTATCTGCGATCGCGTCAGATCACGGTCAAGGACGTGGGCGTCGTCAGCTGCGAAGGGTCGGTCTGGCGGACGAAGCAGAGGTAGCGCGCTCCCGAGGTCGAGTTGGTGGGAATGATCCGGGCCGTGGGGGGGATGTTGCCGGCGCCGTCGGCCGTGACGTTCCCGCCCAGGCGCAGCCCGTTGGCGCAGGTGGCGAAGCTGCCGCTCATCCTCAGGCCGTAGGCGGCGTTGGGGACGGCCCCGCCGGCGCTGACTGTGATCGTGTCTCCCGGCTCGGCCGAGGTGGTCGAGGACGCGGTGCAGCCCACCCCGGCCGCCGCCGTGGGGCAGTTGGCGATCTGGGTGATGTACAGCGCCGCCGCCCGGTTCTTGACGATCTCCTCGTCGATGAGCGAGGCGGGCGGGTAGAAGCCATAACCCGATCCGCTCAGCTCGAAGGTGAAGGCGTAGATGTGGCGCGCTCCGTACATCCAGTCGACGTAATCGCCGTCGGTGATGTACAGGTCGGACGCCTGCTGGGGCGTGTAGCCCGTCGTCGTGGCCATCTGCCCGGCCATGGCCACGAAGGCGTTGTGATCGACCGGGTTCATGTCCGCCGGCAAGTCGGTGAACGTGTAACCGTACGGGTAGAGGATGAGGTCGCCGTAGGAGTGGTAGCTGATCGACGTCCGGATGTTCCGCTTGGACTCGACGAACTGGCGGATGGCGTTGGTCTCGGGAGACGAGAACGGGCCCGCCCCGCGGAATGTCTCCGACGCGGGATTGCCGCTGGACCCGCCGCAGCACCCCCACCGGTAGCCGTAGTTCCGGTTCAGGTCCGTGCCCCTCTCGCTCGTGCCCGCGTTGGGCTGCCGGTTCTTGCGCCAGAAGACATAGCTGCCGCTGGCGATGTCGAACTCCCCGCCGTCGGGGTTGAGCATGGGGATGAGGTAGATCTGGCGGGTGTCCACCAGGTTGCGCACGGTGGGGTCGGTGGACTCGGCGAAGAGCCGCAGCAGCGACAGCGCCACCTCCACGGTCAGGTGCTCACGAGCGTGGTGGAGGGCCACGAAGAGCACGCCCGGCTCGCTGCCGGTGTCGATGGGATCGTTTGAGATGCGAACCCCCACCAGGTTCCGGCCCTCGTAGGAGGACCCGATGGAGAACTTGCGAACCGTGGTCGGATGGGCCGCGACCATGGCGTCGACCTCGGCGAGCGTCTCGGCGTAGTCGTGGTAGGCCTCGTCCCCGGGGGGGAACAAGGTCTCGCCCGCGCCCGGCGGCGGAACCGGCGCCTTGTACGGCTCGACGGAGTACCCGAGAGTGGCGATGGCGTCGCGCTCGCCGGGTAACGCCCGCACGACGACCGCCGCCGCCCTGACTTCGTCGATGGCGGCGCCCGTTCCCGCGATCGCGCTCCGCTGCTCCCTGGTCTCGACGCCGCTCACCAGGTAGGTGCTCGGCGGGGCCTCCTGGGCCTCTTGGGCGGCGGGGGCGGGGGAGGGAGCGGCAACCCCGGACAGCAGGGCGACGATCAAGGCCCCTGCGGCAACGACGGCAAGGCGCGGGCCCGCCATCCCGCTCGGGCCCATGGCCACCCGCCCGAGCCTGGTTCTCATGCCGCCTCCTCCGCCCCAGCGTGTTTCCTCGAATGTAGCGGTAGCGTCGAAGTTGTGAACATCCAGGTGCGCCACAGTCCGTCATTCGCCGTCGCCCGCATCACCCTCGAGCCGAACGAGCAGTTCCGAGCGGAGTCGGGCGCCATGATGGCGACGTCCTCCGGCGTCTCGGTCCAGAGCAGCACCCAGGGTGGGGTGATGAAGGGGCTCAAGCGGTCAGTGCTGGGCGGAGAGAGTCTGTTCATCACTACGTTCACCGCTCCCGCATCCGGCGGGTGGGTCGACGTGGCGCACCACCTCGCCGGCGACGTCATCCCTGCCGGTGTCACCCCGGACCAGCCGTTGTCCATCACCAAGGGGTGCTGGCTGGCGTCGGCCTCGACCGTCGAACTCGACACCAGGTGGGGAGGCTTCAAGAACCTCTTCGGCGGCGAGGGCGGCTTCCTCGTGCACGCCACCGGCGAAGGTCCGCTAGTGCTCGCGTGCTACGGCGCCCTCGACACCATCACCCTGGCGGAAGGTGAGACGGTTACCATCGACACCGGCCACGTGGTGGCCTTCGGCCCCAGCGTGACCAGCCAGATCCGCAAGGTGGCGGGTGGCGTCATCCAGACCCTGAAGTCGGGCGAGGGCTTCGTGTTCGACTTCACCGGTCCGGGTTGGGTCATGACCCAGACCCGGAATCCCGCCGCGCTGGAAGCGTGGATCCGCCAGATCATGCCGGGGGAGACGGGCGGCGCCGGTGGGGGGATGCTGGGCGGACTGCTCGGTCGCTGACCGCTTCTGGGGCCTAGCGGTTCAGGAAGCTGTTCACCGAAGGCGGCGGGCACCCGTTCTGCGCGGCGCGGTCCACCAGGGCCTGGGCCCGGGCTCGGAACTCGGCCTCGTCGGCGCCGGCAAACGTCCTGACCGCGTCGCGGTAGTCGTTCTGCAGCCGTAGGACCTCGGTGGGGATACCGAAGCACGGGTTCTGGAGGTAGCTGGTCGTGGTGGGGGCCTCCTCCACGATCGACGTCGGTACCGTCGTCGTGGTCTCCGGTTCTTCGTCCCCACTTCCACACGCCACGGCAACCAGGAGCCACACGACCGACACGAGCCCAAACCCGATCCTTCTCATGGCCGTCATGCCCCCTTTGACGACGGCGAGCCCGCCTCAGGTTCCCTCGCGGTGGACCTTGTTCGGGGAGAAGGCGGGGACACACACGGCGATGTACTCCGCTCCCTCCGGGTCAGGGGTGGAGTACTGCACCCGCTCCCCGGCGGGGACGATCACCGCTTGGCCGGCGTTGACGTCCAGCTCGCCGTCGGCGGACACCACCCGCAGGCGCCCGGCCAGGACGAGGGTGTATTCGTCGAAGTCGGGGGTCTGCGCCGGCTCCATCCAGCCGCCGGGGCTGCGCATGTGGGCGATGCTGAGGCCGGCCGTTCCGCTGTTGACCCGGCCGACGTACTCGTCGATCGACTTGGGCTTGTTGCCGGCGGCCACGACCCGGGTGGGAGTGGGAATGAGCGTTGCCACGCAGACGGCATCGTACCGGGCGGTGCGCGGGAGGTCCCATGCCGCCGCAAGTTGTGTGCAAGCAAGGCGAAACGCTTCGGTCAGGGGCCGTTCTCGTCCCGGTCATGGTCCCGACGCAGGTCAGAAAAGGTGCAGCCCTACGGTCCATTCAACGAAGTGGGGGCGAAACGGGGGTCGGGCAATGCGCGGTTTGCGGTCGAAGGTGCCTGTGCTGTTGGTGGTCGTGCTGGCCCTGGTGGCCGGCGCCTGCGGAGACAAGGCGGACGAGGCGGGGACGGAAACCGAAGGAGCGTCAACCGGCGCTCAGCCCGGAGTTTCCGGCGACACGATCAAAGTCGGGATCCTTCACTCCCTGAGCGGAACCATGGCCATCAGCGAAGTCTCCGTGAAGGACGCCGAGCTTCTCGCCATCGAGGAGATCAACGCCAAGGGCGGCGTGCTGGGCAAGAAGCTCGAGCCGGTCATCGAGGACGGCGCCTCTGACTGGCCCACCTTCGCTGAGAAGGCCCAGAAGCTCATCTCCGTGGACAAGGTCGCCACCGTGTTCGGTGGGTGGACGTCGGCCAGCCGCAAGGCCATGCTCCCGGTCTTCGAGAAGAACAAGGCGCTCCTCTGGTACCCGGTGCAGTACGAGGGGCTCGAGAGTTCGCCCTATATCTTCTACACGGGAGCGACGACCAACCAGCAGATCATCCCCGGTCTCGACTACCTGAAGCAGCAGGGCAAGACCAAGATCTTCCTGGTCGGAAGCGACTACGTCTTCCCCCGTACCGCCAACAAGGAGATCAAGGCCTACGCCGCGGCCAACGGCATGGAGATCCTGGGCGAGGAGTACACGCCACTCGGCCACACTGAATACGGCACCCTCGTCAACAAGGTCACCGCGGCCAAGCCCGACGCCGTCTTCAACACCCTCAACGGCGACAGCAACGTGGCCTTCTTCAAGCAGCTGAAGTCGGCCGGCGTGACGGCGCAGCAGATGCCCGTGCTTTCCGTCAGCGTGGCCGAGGAGGAGGTTCGGGGTATCGGCGCCGAGAACGTGGCCGGGCACCTCGTGGCCTGGAACTACTACCAGACGACGGAAAACGCCCAGAACCCCCCCTTCGTGGAGGCCTACAAGAAGAAGTACGGGGCCAACCGGGTGACGGCGGACCCGATCGAGGCCGGCTACATCCAGGTCTACCTGTGGGCCGAGGCGGTCAAGAAGGCGGGCACCACCGAGGTGGAGGCGGTCAAGAAGGCGGCCGACGGGATCACCTTTGACGCCCCCGAGGGCAAGGTCACCATCGACGGCGCCACCCAGCACATCTGGAAGACAGCCCGGATCGGCCTCGTCGAGCCCAGCGGCCAGATCAAGGAAGTCTGGAACTCGGGCAGCCCCATCAAGCCCGACCCCTACCTGAAGGGGTATCCCTGGGCGGCCGGCCTGTCCTGACATGGATGTCCTGCTGTCGCAGCTGTTCACCGGCCTGTGCGTCGGGTCGGTGCTGCTGCTCATCGCCCTGGGGCTGACGTTCACCTTCGGCCAGATGAACGTGGTCAACATGGCCCACGGCGAGTTCATCATGGCCGGGGCATACACCGCCTACATGCTCCAAGGCCCGGTGAGCGCCGGAGTATCGCTGCTCGTGGCCCTGCCCGTGGCCTTCGCCCTGGCGGGGACCATGGGCCTGGTGCTGGAGCGGTTGCTCATCCGCCGCTTCTACGGACGGCCTCTCGACACCCTGCTGCTCACGTGGGGTGTCAGCCTCGTGCTCCAGCAGCTCGCCCGTGACCTCTTCGGGGCTCCCAACGTTCAGGTCCGGGCGCCGTCCTGGTTGGCGGGCGGGGTAACCCTGGCCGGTGTCCGCATGCCCTACGGCCGTCTGTTCATCATCGCCGTCGTCCTCGCTGCGGTGGTCGGGATCTGGGTGTATCTCACCCGCCTGCCCCAGGGCCGACGGATGCGGGCGGTCATGCAGAACCGCCAGCTGGCGTCGTGCAGCGGGATCGTCACCGACCGGGTCGATCGCTGGACGTTCTTCATCGGCTCGGGCCTGGCCGGGGTTGCCGGGGTGGCGCTGACCCTGCTCGGGTCCATCGGGCCCACCCTGGGCACCAACTACATCGTCGACGCCTTCCTGGTCGTCGTGGTGGGCGGTCTGGGGCAGCTCCGGGGTGCGGTGCTGGCCGCCATCGCCCTGGGGATCCTCAACGCCTTCGTGGAGTACGGCACCCAGGCCAGCGTGGCCAAGGTCGTGGTATTCGTGGCCATCGTCGCCTTCCTGCAGGTCCGACCCCAGGGGCTGTTCGTGCTTCGCACTCGAGCGTTGACGTGAAGGGCCGGAACTGGAAGCGAATCGGCCTCTTCCTGGCCGTCGCCTTCGTGCTCATGGTCGTCGCTCCCGCCGCCCTCTCGGGCTTCCGCCTGGCCCTCCTGGCCAAGTACCTGTGCTTCGCCATCGTCGCCGTGGGCATCGACCTGGCCTGGGGGTACGGCGGGATGCTCACCCTCGGCCAGGGCTTCTTCTTCGGCATCGGCGGCTACTGCATGGGGATGTTCCTGAAGCTCCAGGAGGCGGGAGCGGGCAACCTCCCCGACTTCATGTCGTGGAGCGGTGTGGAAAAGCTGCCCGCAGTGTGGAAACCCTTCCAGCACGCGTGGTTCGCCCTCCCTGCCGCCGTGCTCCTGCCCATGGCCGTTGCCGCCGGGCTGGGGGCGCTCGTGTTCCGGCAGCGAGTACGCGGCGCCCAGTTCGCCATCCTCAGCCAGGCCCTCACCGCGGCGTTCGTCATCCTCCTGGTCGGTCAGCAGGGGCTCACCGGAGGCACCAACGGCCTCACCAACATCACCCAGCTGCTCGGCTACGACCTCAACGACCCCACCAACCAGCGGTCGCTGTACCTGGTGACGGCGGCCGCGCTCGGCGTGGTCTTCCTCATCGCCCGCCAGCTCGTGGCGAGCCGCTACGGGCGCCTCCTGATTGCCGTGCGCGACGGAGAGGACAGGGTGCGGTTCCTCGGTTACAACCCCGCCGTGGTCAAGACTGTGGCCTTCAGCATCTCGGCGGGAATGGCGGGCCTGGCCGGTGCCCTGTTCGTGCCCGTCGTGGGCATCATCTCCCCCGCCCTACTGGGCATCGTCCCCTCCCTCGAGCTGCTGATCGGCGTGGCTGTAGGGGGCCGGGCCAGCCTCGTCGGGGCCGTGATCGGCGCCCTCGTCGTGAACTACGCCAAGACCATCTTCAGCGAGAACTTCGCCTCAGGATGGCTCTACCTCCAGGGCGGCCTGTTCATCGCCGTCATCGCCTTCGCCCCACGGGGCCTGGTCGGGATGTACGAGCGGGCTCGGGATCTCTTCAGACGACGGCCGTCCGAGCCCGCCCCGCCGGTCACGGCCCGGGAGCCGGTCGAAGTGGTGGAGGTGCCGGCATGACTGCGGACCCCCTGCTCGAAGTGCGCGAGCTCGAGGTCGTGTTCGACGGCTTCCGGGCCATCGCCGGCCTCGACTTCTCGGTTCGCGAGGGTGAACTGCGTTTCCTCATCGGCCCCAACGGCGCGGGCAAGACCACCCTCATCGATGTGATCACCGGCCTGACCAAGCCCGTGGCCGGCACCGTCCGCTTTGCAGGAGACGACCTCCTGGGCCGGCGGGAGCACGACATCGTGCGCTTGGGCATCGGACGCACGTTCCAGACGGCGACCGTCTTCGAGCAGCTGACGGTGCTCGAGAACCTCGACCTGGCCGCCAGCTTCCGCCGGAGCCTGCTCTCTCTCGTCCGCCGCCGGCGCGACGTCGACGAGCGGATAACCCGTTCCCTCGACGCCGTCGGCCTCGGCAACGAGGTGGGGAAGGCGGCGGGGTCACTGTCCCACGGACAGAAGCAGTGGCTCGAGATCGGCATGCTCCTGGCCCAGGATCCCCACCTGCTCCTGCTGGACGAGCCCGTGGCCGGCATGAGCCCCGAGGAGAGAGTGCGCACGGGTGAGCTGCTGCAATCCATCGCCCTCACTCACACCGTGGTCGTGGTCGAGCACGACATGGCCTTCCTGCGCAGGTTCGCATCGACCGTCACCGTCCTGCACGAAGGCAAGGTGCTGTGCGAAGGCTCGGTGGCCGAGGTGCAGGGCGATCCGCGGGTACAGGAGGTCTACCTCGGCCGCCCCCGCCGCAGGCAGGAGGATCCCGCGGTGGGGGTCATCTGATGCTGGCCGCCGAGAAGCTGGACGTCTCCTATGGGCGGACCCGGGTGCTGTTCGGGGTCGACCTGGACGTGGCCGAGCGGGGGATGGCCTGCCTCATGGGGCGGAATGGCACGGGCAAGACCACCCTCCTCAATGCCCTCATGGGCCTTCTGCGCCCGACCTCCGGGCGGGTCACGTTCGAGGGACGGGACATCACCGGCCTGGCCCCTTACGAGCGGGTGCGGGCGGGCATGGCCTACGTCCCCCAGGGCCACGAGACGTTCGCCCACCTGACCGTTCGGGAGAACCTGTGCGTGGTTCTGGAAGCCTGTGGCGGCTCGACGGAGACGGGCCTGGACCAGGCCCTCGATCTCTTCCCGCGGCTGCGGCCGTTGCTCGGCCGCCGGGCCGGATTCCTCTCCGGCGGGCAGCAGCAGCAGCTGGCCATCGCCCGGGCCTTGGTCACCCGGCCCCGGCTCCTGCTGCTGGACGAGCCCACGGAGGGGATCCAGCCGTCGATCGTGCTGGAGATCGAGGAGGCCATCACCCAGCTCCACACCTCGGGCGAGATGGCCATCCTGCTCGTGGAGCAGTACGTGGAGTTCGCCCTCGGCCTGGCGGACTGCTACGCCGTGCTCGACGCAGGCGAGGTGGTCGAGGCGGGTGAGACGTCGGCCCTCGAAGAGTCGACGGTCCGACGCCTGCTGGCTGTATAACTGCGCGCGTGCACCTGACGCCCCATGAGCAGGACCGCCTGCTGGTGCACGTGGCCGCTTCGCTGGCCCGGGAGCGCCGGGGGCGGGGGCTCCGGCTCAACCATCCCGAGGCAGTGGCTCTGCTGACCTCGTTCCTCCTGGAAGGAGCCCGGGACGGGCGGTCCGTCGCCGACCTGATGGAGGCCGGCCGCCAGGTGCTGACCGCGGGCGACGTCATGGACGGCGTGCCCGAGATGATCGCTGAGGTACAGGTGGAAGCCACCTTCCCCGACGGCACCAAGCTCGTCACCGTGCACCGGCCCATCCCGTGAAGCCGGGAGCGGTGCTGGCAGGAGAGGGGCCGGTGGTGATCAACGCCGGACGCCCGATGACCCGGATGCAGGTGTTGAACACTGGTGACCGTCCCGTGCAGGTCGGCTCCCACTACCACTTCGCCGAATCCAACTCCGCCTTGGAGTTCGACCGGCAGGCGGCGTGGGGCCAGCGCTTGGCCGTGCCCGCAGGGACGGCCGTGCGGTTCGAGCCGGGCATCCTGCGCGAGGTGGACCTGGTGCCCATCGGCGGCGGACGGTTCGTAGCCGGGCTGCGCGGCCTCGCCGCCGGCCCACTGGGGCCATGAGCGAGCTCGACCGCGCCCGGTACGCCCTCCTCTACGGGCCCACGGCGGGAGACCGCGTGCGGCTGGCCGACACCGACCTCACGGTGGAGATCGAGGAGGACCGCTGCGCCGGCGGTGACGAGGCTGTCTTCGGCGGCGGGAAGGTCATTCGCGAGTCGATGGGTCAGGGCCGCGCCACACGAGCCGACGGAGCCCCTGACACCGTCATCACCGGCGCCGTCGTGCTCGACCACTGGGGTGTGATCAAGGCCGACGTCGGGATCCGCGACGGCCGGATCGTGGCCCTGGGCAAGGCCGGGAACCCCGACACCATGGACGAGGTCCACCCCGGCCTGGTCATCGGCCCCTCCACCGAGATCATCTCCGGAAACGGCCGGATCCTGACCGCCGGGGCCATCGACTGCCACGTCCATCTCATCTGCCCCCAGATCCTGGAGGAGGCCCTGGGGTCGGGGATCACCACGGTGATCGGCGGCGGTACGGGCCCGGCCGAGGGCACCAAAGCGACGACGGTCACGCCCGGCGCCTGGCACCTGGCGCGCATGCTCCAGGCCCTCGACCCGTGGCCGGTAAACGTTGCCCTCCTGGGCAAGGGCAACACGGTGTCGACCGAGGGCCTGTGGGAGCAGCTACGGGCAGGCGCCTCGGGCTTCAAGCTCCACGAGGACTGGGGCTCGACGCCGGCTGCCATCGACGCCTGCCTCCGGGTGGCCGACGAGTCCGGGGTTCAGGTCGCCCTCCACAGCGACACCCTGAACGAGGCCGGGTTCGTGGAGAGCACGCTGGCCGCGATCGCCGGGCGGGGCATCCACGCCTACCACACCGAGGGTGCGGGAGGGGGCCACGCCCCGGACATCATCACGGTGGCCGGCCACCCCAACGTCCTCCCGTCGTCGACCAACCCCACCCGGCCGCACACGGTCAACACCATCGACGAGCACCTGGACATGCTCATGGTGTGCCACCACCTGAACCCTGCCGTCCCCGAGGACCTGGCCTTCGCCGAGAGCCGCATCCGCCCGTCGACCATCGCCGCCGAGGACGTCCTCCACGACCTGGGAGCCATCTCCATGATCGGCTCCGACTCGCAGGCCATGGGCCGGGTGGGGGAGGTCGTCCTGCGCACGTGGCAGACGGCCCACGCCATGAAGCACCGCCGCGGCTTCCTCCCCGGCGACAGGGTGGCCGACAACCACCGCGCCCGGCGCTACGTGGCCAAGTACACGATCTGCCCGGCGGTGGCCCACGGCCTGGGGGGGGAGATCGGTTCCGTGGAGCCGGGCAAGCTCGCCGACCTCGTGTTGTGGGATCCAGCCTTCTTCGGGGTCCGGCCCCACCTGGTGATCAAGGGGGGCATGGTGGCGTGGGCGGCCATGGGTGACGCCAACGCCTCCATCCCCACGCCCCAGCCCGTCCTGCCCCGCCCCATGTTCGGGGCCTACGGGGCCGCCGCGCCCGCCGTGAGCCTGGCGTTCGTGTCGGCCGCCGCCATCGAGGACGGTTCGGTGGCGACCCTCGGGCTGGGCCGCCGGCTGGTCGCCGTGGACGACGTGCGCCGCCTGACCAAGGCCGACCTACCCGAGAACGACGCCCTGCCCGCCATCGAGGTCGAGCCCGACACCTTCACCGTGCGCATCGACGGCGAGGTGGTCGAGGCCGAACCCGCCACCGAGCTTCCGATGGCCCAGCGCTATTTCCTGTTCTGATGGCCCAGGCCGCCCTGCTCCTGCTGGCCGACGGCCGCTTCCCGTCCGGAGGTCACGCCCACTCGGGCGGCCTGGAAGCGGTGGTGGCGACGGGCGGCGTGCGGACGGTCGCGCAACTCGATGCCTTCCTGCGCGGTCGCTTGGCCACGGCGGGCCTGACGGCCGCCGCCCTCGCCGCCTTGTCCTGCGCCCACGCCGGACAATGGGCTCTCCTCGATGACGAGACCGACGCCCGGGTGCCCTCGCCCGCGCTCCGGCTGGCCTCCCGTCGCCAGGGCCGCCAGCTCCTCCGGGCAGGGCGGGTGGCCTGGCCCGGGGCGTTGCTCGATGGGCTCAGCGAAGCACTGCCCGACGGCCCTCACCACCCCGTAGCCCTCGGTGCCGTGGCCGCGGCCGCGGGACTTCCGCCCGTGTCGGCCGCCCTGGTTGCCGCTTCAGGGTCGGTGACCGGCCCCGCCGCGGCTGCCGTCCGGCTTCTCAGCCTTGACCCCATGGCCGTCTCCCGGGTTCTGGCCGACCTGTCGCCCGCCATCGACGATCTGGCCGACCGGGCCGCTGCGGCTGCCCGCAGCCCGTTGCGCGATTTGCCCGCAGTGTCGGCGCCCCTTCTCGACATTGGGGCCGAGGCCCACGCCACATGGGAGGTGAGGTTGTTTGCCTCGTGAGGGGGCCGCATCCCCGACCCGTCGGGCCCTGCGCATTGGGATCGGGGGCCCTGTGGGGAGCGGCAAGACCGCCCTGGTCGCGGCGTTGTGCCGATCCCTGGCCGGCGAGTTGTCCCTGGCCGTGGTGACGAACGACATCTACACCACCGAGGACGCCGACTTCCTCCGCCGAGCCGGCGTGCTCGATCCCGAGCGAATCACCGCGGTGGAGACGGGCTGCTGTCCCCACACCGCCATCCGTGACGACATCTCCGCCAACCTCGAAGCGGTCGAGGAGCTGGAGTCGAGGCTCGGCCCGGTCGACCTGGTCCTGGTGGAGAGCGGGGGTGACAACCTCACGGCCACCTTCAGCTACGGCCTCGTCGACCTCCAGGTCTTCGTCGTGGACGTCGCCGGCGGCGACAAGGTGCCCCGCAAGGGCGGCCCGGGCGTCACCAGTGCCGACCTGCTGGTGATCAACAAGACTGATTTGGCGCCCCTCGTCGGCGCCGATCTCGCGGTGATGGCCAGGGACGCGCTGGACAAGCGAGGAGAGGGCCCGACCGTGTTCCTCTCCCTCGTGTCCGCCACCGCCGCCCGTCCCGTGACGGAGTGGGTGCGGATGCAGGTGAGCTCCCGCGTGCACGTGTGAGGGCCCGTGCCGCCGCCACTGTCGAAGCTGATGGGACAGGCGGCTCGCGGCTGACAATCCTGCGGTCCGCCGCGCCCCTGCTGCTGCGGCCCACGGCCGGCGCCCTATATCTCGTGGGCGGCGCCGGCGGTCCCCTGGGCGGCGACGACGTGGAGCTCGACATCACCGTCGGAGCCGGGGCCAGCCTGGTCGTCAGGAGCGCGGCGGCGAGCGTGACCCAACCCGATGGAAAGGGCCGGCCGTCACGGCTGACGGTGCGGGCGCGCGTCGCCGCCGGTGGGTCCCTGGCATGGTTTCCCGAGCCGAGCGTGGTCGCCTCCGGCTGCCACCAGGTTCTGCGCACCGACCTCGAGCTGGAGGAGGGCTGCCGCCTGGTCTGGCGGGAGGAGGTGATCCTCGGCCGTCACGCGGAAGCCGCCGGTGACTGGGACAGCCACATGACGGCGGACCTGGCCGGCCGGCCGTTCGTACGGCACGGGCTTCGACTGGGCCCAGGGGTGAGGGGGTGGGACGGGCCGGCGGTGGCGGGCCCGGCCAAGGCCCTGGGCAGCGTCTTGGTGGTGGGACCAGGCCGGCCCTCAGAGCCAAGGGTCGAGGACGGCCATGCGATCCTCCCGCTTTCCCGGGCCGGAACCATGATCACCGCCGTCGCCGCTGACGCCCTCGAACTGCGGCGGCGACTCGACCGGGCCCTCAGCGCCGTGACCGCATGCCAGGAGGCGGTCAGTCGTCGAGGATGAACGTGACCAGCATGTTGACCTGGTAGCCGACGATCTCGCCGTCGCGCACTTCGACCCGCTGCTCCTTGACCCAGGCCGACGTGACCTGCCGGAGCGTCTTCGCGGCCCGCGCTACCCCGACGCGAACGGCTTCCTCGAAGCTGGTGGGTGAGGTGGCGCTGATCTCGGTGACGCGCGCGACGGTGTCCATTTGTCCTCCTGTGAACGGTGAAAGCCTCACCGTAGGCTTCCCACGTCGAAGGGACACCCGTGAGGCCACGTGGGCGAGGAGTATCTCGCCCGACCGGGTTTTGGCTGGTTGCGTATCTGTTCGCCGCGACCATGATGGGGAACACCCTGCCCACCCCGCTCTACGTGCTTTACCAGGCCAAGTGGCATTTCTCATCCGGGACAGTGACCCTCGTCTTCGCGACGTACGCCGCCGGAGTGGTCGCCGCGCTGCTCCTCGCCGGCCGATCCTCCGACCAGGTCGGCCGGCGGCCTGTACTGGCAGCCGCGCTCGGGCTCAGCGCCGCGAGCGCGGTGGCGTTCATCCTGGCCTCGGGTCTGGTCTGGCTGTTCGCCGGCCGCCTGCTGTCGGGACTGTCGGCTGGGTTGGTCACCGGTACAGGGACCGCGACCCTCACCGAGCTGGCCGGAACCGCATCTGTCGCGCCGGGCGTCGATCATGGCGACAGTGGCGGCGACGGGTGGCCTGGGCTCGGGCCCCTCGTGGCCGGATTGTTCGCCCAGTTCGGACCGAACCCCACCGTCCTCGTCTTCGAGGTCTACCTCCTCCTCCTGGCCGTGGCCGCCATGGGCCTCGCCCTGGTGCCCGAAACGGTCGCCACCCGCCGAAGGCTGGACCTCCATTTTGTGGGTTTCCGGATTCCCGAATCGGCGAAGAGTCAGTTTCTGGCGGCCGCTGCCGCCGGATTTGCCGCCCTCGCCCTCCTCGGCTTGTTCACCGCCCTCGCGCCCAGCTTTCTGGGCGGCGTGCTCCATTTGAGAAACCTCGGGAGGCGCCTTGGTCTGCCTGCTGTTCGCAGTTTCGACCGTGACCCAGATCGCCCTCGGTGGGCGCCCGACGAAATCCAGCACGCGCCTCGGCCTCAGCCTGTACATCGCCGCGCTGGCGCTGATCGTCGGCGCCCTGCACCAGTCGTCCTTGACCATCTTCGTGCTGGGGACGATCGTGGCTGGCGTCGCCGTTGGGGCGGCGTTCATCGGCAGCCTGTCGGCGGCCAACCGGCTGGCGCCGGCCGAGATTCGAGGTCAGGTCGTGTCGACCTACTTCACCGTCGCCTACGTGGGCCTGACCATCCCCGTCATCACCGTAGGATTCGCGGCCGAGCACATCGGCTATCTGGGCGCGGTGTTCGCAGGCTCCATTGGTCTCACCGCGCTATGCGCGATCACGGTGATCCTCACGGGGCGAGCGGGAGGCGGTCACGTCTCGGGCCGGGACGGCGAAGGCGCTTGACGGGTGCTGGGCTCCACAACCGGGCCGTTGGGGTGCGCCTCGGCGTTGGGATCGGCCAGGGGCTTCTCGGTCGCAATGACGGAGATGAACCCCTCTACGTCCTGCTGCAGGACGGCCTCGGACCGGGCCGCGAACACGGCGAAGGTGGTCGAGTGATCGGGGGCCTGATAGGGGCCGGCCAGCTCGAAGAACTGCCAACCCTCGATCTTCAGCAGCTCCGCCGTCCGCCGGTAGTGCCGCCACCGTTCCCCGAACCGAAAGAACCCCTCGAGGGCGACGGCCGCCGCCACGATGAGGCCGAGGGCGAAGGTCATCCATCGCACGACGCTGCCCCCCGTGTCGCCGATGTCGAGGCTGACCAGCGCAGGGATGATCACTCCGCCCAGGATGGCGATGACCCGGAGGGCGTAGTACCGCCGCTTCTCCCGGTCGGCCCTCGATTCCGTCCACAGGAGCTGGTCGAGCCAGCGGGAACGCAGGAACCGCTTCTGCAGCTCGGTGAGGGGGAGGAGGTCGATGAGGTCGCCGAGGTCCTTCTTCAGCTCGTTGGCGTAGGTGGTCGGTGACATTCGTCGCCCTCCAGTCGCGGACCCACGGAGCCCCGCCGCAACGGCCCGCGTCGTCCTCGGCCAGACGCTATGACAAGGGCGTTAGCCCGGCAATACCAGCCTGTCTGAACCGGGTCGCCTGGTAGATTCGGGGTTCCGGGGTCGTCTGACGATCGGACGGTTGTTCCAAATGGCTGAGTCAGACAAGACGTGCTTCGTGGTCATGGGTTTCGGCATCAAGACCGACTTCCTCACTGGACGGTCTCTCGACCTGGACAAGTCCTACCGGAGCATCATCAAGCCGGCGGTGGAGGAGGCCGGCCTGCAGTGCATCCGGGCCGACGAGATCATCCACTCCGGATCCATCGATCTGGCGATGTACCGCCATCTGCTCGAGGCCGACGTCGTCGTAGCCGACATCTCGACCTGCAACGCCAACGCCCTGTACGAGCTGGGCGTGCGGCACGCGCTCCGGCCGTTCACCACGGTCACGATCGCCGAAGACCAGATCACCTACCCGTTCGACGTGAGCCACATCGTCATCCGTCGCTACAAGCACCTCGGGCAGGGGATCGATTTCGAGGAGGCGGTGCGCTTCCGTACCGAGCTGACCGAGGCCATTCGCACCCTGATCAGCCGGCCCGAGGCCGACAGCCCGGTCTACGGCAGCCTGGCCGGGCTGCGGCCGCCGGCCTTGGAGGTCAAGGTGGTCACGTCGCCGGCCCCTTCGCTTCCCGACCCCAACGATCAGACCCTCAGCGTCCTCTGCCAGCGGGCCGAGGTAGCCATGAAGGCCGGCGAGTTCGAGGAGGCCAAGGCTCTCTTCGGCGCCGCCCGCGCCCTCTGGAACAACGATCATTTCCTCACCCAGCAGATGGCCCTGGCGACCTACAAGAGCGGCATGCCCACCGAGCTGGCCGCGCTCCAGAAAGCCAAGGCCATCCTCAGCGAGCTGGACCCCGAGGTGTGCAACGACCCGGAAACCCTGGGCCTCTGGGGAGCGGTGCACAAGCGACTATGGAAGGAGACCAAAGAACGGGTCCATCTCGACACCGCCATTCGGGCCTACCAGCGGGGCTTCGACATCCGTACCGACTACTACAACGGCATCAACCTCGCCTTCCTCTTCAACATGCGGGCCCGGACGTCTTCCCCGGCCGAGCAGATCGCCGATTTTGTCATGGCCGAGCGGGTGCGGCGCGAGGTCATCAAGCTGTGCGACGAGGTCCTGGCCGAGGGACGGTTCCGGAAGGACGCTGACCGTTACTGGGTCAAGGCCACGCTGGCCGAGGCCTACCTCGGCATCGGCGACGAGGAGTCGTCACAGCGCTACCTGCGTGAGGCGGAGGAAGAGGACGTGGCCGACTGGATGCGCCAGTCCACGGCCAAGCAACTGGCTGCCCTCCGGGATCTGCTCGTTCCGTCTCCGCTGGCCATGATCCAGGCCCCTGCCGGCCAGACGTGATCGGGGATGTCCGGGAGATCTCGTTCGGGCCCGGCCGAACCGCAGTAGCCGTCGATGCCAGCCCGGAAGCGGGCGGTGAGGAGCTGTTGTCCCGGCTCGACCTGCCGTTGCCGCGAGGAACGCTGGTTGTCAACGGCAGCACGGCGGAGCTGGCCCCCGGTCTGGCCGAGCGCTTGGCCGTTGTGTTCGAGGCGGGTGTCGCATCGGTCGCCATCGACGACGGCTTGACGGTGATCACGGGCGGGACCGATGCCGGGATCTTCTCCATCCTGGGCCGGGCGATGACGAAGCGCGTGGCCCCTCTCGTGGGCGTCGTTCCCCACGGCCTCGTCACGTGGCCCGGTCGATTGCCCGAGGACGGCCAGGCTACGGATGACGACCGGGAACCGCTGGAGCCGCACCACTCTCACTTCGTCCTCGTGGAGGGGGACGAGTGGGGGGTGGAAACGCCCGCCCTCATGGCCCTGACCCGAGCTTTCGACGCCCACGCCCCGTCGGTGGCCGTCATCTGTGGTGGCGGCGCGGGTGCCCGGGCCGAGGCCTTCGGGCACGCGCAGGCGTCCCGGCCCATCCTGGTTCTGGGAGGGTCCGGGCGGTTCGCCGACGACCTGGCCGCCGCCGTGGCCTCGTCGCCCTCCGACGATCAGGAACTGGCGGAGCTGGCCTCTGGGGGAACGGTCATCGTGTGCCCGCTGTCGGACGGCCCCGAAGCGGTCGCCGCCGGGCTCCGCGCCGCCCTTAGGTGACCCGGAACGGGGCCATGGCGTTCCTGATGCTCTGCGCCCCGATGGCCACGACGTCCTGCTGGTCCTGGAAGGCGTCATCGGGAATGACAAAGGTCACCCCCGAGAACGCGCCTTGGGCGTCGGCTCGGCCTTGAGCTACCCGATCCACGTGCAGGTGGATGTCGATGCGCTCGTTGGGCAGGAAGCCCGACCCGCTCACCGTCACCGTCGTGCCCGCCGGGCCGGTGGTGGGCGAGATGGTGAGGTTGGTCTCGGCGAAGAACGAGTCCAAGTTGCCGAATCCGGGAATGGTTGCCTCGCCTGGGGCCAGCGACGTGTTCGTCTGGCCGAGGAGGTCGGTGAGATCGTCGCCACCCTCCTTCTTGTCGTCTCCGCCCAGGATCATGACCAAGGCGATGGCGACGAGGGCCACGGCCGCTACCGCCCCAACCGCGATGGCGGCCCACTTGCCCCTCCCTGCGGGCTCCGGTTCGAACGAGGTGGGTCCGCTCGGTGCCTGGGGCGCCCACGACCCGCCGGCCGACCAGGCGGGGGCCGGCGATGGCGCTGAGGCGGGTTGCTGCAGCCAGGACGGAGGCTGCGACTGGGCCTCGGGCGGACGCCACGCGGGAGGTCCCGGTGCCGGCCGGTGGGGCTGGGTCTCCTGAGTCTCAGCCGCCCGGGGCACGACCTTCTCCAGAGCTCGGATGAGCTGCTTCACCTCGTCGTTCCAGCCGGCGTCGGTCAACCGGTGAGCGTTCCTGTCGGCGAACTCGGCCAGCGGCTCGGGAAGATCCTTGGGAGCGGGCATGCGGGTGTCCTCGATCAGGACGGGCACGACGAGGATCCCTCGCTCGAGGGCGGTGGTGATCTCCAGGCGGACGTAGTCCCGTGGGTCGTCCAGCCGCCGCTTCCCTTGCTGCCTGGCCGCCACCCACTTCTTGCCCACCAGGGCGAGGAGGGCGTCACATTCGCCCACAGCCTTGGCGATGGCCTCGGGGAAGTCGGCGCCGGGCCCGATGGTGTCCACGTCCCGGAAGATCTTCCCTTGCCCGAAGTGGGAAGCCAGGGAGTCGCTGAGGAGGCGGGCGTAGGGCTTGGTGTCCTCCCGCCGGTAGCTGATGAATATTCCGCTCATTGGGCCCTCCGCCAGGCCTGAAAACTCCGCCGCTGAAACACGCCCTGCCCGCTCACTATCCGCTCTTGGCCCCGGCTTGTAAAGAGTCCGCCAGGATCACCGGCGCTTAGGGAGGTGGCGTCGCACGCGGACGAGCATGCGGACCATCTCCTCGGCAAAGTCCTCGCTGGCGGCACGCGGGTTGTTGTAGAGCACGTATTCCTTGGCGACGAGGGTGGCGAGGTAGTCGAGCAAACCCGCCTCGTCGTTCCTGACCAGCAGATAGTCCTCGTGGCGATCGTTGTAAAAGACGATGCCGGTGGCAGGGTCGAAGCGGCTGCGCGCTTCGCCCGGATCGGGATCGGGACTGACCGAGGGCAGATCGGCCGTCCGTCGCCGGTCGGGGCGTGCCTCACCCTGAGGATGATCTGGGGTCGCATCGCCAGCCGGTTCCTCGAGCTCCGGTAGCTCCGGGAGCTCTCGAGGAGGATTCGACTGGCCGGTCGATCCGTTGGGCGACGGGGGCTGGCCTTCAAGTGGCGCGGGCTCGAAGAGCGCCCCCACCCCGGGCTCGTCGCCGACGGTCGTGCGCATGGGATTGTCGAGATCGGCCAACTCCTTCAGCACGCGGCCGAAGACCCGCCGGAGCGTCTCCGCGAGCCGATCGGCGGTTTGGGAGTCAACTTCCTGCGCGAGCTTTTCGGTCGCTCGTTGAACCGCCGGCTCCACCGCCTTCACGGCGTCGACGAACACTGGGAAGGCGTCTCGGTCCCGGAGGACGGCTCGGCGGCCGGCCGTCTGCTGCAAGGCACCGAACACCACCTGCCCGCTGACCTGCCCCGTAGTCCAGGGAGGCTGAGCGAACTCCTCGATCTCCGCGATGTCGTCGACGATCGTGGTGCCCGCGCGACCGACGATCGCCACCCGCCGGCGCCGTGCGTCGGGGGGAGCAGCGTAGAGAGCGAACTCGATCCGGCCCCACAGAGTCGGACGAGCGGGGACGTCGAGCTTGATGCCGTCTGGCTTCTCCGGCATGACCAGCTCGACCGAGCGGCCCTCGACCACCTCGATGCTGTAGTCGCCTCGGGCGAGGGCCGGGCCGCGACGGCCCCGTAGGTAGTCGACGACCTTGCGTTGAGTGAGTACCCGAAGCACGTCGGGTTCCAGATCTGAGAGCACGATCGTGGTGCCGGGAACCTGTCGAGCCTTTCTCCTCTCCCGCTCGAGTTGCGCCGTCGCCTTCCCTCGTTCCAGGCGCAGGACCCACGTCTCGTCGGAACCCTCCGCCCTGGATACGACGTCGCAGCGGCCACCGAGCTGTTGGAAGGCCAGAATTCCGATTGCCTTTTCGCCGAGCGTGCGCTCATCACCCGCCTTGGCCGACTCGAACAGGCTCCGCGCGATTGCTCGGAGCCGATCCGGGGACATGCCGCGACCGACGTCGTCGATGGCGACCACGGGGTACCGGCCTTTCCGGCGCAACATCACGCGGATCCGCTCGCCCCGCCGGCCCGCTTCCACATACTCATCCGCGGCATTCGAGACGAACTCGTTCAGGGCGTCCTTGGGGTCCTGGTAGGCCTGTCCGGATACGAGGACGGCCTTGGCCAGGTTCCCGATCCGCAACCTCAGCCGCTCGGCAGGCACGCCGTCATGCTAGGGAGCAGCCGCCAGCGCCGCAGCGACCCCGCCCGCTCACGAAGGTCAGCGCGCGCGGCCCATGGTTGGACGACCGTAAACTCACGACCATGAGCCGATGAGCTCATCCGCAGAGACTTCCGACGCAGATCCCGTTGTTCCTCCCGACACCCCCTCACCTGGGGTTTTCGGGGGCTATAGCTCAGTCGGTTAGAGCGCACCCCTGATCAGGCTCAACCGCCCAGCGCTGCGCTTCTGACCCTGCGACTACGTAACTTCTTGAACGAAAAGTGGCGTAGGGAGGCGCTGTAGATTGATTGGTTCTACAGTGCCTCCCTATAGAGCGTCATTGAGGCAGTGGGACTCGAGGACGAGGGTCGGGTCCGAGCCGGAGCGACCAGCCGGCCCGGGAGATGAGGAGTGCTCGCTGGTTTGGCTGAGCATCGTTGATGCCCGCTCGCGATGAGCACCCCAGGACCCCGTTCGTTCCTGGGTTCACTGGTCCCCTTGCCCGGCACCCGGCGTGCCCAAGCCCCGACGTCGGTAGAATCGCAACGGCGTCGACCACGCGGTCGTACGCGACGTCGGCACTCTTGTTCACGAGCTTGACGTCGTCGTCGTCGCAGGACACCCTGAAGGTGCCGCCCTTCGGGCCGGCGCGGTGTTGACAAGAAGCGCTCCTACAGGGAAGTCCTGCCTTAAGCACGCCGGTGCACCTCCATCGCTGGTGCACCCTGACTCCACTTTCTGCGCGAAGGGCAGGGGCTGAAAGGGCGACGACGGCTTCGAGACGCCGACGAAGGAAAGGGGTAGAGACCACGGGCGGCGGTAGGAGGCACCGTGACCGACGAACGCGCTGATCCAGTGTACGCGATGGGCCACTCCGACGAGGAGCGCCAGCGGCTGATCGAGCAGGCCTTGCTCCACGCCGATTCGACGAGGCACCTGCTCGTCGACGCCGGCATCCAACCCGGCATGCGCGTGCTCGACGTCGGATGTGGTGCCGGTGATGTCTCGATGCTGGCGGCGTCCCTCGTAGGGGGCACCGGAACGGTCATCGGAGTCGACATTGACGCCAGCGCCGTCGCCCTGGCGCGCCAGCGCGCTGCGGCTGCCGGTATCGGCCACTTGGAGTTCCACCAGGGCGACTTCCGCGAGCTGCGTTTCGGCCAGCCCTTCGATGCTCTCATCGGACGCTTCGTGCTGATGTACCTCGGGGATCCGGTCGCGGCCCTGAAGCAGGTGCTGGCCAGCATCCGCCCCGGAGGAATCGTCGCCTTCCAGGAGTTCCAGATCGTGTTCGAAGACGGTCCGAGGGTGTCGTGGCCCGCCGTGCCCATGTACGAGCAGCAGGTCGAATGGGCCCGCCAGACCCTCGCCCGGTTGGGAGTGGAGACGCAGATGGGGTTCAAGCTCCGGTCGACCTTTCTCGATGCCGGCCTGCCGACCCCCAAGATGCAGATGCATATCGCCCTCGCCAGCTCGGACGACGATCCGGGCTACGCGTGGTGGGCACACACCATGCGGAGCATCCTCCCCTTCATCGAGGCGCTCGGCGTGGCCACGGCCGAGATGGTCGGCGTGGACACGCTGGCCGAGAGGCTTCGCCAGCAGGTGGCTGCTTGCAACGCGGTCGTGGGGTGGTGCCCGGTCGTCTCGGCCTCGGCGCGGAAGTAGTCCGGCGAGTCGTTCAACCGAGCTTGATAACCCCGGGTTGTATTCT
>JBHENM010000010.1:0-24204 GCA_046262035.1 Acidimicrobiales bacterium | reverse complement strand
GAGTCGGTGGAGCACGGCGACCGGTGGGGGCGATTCTCGTTCGTGGGCCGAGACCCCTCGCTGGTGATGGTGGCCCGGGGCGGCAGCATCTCCGTGCAGGGAACCCTGCCGGCCCGCACCCCTCTCGACCGGGGCGTGCTGGCCGCGGTGGAGAGCCTGCTCGAGTCCTACCGCTCGCCGGTCATGGCCGATCTCCCCCCGCTGCACGGCGGCGTGGTCGGCTACCTGGGCTACGACGTGGTGCGGGAGGTCGAGCACCTGCCCGACGTGCCCCCCGACGACCTCGGCCACCCCGACGCCGTCCTCTCCGTCATCGGGCAGGTGGCGGCCTTCGACCACCTCCGCCAGCGGCTCTACCTGATCGACAACGTGGTCGTGCCCGAGGGGGCCTCGGTCGACCAGCTCGACTCGGCTTACGACCGGGCCGCCCTGCGCGTCGACCAGCTGGCGGCCGACCTGGGCCAGCCCCTCGCCTACGAGCCCGCCGACCCGCCCGTCGGGTCCGATCCCTTGCCCGAAGTCCGCTCGACGGTGGGCCACGAGGCCTACTGCGAGGCGGTGCGGGCCGCTCAGGAGCACATACGGGCCGGCGACATCTTCCAGGTCGTCCTCTCGCAGCGCTTCGACCTCGACCTGGGCGCCGACCCCTTCGACGTCTACCGGGTGCTGCGCCAGGTCAACCCCAGCCCGTACATGTACTTCCTCCGCCATCCCGAGGTCACCGTCGTCGGCTCTTCACCCGAGCCCATGGTGCAGCTCCGGGACGGCCGGGTCGTGTCCCGGCCCATCGCCGGCTCCCGCCCCCGCGGCCGCACCGAGGAGGAGGACCGGGCGCTGGCCGCCGAGCTGGTGGTGGACCCCAAGGAGCTGGCCGAGCACGTGATGCTGGTCGACCTGGCCAGAAACGACGTGGGGCGGGTGGTGGCCTTCGGCACCGAGCAGGTCGACGAGTTCATGACCGTCGAGCGTTACAGCCACATCATGCATCTGACGTCTCAGGTGTCGGGCCTGCTGTCTGAGGGCAGGGGGCCCATCGACGTCCTGCGGGCAACCCTGCCGGCGGGGACCGTGTCGGGCGCGCCCAAGGTCCGGGCCATGGAGATCATCGACGCCCTGGAGCCGACCAAGCGGGGCCCCTACGCCGGGGTCATCGGTTACTTCGACTTCTCCGGCAACCTCGACACCGCCATCGCCATTCGCACCATGATCGTCGCCGCCGACGGGCGAGCCTCCGTTCAGGCGGGTGGGGGCATCGTGGCCGACAGCGTCCCCGAGACCGAGGACGAGGAGTCCCACAACAAGGCCGCCGCCCTTCTGGCTGCGGTTCCCGCCGCTCGCCGGATGACCGAGAACCGGCGGATCGGACTGGCGTCCCGTGTCTGAGGTCCCCGTGCCCGACGTCACCCAGGACTACCTGGCCTTCCGCCGGGAGGTAGGGGCGGTGTGGCTGCCGCGCGACTTCCTGTCCGTCCGCGGACCCGACGCCGTCGCCTTCCTCCAGGGCCAGCTCTCCCAGGACATCGACATGGCGCTCGGGGGGTCGACCTGGGCCCTGCTCCTCCAGCCCCAGGGCAAGATGGTCGCCTTCCTGCGGGTGCTGCGGGAGGCGGAGGACGGGTTTGTGCTCGAGACCGACGCCGGATTCGGGCCGCAGATGGTCGACCGCCTCACCCGGTTCAAGCTGCGGGTCAAGTGCGACGTCGAGCCGCGGGCCTGGCGCTGCCTGGCCGTGCGGGGCCCTCAGGCCCACGCCCTGGTCGACGCTGGCTCGGGTCCGCCGGCCGGGGCCGCGGTGGTCCTCGCCGACTGGCCCGGCCTTCCCGGCGCCGACCTGGTGGGGGAGTCGCCCACCCCGCCGCCCGGCGTGCGCCTCTGCTCGCTCGACGCCTACGAGTCGGTGCGCATCGAGGCGGGAATCCCGGTCATGGGCCGAGAGCTGAACGAGTCCACCATCCCGGCCGAGGCCGGCATCGTCGACCAGTCGGTGAGCTTCACCAAGGGGTGCTACACCGGCCAGGAGCTGGTGGCCCGCATCGACTCCCGGGGAGGCAACGTCCCCCGGCGGCTGCGGGGGATCGTCCTGGGAACCAACGTCCTCCCTCCTTCGGGCGCAGCGGTCACCGTGGACGGCAAAGACGTCGGCCGCGTGACCAGCGTGGGCGAGTCCCTCGACCGCCGGGCCCCGGTGGCCCTGGGCTACGTCCGCCGGTCGGTCGCGCCTCCGGCCGAGGTCACCGTGGCGTGGGAGGGCGGCTCCGCCCCGGCCACGGTCGAGACCCTGCCCCTGGTGTCGTAGAGACCCGGTGCCGCGCACGCGGCGCGCATGGGCGCGCCTGTTCCTGGTCATACCCATGGTGGTCGCGGCCGCGTGCAGCGGGGGCGGGTCCACCCCGCCCACGACGGTCCCGGCGCCGGTCGAGACGACGGTGCCGGTGCCCACGACCCTCGCCCCCACGACCGTGCCCACCACCATCCCCGGCCCGCCCCGTACGACGATGGCGATCCCGGTCGACATCTCCCCCGGCTCGGCCCGCATCACGGGCACCGTCGTCGGTCCCGCGGGGCCGGTCGCCGGCGCGGTGGTGCGCATCGAGCGCCTGGTGGGCGCCGAGGTGGCCACGGCCGACGTGTCGGCCGCCAACGGCTCCTTCTCGCTGCCCTCGGTGCGCGGTGGCCGCTACCGCGTGCGGGCCTGGAAGCAGCCCGACCTCGTCCAGAGCGAGCCCGAGGTGTTCTTCCTGGCCGCCGACGAGGCCAAGAACGTCGAGCTGAGCGTCACCCAGGTCAGCGCCGTCACCGTGCAGGCCTCGGTCGACCCCGACCCGCTCCCGCCGGCCGACTCCTTCGTCATCGGGGTCTTCGTCTACGCCGGCAGCGTCTCCGACCAGGGCACGGTCCAGGCCGCGCCCCGCGCCGGCCAGGAGGTGCAGATCGTGCTCGGCGCGGGCCTGATCGGGTTCCCGCCCGACCGCGCCGTCACCGATGCCGGCGGCCGGGCCAACTTCCGGGCCCGGTGCCGGACCCCCGGGCCTCAGGCCGCCGAGCTGGTCGTGGGCGCCGCCAATCGGGTCCCCGTCCCCCTTCCCGACTGCCGTAGTGGCTAGGCCGTGCCCGCGGCCCACGGGCGCAGGGTGACGACCATGCGGGTGCCCCCGGCGGTTGCCGCCTCGGCCCGAACCGCACCGCCCATGGCCCCCACCAGCTCGTGGACGATGGCCAGCCCCAGTCCGGTGCCGACCTCGCGGGTGGGCGTGCGGGTCGAGCGGTAGAAGGGCTCGAACACGTGGGGGAGGTCCTCTTCTCCTATGCCGGGGCCGTCGTCCTCCACCCAGACCGCGGGCCGGCTGCCGTCCTCCCCGGCTCCCACCACGATGGCGGTACGGGCGAACTTGAGGGCGTTCTCCACCAGGTTGGCCACTACCTGGGCCAGCCGGTCGGGGTCGGTGGCCGCCGCCGGCCGGCCTGCGGTCCCGCCCGTGTTCCCGCTGGCGACCGCCACCTCCAGCCGCACGCCGGCCTTCTCCGCCGCGGGCCGGAAGCCCTCGGCCGTGTCGGCCACGACCTCGGCCACGTCGGTGCTCCGCACGTCGAGGGAGAACCGGCGGGCGTCGAGCTTGGCCAGCTCCAAGAGGTCGGCCACCAGCCGCTCCAGCCGGCGCGCCTCGGTCAGGATGACGGAGGCGGCGTGGCTCGGGTCGGGGGCCCGGTCCTCGGCCAGGGCTTCGGCGTATCCCCGGATCGACGTCAGCGGTGTCCGCAGGTCGTGCGACACCGACAGCAGGAACTGCCGCTCGAGGCCGCGTGAGCGCTCGAGGCTGACGGCCATGGCGTTGATGGATTCCGCCAGTCCCGTGAGCTCCTCGCCGTCTCCCGGATCGACGGGCACGCGGGCGGCCAGGTCGCCGGCCGCCACGCGCCGGGTCGCAGCCTGGGCGTCCCGCAGGGGGCGGGTGAGCCTCCGGCCCAGGTCGGAGGCGACGGCCGCAGCCACGGCCAGGGCCAGGCCGGCCACGGCCAGGAAGGACAACCCCCCCGGCAGCCGGGTGTCCACCCGCCGGGTGAGGACCACCACGAACGCGGCCCCGTTGCGCTGGGCCCCGGCCGCCGCGAACTCCAGTGACCCCTTCGTGCCCGTCTGCACGCCCCCGGCCCGCAACCGGTCGAGGTCCAGGTCCTTCTCGCTCAGCCCGGCCGGGATCTCACCCAGCAGGCGGCCGCCTCGCCCGGCCGGGCCCCCTAACCGCAAGATGCTCCCGCCCTCCAGGATGCGGGCCGTCACCAGGGCCTGGAGCGCCCCCTCCCGCTGGAAGTTCTCCAGGCGCAGGGCGATCCGCTCGGCCTGGCCCCGGAGCTCGCGCCGGGCGTCCTCCCGCACCCCCAGACGGACGAGCACGATGGTGCCCAGGCTGGCCAGCACCAGGGCTCCGGCCACGACCCCCACCATGGTGAGGGTGATCCGGCGCCTCATCCCAGCCTGTAGCCGACGCCCCACACGGTGGCCAGGGGTAGGGCCTCGCCCAGCTTCTTGCGCAACTGGCGGACGTGGACGTCGACCGTGCGCTCGTCGCCGAACCACCCCACGCCCCACACCGCGTCCAGGATCTGCTGGCGCGACAGGGCCAGGCCTGCGTTCTCGGCCAGGTACCGGAGGAGGTCGAACTCCTTGGTGGCGAGGGGCGCCACCGCCCCGCCGACCCGCGCCTCACGGCGCCCGATGTCGACCTCCACCCCTCCCGCCTCGATCACGTCGGGTGCCTCCCGGGGGGCCTCGGTGCGCCGGAGGATGGCCTTCACCCGGGCCGCCAGCTCCCGGGGCGCGAAGGGCTTGGTGACGTAGTCGTCGGCCCCGAGCTCCAGGCCCAGCACCCGGTCGACTTCGCCGTCGCGGGCGGTGAGCATGAGGATGGGCACCCGGTTGTCGTCTCCCCGCAGCCGCCGGCACACGTCCAGCCCGTCCATGGCCCCGGGGAGGCCCACGTCGAGGACGACCAGGCGCGGCCGCTGGTTGCGCACGGCCTCGAGGCCCTTCTCGCCGTTCTCCGCCTGCACGACCCGGAACCCGTCCTGCCTCAGGTACAGCTCCACCAGGTCGGCGATGTTCTTGTCGTCCTCGATGACCACGATCGTCCCAGAGCCGGTCATGCCGGTCTCATCGTAGGAACTGTGAGGCCGCAGAAACCGTCGTGGGCTGCGCCGCACGCCAGCTCCCTAGTGCTACCACCCCATTTGTAGAGGCCTGATAGCACCGTGGTTTGAACCGAGCCTGACCTTTACGTTTATCACAGGCGTGCGGGCCCGGAGGGGGTGCCGCGAGGGCCGAGTTCAAAAAGCGCAGCAGAGGGAGCGGAGCGTCGTGCGACGGGCAGAGCGGGCATGTGCATTGGGCCTCGTCACACTCCTGTTTGTCGGAGTGATGACGGTGATACCGGCAGGGGCGTGGAAGCCGTACACCCACACCTTCACGGGCGACAACGCCCGCGCCGATGCCGTCGACAACGGCAGTGTCACGATCCTCGGGCGCGAGTACGCAGTGCCGGCGCGCCTCGTCCAGGCCCTGTCCCAGAAGCGAGCGTGGTACGACGCCGGTGTCGTCGGCCCCGACGCCTTCCCCGACCTGGTCATGGGTCAGTCGGTGATCCACCCGAAGGACACCGGACAGTGGCTGGATCACGTCCTCGGGTCCGCCTGGGCCGCCCAGGGCTCTCCCACCTACACCGACGACGAGCAGCTCGAGATCCTGGCCTTCGCCTACGGGTTCCTCACCCACGCGGCCGGTGACATGTGGTCCCACACGCTGGTGAACGACTTCTCCGGCGGGGTGTTCCCCGCGGTTTCGGAGATCTTCTCCGATCCCGCGCAGGCCGTGATCGCGGTGAAGCACATCATCGTCGAGGGGTACATCGGTGACGCCACGCCCGGATTCGACGGCAACCCCGACCGCAACGTTGCTCCGGGGCTGAACGAGGACGGCAACCCCGACATCAGCGACGACAGCACGCGCGGCATCGCCTACGCCGCGCCCCCCGACAAGTTCATCTACGACGTGTTCGTGGCCCGTGGGGTCGATGCCGCCGGCCACTACACCCAGAAGCTTCCCGGGCAGCCCACGGCCGACAGGGGACCGCTGATCGACTTCTTCTACAACCTCCGCAACAGCCTGTCCGACGAGGCGGGGACCAACTCGAACATCCAGCAGATCATCGACGACTTCAACGACCTCAAGGAGGCGATCGCCGATGTCGAGTTCGAGTGCTCCTTCCCGCCCGACCTCATCGAGTGCCCGATCGCCCTCGGCGTGCTCGGGTTCGAGACCTTCGATGCGTTCACGTCCGGGATCGCCAACCTCGTCGAGGCCGCCATCGAGGCCGCCATCGACGCCTACCTGGCGGCGTGGGTCGACGACATCGACAGCGGCCTGGAGCATTGGGGCCAGATCGGTCTGGCCATGGCTCAGGGGCTCTTCGATCCCCAGACGCGGCGGAACGAGCAGAACGAGGCGTGCGGCCAGGTCGGCAGCGGGGAGCTGGATCCGGCCCGGGCCAACTGCGAGGACGGCGTGGGCATGTTCGACACCCTTCTGGAACGGCTGGGGCCACACTTCACGACCAGCGAGCCACACCTGCTCTCCATGCTGGGCGCCCCCGACTTCGTGGGTGCCGTCATCGAGCTCATCGACGAGATCTCCGACTTCATCGACGATCTCATCGACTTCCCCAACCCGCTCGAGACGGCCCTCGCCGAGCTCGAGGAGTTCCTGAAGGACAAGCTCAACGAGGCCGTCGAGGAGGTGTTCGGGTTCAACCCGGAAACGTTCTCGGAGCTGCTCAAGAACCCGGCGTCCTACCTCGACCCCGTCCACCCGCCCCTGAACCTGCCTGCACCCCTCGACGGGCTGGACCAGGTCGGCGGCCTGTTCGGCGCCGGCGAGCACGGGCGGCTCGACGCCATCATCGGCTTCGACCAGCCCGGCCTCACCTCCCAGCACCACGACGTGGGTAGCCGCCGGCTCCTCGACCAGGCCGAGTTCCTGATCAACGAGTTCGCTCCGCTCGAGAACACGATCGTCACGGCCAAGCTCCTGCTCCTCGACGGACCGGAGCTGAACCGGGCCCTGGGGGACATCCTGGGGCGGACGGTCAACACCTACGGTCCCGGTCAGAACCTGATGGTGGACTCCTTCGACTCCAACCCGTCCGATGCCGTGGTGCCGCCTCCGTGGCTGCGCTCGATCGACTCGGACCACGCCTGGCGGTTCAACGGCGCTCCGGTGTTCGCGTCTCGGGACGTCGCCCTCAACGGCGGCAACGGCACCCTCCCCCTGTTCGAGTCGTGCGTCCTCCGCCCGACGTTCCGGGCCCTGTTCACCGACTGGGAGAACGCGTCGAACCCGGAGGGCAACGACTTCCCCGACCTGGGCGACACCGTCAGCACGGACCCGATCAACGACCCCAACCCCCCGACCCCGAGCTCGACGCAGACCGGGGGTGCGTCGTTCACCCACCCGGACGGGCGGCACTTCGTCGGAGGCAACAACGTGTTCACCCTCGACGCCGTGGATACGCCTACGGGCCAGGGCTTCCCGGCCGGCCAGTTCGATGTTCGCTACCGGGTGTACACCGACCCGCTCAACCCCGGCCCCTGGGTGGACGCCAACCTCGGCGAGACCTTCACCATCACCGGTGGCGACGGCAGGCACTTCATCGACGTCCAGGCTGCCGACCCCTGCCACACCTTCGCCGACGACGACGGTGGCGATCCGGCCGACCCGCTGGCCCCGAGCGCAGTGGTGACCACTGAGGTGTGGCTCGACACCACGCCGCCCGTCGTCACCGGAGCCACGCCTCCCTTCGGCCTGACCTTCGACACCGACGACTTCACCACCGTGGACTTCAGTGTGGACGACGGCGTGAACGGATCGGGTGTCGCTTCGCATTCGGCGACCATCGACGGATGGGACGGCGACCCGAACGTCCCCAACAAGACAAGGGCGACGTTCGACGGCGACGTGCTCGACCTCTTCCTCTTCTACCCGGGCACCCGGACGGTCGCGGTCACGGCGGCGGACAACATCGGCAACGGGGGGACCACGCCGCTGACGTTCAAGCTCCAAGCGACGGCCGAGAGCCTGCTCTCGAACCTGGAGCGGGCCCACGCCGAGGGCAAGGTCGGAAACGTGTTCAACAGCCTCCGGGTCAAGCTCGTCAACGCCGACAAAAAGCACGACGACGGGCGCCACGACGTGGAGGCGAACATGCTCGGCGCCTTCATCAACGAGCTGGAGGCACAGCGGGGGAAGAAGGTCGACACCCGCATCGCCAACCGGTTCATCGCCTTCGCCCAGGATCTGATCGACGCCGGAGGATGACCGCCTGGCCGTAGGGTGTGCGACACCCATGGCGACCGTTCTCGACATGATCCTCGCTGCCCACCGGCAGGCGGCGGCGGCCGACGGGCGTGACCCCGACGCCCTGGTCGAACGAGCCCGGGCCGACACCCCCCAGCCCCGCGACTTCCGCGCCGCCCTGGCCGGCACCGGCCTGTCGGTTATCGCCGAGGTCAAGCGGCGGTCGCCCTCCAAGGGCGACCTCGCCCCCGACCTGGACCCCGCCTTGCTGGCCAAGGCCTACGCCGAGGGTGGGGCCGCGGCCCTGTCCGTGCTCACCGACGAGCGCCACTTCGGCGGCTCGCCCGCCGACCTCCGGGCCGCCCGCGCCGGGTGCGACCTCCCCGTTCTGCGCAAGGACTTCACCGTCGACGCCCGGGACGTGGCCGACGCCCGCCTCATGAGCGCCGACGCCGTGCTGCTCATCGTCAGCGCCCTCTCCGAGACCGAGCTGGCCCGGTTCCTGGCCCTGGCCGCCGACCTCGGGCTGGCGGCGCTGGTCGAGGTGCACGACGAGGAGGAGCTGGACCGGGCCCTCGATGCCGGCGCCGGCATCGTCGGGGTCAACCAGCGCGACCTCCGCACCTTCGAGGTGGACCGGACCCTCGCCGCCCGCCTGCGGCCCCTCATCCCGCCCGGCGTCGCCGCCGTCGCCGAGTCGGGCATCCAGAATCGGGCCGACGTGCCCGAGGGCTTCGATGCCATCCTGGTGGGCGAGTCCCTGGTCACCGCACCCGATCCCGCTGCTGCCATCAACGAGCTACGAGGAGGCCGTCCATGACCATCACCCGCTGGAACCTCGAGAACATGCCCGAGGCGTGGTTCAACGTCGTGCCCCATCTACCCACGCCCCTGGACCCACCGCTCCATCCCGGCACCCGCCAACCCGTCGGCCCCGACGACCTCGCCCCCCTGTTCCCCATGGCCCTGATCGCCCAGGAGGTGTCGGCTGAACCGTGGGTCGACATCCCCGGTGAGGTGCTGGACGTGCTCCGCCTGTGGCGACCCACCCCCCTCGTACGGGCCCGGCGGCTCGAGGAGCTCCTGGGCACGCCGGCCCGCATCTATTACAAGGACGAGTCGGTCTCGCCCGCGGGCTCGCACAAGCCCAACACGGCCGTGCCCCAGGCCTTCTACAACAAGGCCGAGGGCATCCCCCGGCTGACCACCGAGACGGGCGCCGGACAGTGGGGGAGCGCCATCTCCTTCGCCAGCGCCCTGTTCGGGCTGGAGTGCAAGGTCTACATGGTGCGCACCTCGTTCGAGCAGAAGCCCTACCGGCGGGTGATGATCGAGACGTGGGGCGGACAGGTGGAGCCCTCGCCCGTCGACGAGCCCGGCCACCCCGGGTCCCTGGGCAACGCCATCAGCGACGCCGTCCGTGACGCCGCCACCCGCGCTGACAGCCACTACTCCCTCGGCTCGGTGCTCAACCACGTCCTCCTCCACCAGACCGTCATCGGGCTGGAGGCCAAGGAGCAGCTGGCCATGGCGGGGGAGGAGCAGCCCGACGTGGTCATCGGGTGCTGCGGCGGCGGGTCGAACCTGGCCGGCATCACCCTGCCCTATGTGCCCGACGAAGGCGTGCGGCTCGTCGCGGTGGAGCCCTCGTCCTGCCCCACCCTCACCGCCGGCCGGTTCGACTACGACTTCGGCGACACGGCCGGTCTCACGCCCCTGCTCAGCATGTACACCCTGGGGCACGACTTCATCCCGCCCACCATCCACGCCGGCGGGCTCCGCTACCACGGCGACGCGCCCGTCATCTGCAACCTGGTGCGGTCCGGGCGTATGGAGGCCATGGCCTATCCCCAGGGGAAGGTGTTCGAGGCCGCACTGCAGTGGGCCCGCACCCAGGGCACCATCCCCGCCCCCGAGACGTCCCACGCCATCCGAGCCGTCGTCGACGAAGCCCTGGCGGCCAAGGAGGAGGGCGAGGCCCGGGTCATCCTGTTCAACTACTCCGGCCACGGGCTCCTCGACCTGGGCGCCTACGACGACTTCCTGCACGACCGCCTGGACGCCTAGGGCCCGAGCGGCCCCCTGAGCGGAGGACGAGGGCCCGAGCGGCCCCCTGAGCGGAAGACGCGGGGGCAAAGGCGGCCACCCGGTAGCGTCACGTCCCAGATGTTCGTGAAGGTGTGTGGGACGACGAGCGAGGAGGACGCCCTGCTCGCGGTGGCCATGGGTGCCGACGCCGTGGGGTTCGTCTTCGCCCCTTCCCCCCGCCAGGTGGCGGTGGGCAACGCCGCCGATATCGTCAAGCGCCTTCCCCGGGAGGTGCTCACCGTTGGGGTCTTCCGGGACGAGGCCCCCAGTCGCGTCGTCGAGATCGTGAACAGCATCGGCCTGCGGGCGGCTCAGCTCCACGGGCACGAGACGGCGGACCAGGCCCAATGGGTGCGGGAGCGGGTGCCCGTCGTCTTCCAGGCCTTCTCCGCCGGAGACCCGGCCCTGGCCCGGGCCCTCGACTACGGCGTCGACGCCGTCCTCCTCGACGCCCCCTCGCCCGGTTCCGGCCAGGTCTTCGACTGGAGCATGGCCGAAGTGCCCGACGGGGTGCGCATGATCCTGGCCGGAGGGCTCACCCCCGAGAACGTCGGCGAGGCCATCGCCCGGGTCCATCCGTGGGGTGTCGACGTCGCCTCCGGGGTGGAGGCGTCGCCCGGCCGCAAGGACCCGCTCAAGGTCCGGGCTTTCGTGCGGGCGGCCAAGGCCGCCGCCCCCGACCCCGATCGGGAGGAAACCGGCCTCGAAGACGAGCCCTACGACTGGGAATGGGGCGACTCCTGATGGCCCTCATGGCCGACCCCGCGCCCGGCGGACGATTCGGCCAGTTCGGCGGCCGGTACCTGCCCGAGGCCCTGGTGCCGGCATGCGCCGAGTTGGAGGTCGCCTTCCGGGACGCGTGGGCCGACCCCGCCTTCCGGGCCGAGCTGGACGCCCTCCTGCGCGACTACGCCGGGAGGCCCACGCCTGTCACCGAGTGCCATCGCCTGTCGGAGCAGCTGGGCGTCCGCCTCCTCCTCAAGCGGGAAGACCTGGCCCACACCGGGTCCCACAAGATCAACAACGTCCTGGGTCAGGCCCTCCTCGCCCGGCGGATGGGCAAGCACCGGGTCATCGCCGAGACCGGCGCCGGCCAGCACGGGGTAGCCACGGCCACCGCCTGCGCCCTGTTCGGCATGGAGTGCCGCATCTACATGGGCGCGGTCGACGTCGAGCGCCAGGCCCTCAACGTCTTCCGGATGGGCCTCCTGGGGGCCGCGGTCACGGCCGTCACCCTTGGCAGCCGCACCCTGAAGGACGCCATCAACGAGACCCTGCGCGACTGGGTGGCGACGGTCGAAACCACCCACTACTGCCTGGGCTCGGTGGTCGGGCCCCACCCCTACCCGTGGATGGTGCGGGAGTTCCAGCGGGTGGTGGGGGACGAGGCCCGAGAGCAGTGCCGGGGGATCCTGGGAGGGCGCGATCCCGACCTGGTCGTGGCTTGCGTGGGGGGCGGCTCCAACGCCGCCGGCACCTTCGCCGGGTACGTCAACACCCCGGCCCAGCTGGTGGGCGTGGAGACCGAGGGCGGGGCCGCCATCGGAAAGGGGTCACCCGGGGTGGTCCACGGGTCGAAGTCGTACCTCCTCCAGGACCGCTACGGCCAGGTCATGGAGGCCCATTCCATCTCCGCCGGCCTCGACTACCCGGGGGTGGGGCCGGAGCACTCGTTCCTGGCCAGCATCGGCCGGGTCAGTTACGTGGCTGCGGGCGACGCCGAGGTTCTGTCCGCCTTCCAGCTCCTGTCGCAGGCCGAGGGGATCATCCCCGCCCTGGAGCCGGCCCACGCCCTGGCGTGGGTGGTTCGGGCCGCGGGAACCGACGAGCTGCCGTCAGGGTCGACCGTGCTCCTCACGCTGTCGGGCCGCGGCGACAAGGACATCGATCACGTGATCAGACTTCTGTAAACGAAGCCGATTTACTTCCCGTTTGCTAGGGGTGGGGCTACTGTATGCGGGCTACATCTACTTACTTTCGGGAACCGAGGGGAGGGCGGCGCCGGTGGCCCAAGATGTCACAGACCGGCTCGTGCAGCGGCGGCCGTTCCTTCCCGTATGCCTTCTCGTGCTCCTGGCCGAGGCGCCGAGCCACGGCTACGAGCTGGCCGAGCGTTTGAAGGAGTGGGGCTTCGAGCTCAGCGGGCCCGGCCCCGTATACCGCGAGCTGCGCATGCTGGAAGAGGGCGGCCTGGTGCGGTCCACGTGGTCTCCGCCGCGGTCCGGCCCCGTCCCCCGGGTCTACGAGCTCACCACCGCCGGGCGCAAGGCCCTCGATCAGGCGTCGGTCGACATGGGCGACATCGAGAAGCTCCTGGCCGAGTTCCATGCCCGCCACCGCAACCTGAACGCCGCCCGCCCCGACCCCCGAAGGCGGCGCGACCGGTAGCTTTCCCGCATGCCGCCCGGAGTGATCGAGTCCGCCTTCATCGCCAAGCGGGAGTCCGGGCGCAAGCTGCTGGTTCCCTACGTCACTGGCGGCCTCGGCTCCGACTGGGTCGACGTGGTCCGGGCCGTGGCCGAGGCCGGGGCCGACGCGGTGGAGGTTGGCATCCCCTTCAGCGACCCGGTCATGGACGGGCCCACCATCCAGCGGGCGTCGGCCCAGGCCCTGAGCGAGGGCGCCACCCCGGAGACGGTGCTGGCCGGGCTCAGCGGCATGGACGTGGACGTACCCCTGGCTGTGATGACCTACTGGAACGTGGCCTTCCGGCCCGGTCCCGCCCACTTCGCCCAGGCCCTGGCCGACGCCGGAGTGGCGGGGGCCATCCTGCCCGACCTTCCCGTCGACGAGCTCGAGGAGTGGGCGGCCCCGGCCGACGCCTGCGGCGTGGAGACCATCCTCCTCGCCGCCCCCAGCACACCCGACGACCGGCTGGCCGTCATCTGCGCCCGGACCCGGGGGTGGGTCTACGGCGTCGCCATCATGGGGGTGACCGGCGAGCGAGAGTCCCTCGGCACGTCGGCCGCCCTCATGGGAGCCCGGCTGAAGGCCTGCACGGACAAGCCCGTCCTCCTGGGCGTCGGCGTCTCGACGCCGGAGCAGGCGGCCGAGGCGGCGGCTGCCGCCGACGGCGTGATCGTGGGATCGGCCCTGGTCAGGCGCATCGTGGAGGGCGGCGGACCCCGCGGGGCGGCCGAGTTCGTGGCCGAGCTCCGGGCCGGTCTCGACCGGTCGACCACCTGATCGCGTTCTCGGTGTAACCGACCGAGCGTCGCCGGGGTCGAAGCTCTGAACACTCCTCGGGGCGGAGGCCAATGCGTGGGTAGTGCCGTCATGTTCCCCGGTCAGGGAACGCAGTTCGCCCACATGGGCGACGTTTGGCGCGCCACCGAATACTGGGACGTGGTCCTTCGGGCCGAGGAGGCCCTGGGGCGGCCCCTGGCCCACCTCCTCCTGGACGCCCCGGCCGAGGTCCTGAGCCGCACCCTGGAAGCCCAGCTGGCCGTGTTCCTCCACTCCCTGATGGCGTGGGAGGCGGTCCGTCCGCAGCTCGCCTCTCCCGTCGCCTTCGCCGGGCACTCTCTCGGGCAGATCACCGCCCTCGTCGCTGCCGGCGCCCTCTCCCTGGAGGACGGGATCCGCCTGGCCGCAGCCCGGGCCGAAGCCACCCAGGAGGCGGCCGACAGCCGTCCGGGCCGACTGGCCGCCCTCATGGGCGCCGACCTGGAGGTGGCCGAGTCCGCGTGCGAGGCCCACCCCGACGTCTGGGTGGCCAACGACAACGCCCCGGGCCAGGTGGTGGTGGGCGGAACGGCCGAGGGGGTGGAGGCCGCCTCCCAGCGGGCCCGTGAGCTGGAGGTGCGCCGGGTGATCCCCCTCAACGTCGGCGGCGCCTTCCACACCCCTCTCATGGCCGGCGCCCGCTCCGCCCTCGAGCCCATCCTGGCTGCCACCCGGTTCACCCCCACCACCGCTCCGGTGGTGTCCAACGTCGACGCCGAGCCGTACTCCGATCCCGGGGAGTGGCCCTCCCAGCTGGCCGACCAGCTGGTCTCACCTGTGCGGTGGCGCTCGTCGCTGCTGAGTCTTTCCCGCCTGGGCGCCGAGTCGCTGGTCGAAGTCGGCCCTGGCAACGTGCTCGCCGGCCTCGCCCGCCGCACCCTTCCCGGGGTGCCGGTGCGCGGGGTGGCCGAGCCCGCCGATGTCACCGTTCTGGCCGAGGCGGCGGTCCTATGACCGTGACTGTCGACGCACCCCTATCTCTTCCCCTCCTGGAGGAACCTTCGATGGAAACCGTGCTCACGTCGGGCGAGAGTCTGGGCGTGCCCGAAAGGGTGATCCTGGCCCCGGCCTCCGGTCGATTCCGGCCCCTGGCCGAGGAGCACGCCCCCCCCGAGGGCGACCAGCTGGACGAGGAGCAGGTCATCGGGTTCGTCGACGGCGCCGGTCACTCGACTCCCGTGCGTAGCCCGTTCACCGGCTTCCTGATGGGCCTGCTGGCCCACGCCGGCGAGCGGGTCCGCGAGGGTCAGCCGGTGGCCTGGCTTCGTACCGCGTGAACGGACCTCAGCGCTTTCTGGCGCCGCCCGGACGCAGAGCGGCCATCGCCGGCTGGGGGATCGCCGTCCCCGAGGCCCGGCTCACCAACCAGGACTGGGCCGAGCGGGTCGACACCAGCGACGAGTGGATCAGGGAGCGGACCGGCATCCAAGAGCGACGGGTGGCGGGCCCGGGCGAGACCACGGCCACTCTGGCCATCGAGGCCGGCGCGGCCGCCATCAAGCGGGCCGACCTCACGCCCGCCGACATCGGCGCCTGCGTGGTGGCCACGTGTACTCCCGAGCAGCCCATCCCCTTCACTGGCGCCTTCGTGCAGGAAGGCCTGGGTCTGCGCTGCGGCGCCTTCGACGTGGACGCCGCCTGCTCGGGCTTCGTCTACGGCCTGGTGGTCGGGTCCTCCCTCATCGCCGCCGGGGCCCTCGACTCGGTGCTCGTCATCGGGTCGGAGACGCTGCTCCGCATCACCGACTGGACCGACCGCTCCACCTGTGTCCTGTTCGGGGACGGCGCCGGTGCCGTGGTCCTCAAGCCGAGCGGGGCGGCCGGCGGCGCTCCGAGCGGCCCCGACGATCCGGGGCTCCTGGCCTGGGACCTGGGATGCGACGGTTCGGCGGCCCACCTGCTCACCGTGCTCGCCGGGGGCAGCCGCCTGCCCACCAGCGCCGAGACCATGGCCGCCGGCGACCACTTCCTGCGCATGGAAGGACAGGAGGTGTTCCGCCGGGCGGTCCGGGCCATCGTCGAGTCCGCCGCCGGGACCCTGTTGCAGGCCGACGTCACCCCCGACCAGGTCGACCTGTTCATCCCTCACCAGGCCAACATCCGCATCATCGAAGCCGCCGCCACCCGACTGGGTATCTCCCCGGAGCGGACGTTCAAGAACATCGAACGCTACGGCAACACCTCCGCCGCCTCCATCCCCCTGGCCTTGGCCGAGGCGGCCGACGCCGGGCGGCTCGCCCCCGGCGACCTCGTCCTCCTCTCGGGGTTCGGAGCGGGGATGTCCTGGGCCAGTGCCCTGATCCGCTGGGGTGGCGGGGCCTGATGGGGGGACGGGTGGCGCTCGTCACCGGGGGTTCCCGGGGCATCGGCCGGGCCTGCGCCGTGGCCCTGGCTCAGGACGGGCACCGCGTGGCCGTCTGCTACTCCTCCGACGAGGGGGGCGCAGCCGACACCCGGGCCGCGGTGGAGGCGGCGGGGTCCGAGGGGTTGGCCATCCGGGCCGACGTGGCCGACGCCGCCGCCGTCGACTCGGCCTTCGGCGAGGTGGAGGCGGCCTGGGGAAAGGTGGAGGTGCTGGTCACCAACGCCGGCATCAACCGGGACGGGCTGCTACTGCGCATGAGCGACCAGCAGTGGGCCGACGTGATCGGCGTCAACCTGACCGGCGCCTTCAACGCCATTCGCCGCGCCTCGCCGGGGATGGTCCGGGCCCGGTGGGGACGGATCGTCACCGTCGGTTCCGTGGTCGGCCTGATGGGGTCCGCCGGCCAGGTCAACTACGCCGCCACCAAGGCCGGCCTGGTGGGGCTCACCCGTTCCGTTGCGCGGGAGCTGGGGTCCCGCAACGTGACCGCCAACCTCGTCGCCCCCGGGCCCATCACCACAGACATGACCGACGCCCTCGCCGAAGCCCGCCAGGCGGAGATGACCAGGCTGGTTCCTCTCGCCCGTTTCGGCACCTGCGAGGAGGTGGCCTCGGTGGTCGCCTTCCTCTGCTCGGATACGGCCGCTTACGTCACCGGGGCCGTCATCCCGGTCGACGGCGGCATGGGGATGGGGAATTAGAGTGGGTGGTTCGAAGCGACGCCCGGCCGGCGACATCCGCCCGACGAACTGCCCGTCGCCACCACGATCTGGAGGAAGATGATGGAGCGCCAAGAGGTTCTCGCAGGGCTGGCCGAGGTTGCCGTCGAGCTACTGGGCGTCACCGCCGACAAGGTGACCGAGGACGCCCGCTTCGACGAGGACCTCGACGTCGACAGCCTCGGGCTGGTCGAGTTCGTGATGGCCGTCGAGGACCGCTTCGACGTCAAGATCCCTGAGGAGAAGCTCGAGAACATCGCCACCGTGGGCCAGGCGGCCGACCTCGTCCTCGAGCTGGAGGGCGCGCCCGCCGAGAGCGGGGCCGGCGGGTGAGCGAGCCGAAGGCGAGCGAACCAATGAGCACAGAGCCCCGGTCGCCGGGGCTGCCGCCGAAGGCGGCGGACCGGTGACCGATCCAGCAGCGCCGGCCGCGCCCCGCAGGCGGATCGCCGTCACCGGGCTGGGCGTCAAGGCGCCGGCCGGCACCGACCTGGACTCGTTCTGGGCCACGCTGCGGGTCGGCCGGCCCTGCGCCAAGCCCATCCGCCGCTTCGACGGCTCCATCCTCCCCGAGGCCTTCCGCTTCGCCTGCGAGGTGCCCGAATTCGACCTCGAGCCGTACCTGGGCTTCAAGGAGGCCCGCCACACGGACCGGGTGGCCCAACTCGGGTTCGCCGCGGCCATGGACGCCCTCGCCGGCGCGGGCGACGTGGGGGCCGACCCGGCCCGCTGCGGCGTGCTCGCAGGAACGGGCGTGGGCGGCCTGATGACCATGGAGGAGCAGGCCATCGTCCTGGCCGGGCGGGGATCGAGCCGGGTCAGCCCCTTCCTGGTCCCCATGATGATGACCAACGCCACCGCCGGCCTCGTCGGCATGAAGCTGGGC
Source organism: Acidimicrobiales bacterium (assembly GCA_046262035.1). Taxonomy (GTDB): domain Bacteria; phylum Actinomycetota; class Acidimicrobiia; order Acidimicrobiales; family AC-14; genus JBHENM01. The sequence continues at coordinate 6,577 of JBHENM010000010.1, read as the reverse complement.
TGGACGGGGCCGAACCTGTGCATCTCCACCGCCTGCGCCGCCGGCACCAACGCCATCGGTGAGGCGGCCATGATCATCCGCTACGGGGCGGCCGACGTCATGCTGGCGGGGGGCACCGAGGCTTCCATCACGCCGTTGGCCATGTCCGCCTTCGGGCGGATGGGCGCCCTGTCCGGGCGGGTCTCCGATCCCGAGCGGGCTTCCCGGCCCTTCGACCCCGACCGCGACGGGTTCGTGATGGGGGAGGGCTCGGGGTTCCTCGTGCTCGAGGAGTGGGACCGTGCCGTGGCCCGAGGGGCCCCCATCTGGGGCGAGATCGCCGGGTACGGGCGGAACGCCGACGCCTATCACGTCACCGCCCCCTCGCCCGGGGGCGTCGGAGCCGTCGCCTGCATGCAGGCTGCCCTGGCCGACGCCGGCCTCCAGCCCTCGGACATCGGGCACGTCAACGCCCACGGTACGTCCACCCCCCTCAACGACGCGGCCGAGGCCGAGGCCATCGTGAAGGTCTTCGGACAGGAGGCCCTGCCCGTCACCTCGGCCAAGGGCTCCATCGGGCATCTGGTCGGAGGTGCCGGCGCGGTGGAGGCCGTGGCCACGTTCCTCGCCCTGCGCGAAGGCGTGGTGCCCGTCACCGGCAACCACGACCGCAACGACCCCGATCTGGCCATCGACGTGGTTTCCGGGTCGCCCCGGACTGTCGCACCTGCTCCCGCCGTCTCGAACTCGTTCGGGTTCGGCGGCCACAACGCCTCGATCATCCTCTCCCCGGCACCGCCGGCCGGATGACCCTGGACGCCCCGGCCGCCGTCCCCGTCGCCGGGCGCCGGGGCGGCGCCGCCTCGGCCTGCCTCACCGAGCTGGAAGGGCGCCGGGTGGCGTGGTTCCGCCTGGCCGACGGGAAGCACCGCGGCGCCCTGGGGCCGACCGAGGGCGAGGTGATCGAGCGCCTCGTGCGCCTGGCCATCGAGGTGGGCGTGCCCATCGTGGGGGAGCTGGCCACCTCGGGTGCGGACGTGCTGGAGGGCCTGCCCTCTCTCCACGCGTGGGGGCGGGTGGCGGCCGCCCTCAGCGAAGCCTCGGGAGCGGTTCCCGTCATCCTCTCCGTCACCGGGCCGTGCGTGGGCGGCCCGTCCCTTCTTCTCGGCCTGGCCGACCACGTGGTGATGACCACCGACGCCTTCGCCTTCGTGAGCGGCCCCGAAGCGGTGGAGGAGTTCACCGGGAAGATCACCGACCGCGACGAGCTGGGCGGGTCCGGGGTCCACTACCGCCACAGCGGGCTGGCCTCGCTGGTGGTGCCCGACGAGGACGACGCCCGCTGGGCGGTCGCCGACCTGCTGTCCTACCTGCCCGACAACTTCCTCAGCGAGCCACCCCTCGTGCCCACCGACGACGCCATCGACCGGCCCTCCCGGGTGGCCACCGACGCCGTCCCCGCGTCGGCGTCCTCCTCCTACGACGTGCGGTCGGTGGTGGCCGACGTGGTCGACGCCGAGTCCTTCCTCGAAGTACGGGCCGGAAGCGCGGCCAACCTCGTCACCGGTTACGGCCGCCTCGGCGGGCAGGCGGTGGGGATCGTCGCCAACCAGCCCAGGCAGCTGGCCGGCACCCTCGACATCGACGCTTCCCGCAAGGGGGCCCGGTTCGTCCAGTCGTGCGACGCCTTCGGCCTGCCCCTGATCACCTTCGTCGACTGCCCCGGCTACCAGCCGGGGACGGCCCAGGAGTGGCGGGGGATGATCCGCCACGGCGCCCAGCTGGTGCACGCCTACGGCGCGGCCACCGTCCCCCGCCTGTGTGTGGTCATGCGCAAGGCTTACGGCGGGGCCTTCATCGTCATGGACTCCAAGGGCCTGGGCAACGACCTTTGCGTGGCCTGGCCCATGGCCGAGATCGCGGTGATGGGCGCGCCCGGGGCGGTGCAGATCCTCCACGGGAAGCGCCTGACGGCGGTGGCCGACGAAGCCGAGCGGGCACGCCTCCAGGCCGAGTTGGAGACGGATTACGCCGAGCGCCTGTGCACCCCCGTGGTGGCAGCGGAACGGGGCTACGTGGACGACGTCATCGACCCCCTCGACACCCGCCGAGTGCTGGCCGCCGGGCTGGCCTCGCTGCGGACCAAGCGGGCCGGCCGCCCCCACCCGGGCCGCCATTCGAACACGCCCTTATGACCGGCCCGGCCGGCTGCGTGCCCGAACGTTGTGCAGGCCGGTCCCGGCCAGCACTATGACGCTGCTCCAGGGCAAGCGCCTCGTGATCACCGGCGTCCTCACCGAGCAGTCCATCGCCTTCGCCGTGGCTCGCGTCGCCCAGGAGCAGGGGGCGGAGGTGGTCCTCACTTCTTTCGGGCGGGCCCTGTCGCTCACCCGACGGGCTGCCGGCCGCCTCCCCACGCCGGCCGACGTGCTCGAGCTGGACCTGACCGAGCCCTCCCACCTGGCCGCCCTCACCGAAGACCTGTCGGCCCGCTGGGGCCGGTTGGACGGAGCTCTTCACGCCGTGGCCTTCGCCCCCGAAGCCTGCCTGGGGGGCGACATCCTCCGGGCCGGGTGGGAGGACGTGGCCCACACCCTCCACGTCTCGACCTACTCCCTCAAGGCCCTGGCCGAGGCCGTCCTCCCGCTCATGCGGGACGCCGGCGGCTCGATCGTCACCCTCGACTTCGACGCCCGCCAGGCGTGGCCTGCCTATGACTGGATGGGCGTGGCCAAGGCCGCCCTGGAGGCGACCGCCCGCTACCTGGCCCGCGACCTCGGGCGGCACCAGGTGCGGGTCAACCTGGTCTCGGCCGGCCCTCTGCGCACCCTGGCGGCCAAGGGCATCCCCGGGTTCTCCCTGGTGGAGGACACGTGGGCCGGGCGGGCGCCCCTGGGCTGGGACACCCGGGACGCCACCCCGGTGGCCCAGGCCTGCGTGGCCCTGTTCTCCGATTGGTTCCCCGCCACCACCGGGGAGATGATCCACGTGGACGGCGGCTTCCACGCCCAGGCCGCCCCTGCCGGCCCACCGCCCTCCGTCTGACGTACTGGGGTCACTCGGCGGCGCCCTGACCCCCCTGGGTGTCACCAGTTCGGGTTGCGACCGAGCCCCACTACGCTCCCGTCCATGGCCCAACTCCAGCCCGGGGACGACGCACCCGACTTCGAGCTGCTCGACCAGGGTGAGACCCCTGTCCGGCTGTCAGAGTTCAAGGGACGGAAGGTGCTCGTCTACTTCTATCCCAAGGCCGACACGCCCGGCTGCACGGCCCAGTCTTGCGGCCTGCGGGACGTGGCCGGCGGAGTGGGCGACACGGCCGTCCTCGGCATCAGCCCGGACAAGCCCAAGGCCCTGTCCCGGTTCGACACCAAGTACGGGCTGGGCTTCCCCCTGCTCTCCGATCCCGATCACGCCGTGGCCGAGGCCTACGGGGCGTGGGGCGAGAAGAGCATGTACGGCCGCAGGTACATGGGGATCATCCGTTCGGCGTTCTTGATCGACGAGAACGGCACCGTGAGCCGGGCCTGGTACAAGGTGAAACCCAAGGACACGGCCACCAACCTCGTCGCCGCCTTGGCCGAGGGTTAGGGGGATCGCCATGGGCAAGGGCGGTTGGGGCTTCCGCGTGGAGATTGACGGCATCCCCGAGATCCCCATCCTGGGCGTGCGCGGCCTCGGCTCCGAAGTCGAGGTGAGGGACCAGCGGGACGCGGCCAACCCCCAGTTCATACAGAGGAGCCCGGGCGCCGTCCGCTACCACAACATCGTCCTGGCCTACGCCGCCACCGAGGGGCGGGCCCTGTTCGAGTGGCACCAGGGGGTGCTGGGCGGGGACGCCGATCCCCGCAACGGGGCCGTCGTCCTCCTCGATCCCGAGGGCGCCGAAGCCGCCCGCTGGGACTTCTTCAACGGGTGGCCGGTCAAGTACGAGGGCCCGGAGCTGAGCGCCGCCGCCACCGAGGTCCCCATCCAGTCGCTCGAGATCGTCCACGAGGGCCTCGAGCTGACGTAACCGGCCGAACGCCCTACTCCGACATCACCCGGATGGTGCGCAGGCCCAGGTCCTCGGGTCCGACGATCCGGCAGCCGGCCGCCACCTGGGCCGCCAGGTGCGACACCAGCGGGGCTGTGAGCCGCTCGCCGGGCACGACCACGGGGATCCCCGGCGGATACGTGGCGGCCAGCTCGGCCGACACCCGCCCGGCGGCGTCAGCCAGGGGAACCCGCTCCTGGGGGGCGTGGAAGGCCGCGCCCGGGCTGCACACCTGCTCGGGCGTGGTGACCAGGCCGCGCTCGAGGAACCCCCGGGGGTCGGGCCCGGGATCGTGCAGACGGTCGGCCACCGCTCGCAGGGCGTGGCAGAGCCGCTCCACGTCCTCGCCCTGGTGGCCGATGGTGATGTTGGCCAGCACGTTGGCGAAGTCCGACATCTCCGCCACCACGCCGTACTCCTCGGCCAGGATCCGCTCCACCTCGTAGCCCGTGTGGCCGGTTCCGGTCACGTTCACGCACAGGCGGGTCGGGTCGACGGCGGCCACCCCGTGGGAGCCCACCAGGTCCTTCCCCAGGACGGTCAGGCGGTGATGGTCGTCGAGGATCAGCCGGGCGTCTTCGGCCAGGGTGATGGCCTGGGACAGGAGGGCCTCGCCTGCGGTCGCCATCTGGTGACGGGCCACGTCGAGCGAGGCGTAGAGCAGGCAGGACGGGCTGGTGGACTGGAACATGCGGGCCACCACCTCGACCCTGTCGGGGTCGACCAGCGGGCCCCGTACGTGGAGCATGGACGCCTGGGTAAGGGCGCCCAGCAGCTTGTGGGTGCCGGTGACCACCACGTCCGCCCCCTGGGACAGGGCATGGGGAGGAAGGCCGGGGTGGAAGGGGAAGTGCGGCCCCCACGCCTCGTCGACGAGCAGGGGCACCTGGTGGGCGTGGGCCACCTCGGCGATCCCGGCCACGTCCGAGCAGGCGCCGTAGTAGGTGGGGGAGACGATCAGGACGGCCTTGGCTTCGGGGTGGGCGTCGAGGGTCTCCGCCACCGTGGCCGGGGTGACGCCGTGGGCGATGTGGTTCCTGGCGTCCAGCTCGGGCCGGAGGTAGACGGGGCGGGCGCCGCACACGACCAGGGCGGCGATGATCGACTTGTGGGTGTTCCGTGACGTGAGGACGACGTCTCCCGGATGGCAGGTGGACGCCAGCATGATCTGGTTGCCCACGGTGGAGCCGTTGATGAGGAACCACGAGTGGTCGGCGCCGTAGGCATCGGCAGCCAGGGCCTCGGCCTCGCCCAGTCCCGAGTCCGGCCCTCCGTCGAAGTTGCCCAGGCCGCTGCACAGGTCGAGGGCCAGGAGCTTCGGCCCGAAGATCTCGTGGAGGAGGGGATGGGCGCCCCGTCCCTGCAGGTGGCCGGGGACATGGAACGGCAGGCGGTCCAGCCCGGCGTACGCCACCAGGGCGTCCAGGTAAGGCGTGCGGTCGTGGTCCAGCCTGCCGGTTGGGTTCATGGTCCTCACTGCCGCCATCTGAACTGGCCCGTACCCACCTGTGACGGGGACACTACCCGCCTGCGATGGGCCCCTGGTGCATGGTGCATCCCGCTCAGACCGCGGGCTGAGCCGACCCGGCGGTCGCCGGGAGCGTGACCCGGAGGGTCCTGTGCACCACCAGGCGGCGCCCGATCTCGTGGGCGTCCAGCTCGATCACGACCGGCCTGGTGGCGGGCTCGTCCAGCTCGACGTCCACCTCGGCCACACACAGATCGCCCGGCTTCATCACGTTGGACACCCACCATCCCCGTTCGGGGGGCTTGCTGCCCTTTCGCGTCACCAGGACCCGCCCCGGCGGCCCGTCCAGAACCCGGCCAAAGAACTTGTGGAGCACGCCGCCCTGCTGACCCCGGTTCATCACCGTGATCTCGCCGTGGAAGGTGCGGCTGTCGCCGGTCAGGCCCGAGAGCGAGTCGTCCTCGTAGGTCAGGTGGGAGTCGCCTTGGAACTTGGCGAAGGCCGCCCACCCCGCGGCCGACGCTCCGACCAGGGCGCCCAGCAGCAGCAGGAAGCGCTTCACGTGGACAGGTCCGTCAAGGCCTGACGAGGACGAGAGGAGTCTGCTCGTCGTCATTGCCCTGGGGGTTGGGCCGCATGGCCTCGATGAGCCCCTCGCGGTCGAGAAAGGCCGACGCCCCCATGATCTCGACCTTGCCCAGGTCGTTGGCGTCCACCACCGCCGCGCCGCAGCCCAGCTCCTGGGCCATTCGACGGGCCACCTCGTCGGGATCCTTGGGGCCCAGGACGATGTTCTGGGTGTAGGGAGGCATGGTGCCGGGGATGTCGTCGATCCACGCGGCGCGGCGCCCGGCCAGGCGGTAGAAGTCGCCGTGGCGGCCCAGCAGGCGGCCGGGGGCGGCGAGGACGAAGGCCAGCACGAATCGGGCCGCGCCAATCTCGTTCATGGCCGTCTGGACGGCGTAGGGGGTCGACAGGCTGCTGTCGATGTTGAAGAACCGGCACATCAGCCGGGCCGCCACCGTGGGGTGCAGGTCGTCGATGTCGACGATCCGGTTCTGGGTGATGGCCAGGGGCGACTCGCAGATGACGAG
>JBHENM010000009.1:0-12852 GCA_046262035.1 Acidimicrobiales bacterium | reverse complement strand
TTTCAGTCCATGCGCAATTCGCGGCGGGGTGTAACAGACCTGTCGCGGTGTGGAGATGGGCAGGTTACGAGCCCGAGCGAGAACCACTCCTAACATCACGGCGATCACGGCGGCCTTGGAGTGAGCCAAGTCGTCTGCTCGCCCAACCAAGGAGTAGAGGATGGAGGAATCCTTTCCAGCAGATCGGTGGCGCAGCAGCTCGACGCATCAGGGTGCTCGTGGTTGGCATCGCCGGACTCGTGGCCCTCGGCGCGTGCTCGGGTGGCACGGGCGTGACGTCGTCGACCCTCGATCGGCCGCGCACGACCAGCACCACTGTCAGTAGCAGTAGCAGCACGTCGGTGGCGGATTCCGGTAGGGCTCGGTCGGCGTCGGTCACCACCGTCGCCGAAGCGGCAACCCCGGCGCGCCGGACGGCTGGCGACGCGACCGCCATCGCCTCACCCCCGGGAGCGGGACCGGAAGAGCGGATCTCGATCACCGGTGACGGGTTCACCGCGGAGCACTGGAAGACCCCGAATGTTCCTCTGTGGCTCGCCGGTGGACCGTCTGGGTGCGACTTCTTCGCCGAGGCGGACCACCAGGTCACGGTGACGGCCGACGGCCACCTCTCGGGGTACTTCGTCGTCCCCTCGCACGGGGACTGCCGCCAGAGCTCTGTCGGAGAGCTCCCCGTGGCCGCCGGCCACTACCGGATCGTCTACCAGTGCACGGCCTGCACCATCGGCGAGTTCGACGTGACATCCAGCGCTCCGCCGGCGGTCGGCGAGTGCCAGGACGTGGGATTCGCGGCCAACAGCGACAACGTGGCCGGTGACATCGTGGCCTACGGCCTGTCCTGCGAGGAGGCCGAGTCGGTCGTTCGGAGCGTCGGCGGCCCGCTGGGACCCGTCAACGGTGCCCCGCGGGGCGAAGCAGAAGGGTTCACCTGCGTGAGGACGGGTCAGGAGGAAGGCCGGGGCCTACCGTCAGCTTCCTACGAGTGCACGAGGGGGAGCCAGCGCATCACCTTCACCAGGACCTGACTTCGCAGGTCACTACTCGCAGCCGGCGATAGCGTCGCCGGCGTCTCCTCCGGGGAGGCAGGTGTCGGCGCCGGCGTTGCCAGCCAAGCGGTCAGATCCGAACCATCCGTAGATCTGATCGTCTCCGAGCCCGCCACTGGCGTCGTCGCTGCCCGCACCACCGGCGAGGACGTCAGCGCCGGCTCCGCCCGCGATGGAGTCATTCCCGACTCCACCGCAGATCGTGTCGGCGTCCTCGCCTCCGGAGAGCTCATCGTCGCCACCACCCCCGAAGATGATGTCGGGGCCCCCCAGCCCGGCGATGCGGTCGGGCCCGGCCGTGCCGTAGATCACATCGGGCCCGGCCGTGCCGACGGTCACCGCTCCCGGGAGGGCGATGATCGCACCCGGCCCCGGCGCCGGCGACGCCGAGCAAATCGCAGGCGCCGGAAGCGAGACGCAGTCTGCGGCCGTATACGCCCCGCCGCTCACGTAGATGTTGTTGGGAATGTCGCAGACGTAGGGCACCACGTTGACACCCTGGATGAACCCGCCGAGGGTGCTGAACGGCGTCGGGTCGTTCGGGTCGGTGGGTATAGCCACCTCGAAGTGGAGGTGCGGCCCACTGGCGGCTCCCACGTCGTTCTCCGTTCCGAGGACGTCACCGGCGTTGATCGTCATCCCCACCGCCCAACCGTTGGCGGTTACCGTCCCGGTGCCGAAGTGCGTGTACTTCGTCCACTCGCCGTTCGGGTGCTCGATCCAGACGTAGTTGTTGTACTCCTGGCAGAGGCCGGTAACCACGCTGTCGGGGATGGGGTTCCCATTCATGTCCTGGTCGTCTTGGCAGCTGTGCTCCAGGGAGTCGTCCTGGGGGTTGCCGGCCTTATCCACGCCGTCGCCTGCGCCGGGGCTGTTCCCGTTGAAATCGACGACGGCGCGGATGACGCCGGAGGCGGCGGCCACGATCGTGGAGCCCGCCCCGGCACCCATGTCGATGCGGTCCTTCGCCGGGGCGTGGTCGTGGTGGTCCCGGGACACGGTGACGTTCGTCCCATTGGCGTACGGGATGCGGTACACGCCGTCCGACATGATGAACGAATGATCAGCGGTAGCGGGACCCGAGAAGGCCGTCACCATGGACGCGGCGGCCAGTAGAGCAACCGTCCCCAGCGCCAGGATCCGAGACCGGACCATCGACGCCCCCTCTCCGCGACCTAGGTCGCGCGGAGAAGACGTTATGCCTGGGGACCTCGATGGTCAACGGGCGTATCGCCGCCGGGCGCCTCACTCCCGATCGAGAGTGCCCACGATGCTGCGGCGGTCGAGCCCGTAGCGGCCGTTGTCGCGCCCGGCCGGCGTGAGCTGCGGTTCGGGTTCAGGCGGGGGCGCGGGTGGCGCCGGCTCACGAGGAAGGGTCCAGCGGGGACCGGGCTTCTCGTCCTCGCCTGACAGCTTCACCGCGCAGAAGGCGAACAGGCCCAGCCAGACGAGGATGGTCCCGCCCAGGACGCTGTAGGCCACGACCGCGGTACTCATGGGGCCCGACTTCGTCTCCCGCAGCAGGATCGTGGTGTTGCGGACGAACGATGTGCGGCGCTCAGGCAAGGCCGAGATCTCCGGTTCGCCGTACTCGGGATCGGCAGGCAGGTAGATAGGTGCGGCCATGACCTCGTCACCTCGCTGGAGGCCCACCATGGACTTCCAGTCGCCGGTCACCGGCACAGGCCGGGAGGACACGTAACGCCCGGGGGCCACCTCCCGTAACGAGGCCGAGACCCGTCCGCCTCCCTGCCAGGACACGATGCCGAAGGCGGTCGCCGAGTCTGCCGCGTCCGCGGGATCGAGTTCGACCTCCACGTTGGCCCGGTCTCCTACCGGTTGGAGCCTGATCACCGCGTCCACCTTCCCGACGTTGCGGGGCAGGGGATAGATCAGGGCGCCAACGAGGACGACCAAGCCGGCTAGGGCCGCAACGGCAGGGACCCGCACCGTCCATCCTGGGACGGGTCGGGTGACGGCGCCGGCGAGGAGGGCGGTGCCGACCGCCACGACGGGCGCGAGCAGCGCCGCCTTGGGCAGGACGGAGGTTGACGCCTGGACGTCGGCCAAGAGGCCAAGCCAGATGATGTCGGCCGCCAGGCCGATGGTTCCGGCGGCGGCGCCCGCCACCAGCGCAAAGCGCAAGCGGTTCTCGGTTCCGAGGAGGTAAGCGACGCCCTCCACGGCCAGAGCGCCGACGATGTAGAGGGGGAAGTTGGGGAACGTGTGGTTGAGGGGGACGGCGACCAGAAAGGAGATGACGCCCCGGATGATCAGGTAGGCCACGACCGTCTTCACCGCGCCCCAGGGCCCCATGGCCACCCGGCCGAGGACGAGGGCAAAGCCGGCGGCAGCGGCGAGCAGGATCGGCAGGTATAGCACCTGGAACTGGGGGACGCCGAAGTCGAACTCACCCTGGACCACCGACACGCCCACCAGGACCGCGCCCAGCGCCGTCGCCTGGATGACACGGCCCAGAAGGGTGGGTTCGCCTCGTCCCTCACGGATCATGAGCCATACCGAGATCGTGGCCAGTGAGCCGCCGGCGATAAGCCCCAGGTGGCTCGGGCTCCAGAGGGTGACGTCGATGCCGTAGGCCTCGTGCCACATGTTGTCCAGGGGGAAGGAGATGAGCCCGCCCATGCCCAGGGCGGCCAAGGAGATCGCTGACCACGGCACCCGCAGTCCTCCCACTCGCATACCCACGGGCGCGTCGTCCAGCGTGGCGAAGATGATGGCGATGAGGGCGGAGTAGACGAGACCGCCCAGGCCCAGCACGATCATGGTGTGTGACGGCGTCATGAGCGCCTCGTCCCGCCCGAAGTCGATGTGGTACGCGACGTCCCAGTACACGCCGATGGCTGCGGAGGCCAGCATGAGCAGCCCGCTGAGGGTCCCGGCCATGGCCCAACCGGGGTAACCGGTGGACCGTTCGAGGCTGTAGGAGATGCGACGGAAGAACTGTTTGAGGGGGTTGCGCTCCTCGCCGTGCTCGCCGTAGACGACGAGGATCATCACGATGATCAGGTAGATCTGGAAGGGCGCGGCAACGTAGAACCACTGGTCCCAGGTCGTCTCTTGGCTTGGCATGTCAGCTCACCTCTCTGGCGGACGGACGGTCGGCGGCACCGGAGGACGTCGCCTGGATCGCGGTTGACGCAGCAGATGCCTTTTCCATGGCCTGGGCCAGGGTGGCGAGCACCGACGTGGCCGCCAGCGGGCGGACCCGTCGGAGGGCGTCGGTGATCTCGGGGAGGCGCTCGGCGGGCATGCCTTCCCGGACGTACGGTTCCCAGACGTAGCGCTCGAACAGGGCCACGAACCGAGCGGCGATACGTCCGACGTCAGCTCGCAAGGCGGCGAGCTCGTCCTGGGTGACCTCCACGGGCACACCCACGGCCACGAGCTCCGCCCCGCTACGCAGCAGGCTGGGGCTGGGGACGCGGAAGGCGTCGCCCTCGGGGACGATCAGCCCCAGCTCGATGGCCCGGATGGCGATGGCGGGGTCGGTCGCCGCTTGAGGAAAGAGTTCGAGGAGCTCGAGCACGCTCCACACCTCGGGCTCCTCGTCGCTCCAGGGAGCGGTGAGCGCGTCCTCGAATCCGAGCAGGTCGGCCAAGCCCCGCCCTTCGCCCCACGCTCGGAGAAGCTCGGCGATGCCGGCCAGCGAGAAGCCCTGGTCCTGGAGCTGGGCGATGAGCCGCAGCCGGCCGAGGTGTCCGTCGTCGTAGTCGCCGACCCGTCCAATGAGGCGGGGAGGGGGCAGGAGGCCGAGGGTCTGGTAGTTGCGGATGTTGCGAGCCGTGGTCTCTGCCCGTCGGGCCAGCTCGTCGATGGTCACCGATCGCAGCGTAGGCCCGATTCTTACATCAAGTCAAGTAACATTAATACCGGCAGGACTGTCGGGCGTTACGATGCCCAGCCGCAGCCTGTCAAGAAGTGGCGGTGCGCTTTGACCAACGAACTCCTCCGTACCCCCGTCCCGGACACGGGTGGGCCCGACGAGCTTTCCCCCACCGAGGCGGTAGTTGCTGCCGTCTTCCCCCTCCTGCGGGGATGGCTCCACCTCGTCTGCTTCTTCCTGTCGATACCTGCCGGCTTGGTGGTTGTGGACAGCGCATCCCCTCGTGCTCGCACGGCGGCCATCGTCTACGCCATCGGGCTCACGGCCCTGTTCGGTGTGAGCGCCGCCTACCACCGCGGGCGGTGGTCGGCCACAGCCCGACCCCGGATGAAGCGAGCCGACCACGCCACCATCTTCGTGATGATCGCCGGCTCTTATACCCCGCTGTGCCTGGTCGCCTTGGGCGGCAGCCTGGGAAGGTCCGTCATGCTGGTCGTGTGGCTCGCCGCGGGCACGGGGGTTGTCCTGGCCGCGACCGGGATGGCCGAGAAGCCCATTGTCGGATCGATCACCTACATCGGCCTGGGGTGGCTCCTGGTCCTGATCCTGCCCGAGCTCACCCGCCAGCTGACCGACGCCCAGCTCGTGCTCATCCTCGTGGGCGGGCTCCTCTACACCGTCGGAAGCGTCTTTCTGGCCACGCGGTGGCCGGACCCGTATCCGACCGTCTTCGGGTACCACGAGATATGGCACGTGATGGTCGTCGCCGCGGCCGTCTGCCACTACGTCGCCATCCTGTCGGTGGTGAAGGCTGCGGCCTGAGCGTCGTGTGAAGTCCGACCATCTCGCCGTTGAGCTGGTGATCCAGACGGCCAGCGGCGTTCTCACCGGGCGCTTCGGCCCTCGTGAGGCGGTCACCATCCTCGCTTCGCAGGCGCCGCAGGCGCGAGGCGAGGCCCAGCTGCTCATCGGCCGAGACCCTCAGCAGTCGGAGGCCTATGCGCAGCTGCTCGGGTCGATCGCGGCCGAGCTGGCGGCCAGGGTGGAGGGGCACGATGAGGCCCGCGACATGCGGGCGGTGCTGTCTGAGCTCGATCGGCTCGTCCGTGCGCTGACGGCCTGACCGCAGGCCCTGCCGAAGCTCAGTCTCGGGGGCGGAGATGCTTGGCGTCGACGAGGTTGCGCTCCACGCCGTTGCCGAAGAGGACCCGGTACCGGATCCAGCTGAGCCCGCTCACCCCGATCACGACCCCCGGGGTCCCTGCCGGCACCCCCCGCAGCTCGTCGTCGGCTGCCTCCACCTTGTTCTTCTCTCGGAAAACACCGTTCGTGGCAGCAGGCATGTCCGCCAGTCTGCCTCGGGAACAGGGTGCACCACCCAACTGTTGATCCAATACCCGCACTTACCTGAGGTGAGGACATGGCCGACCTGAAGACGACGACTCTCCCCCTGCTGCCCCTAGCCACCGGGGTGGTGCTGCCCGGGATGGTGGTGACCATCGCCCTGGAGAGCCCCGAAGCCAGGGCCGCGGTGGAGGCCTCGGAGGCTTCCGGCGGCCGCCTGGTCATGGTGCCGCGCCTCGACGACCGGTTCGCCCGGGTGGGTGCAGTGGCCAAGATCGAGGACCGCGGCGACCTCCCCAGCGGCCTTCAGGTCGTAGTCGTGCGGGGCCTGGAGCGCGGTGTCATCGGCGTGGGTGTCCCCGGCCCGGGGTCGGCCACGTGGGTTCAGGTGGACGCGGTTCCCCCGCCGCCGGCCACCTCCCGAGCGTCCGAACTGGCCCGAGAGTACCGAGCGGTGATCGAGAACATCCTGGACAACCGGGGCGCCTCGCAGATGGCCGAGCTCTTCCGCGGCATCACCGACCCCGGGGCCATGGCCGACACGGGTGGGTACTCCCCCGATCTGAGCTTCGAGCAGAAGGTCGAGCTTCTGGAGACGGTCGACGTCGAGGAGCGGCTCGAAAAGGTCCTGGCCTGGGCCAATGAGCTTCTGGCCGACCTCACCCTGAAGGAGCGCATCCGCCAGGACGTCACCGAGGGGATGGACAAGACTCAGCGGGAGTTCCTGCTCCGCCAGCAGCTGGCGGCCATCCGGCGCGAGCTGGGGGAGGGGGCGGACGGCGAGGGGGCGGTCGAGGAGTACCGCCGGAGGTTGGAGGAGTCGGGCGCGCCCGATGACGTGCGAGCGTCGGTCGAGCGCGAGCTGGGCCGGCTGGAGCGGACGAGCGAGCAGAGCCCGGAGCACGGCTGGATCCGCTCGTGGCTGGACACGGTCCTGGAGATCCCGTGGGGCACCCGGTCGGACGACCGCTTGGACGTCGGTGAGGCCCGGGAGATCCTGAACGCCGACCACACGGGCCTGGACGACGTGAAGGACCGGATCGTCGAGTACCTGGCCGTGCGCAAGCTGCGGGCCGACCGGGGTCTCGGGCCGGCCAGCGGCCGGGGCTCGGGAGCGATCGTGGCCCTCGTGGGCCCGCCCGGCGTGGGCAAGACCTCCCTCGGCGAGTCGGTCGCACGGGCCCTGGGACGGAAGTTCGTTCGTGTCGCCTTGGGCGGCGTGCGGGACGAGGCCGAGATCCGCGGGCACCGGCGCACGTACGTCGGGGCTCAGCCCGGCCGGATCGTGCGGGCCCTGAGGGAGGCCGGCACCATGAACCCGGTCTTCCTCCTGGACGAGGTCGACAAGCTCGGGAGCGACTGGCGGGGCGACCCGTCGTCCCGCCCTGCTCGAGGTCCTCGACCCGGCTCAGAACCACACGTTCCGGGACCACTACCTGGAGATCGACCTCGACCTGTCCGACGTGCTGTTCGTCGCCACGGCCAACGTGGTGGAGACGATCCCCAGCCCCCTGCTGGACCGCATGGAGGTCATCAGCCTGGACGGGTACATCGAGGACGAGAAGGTCGCCATCGCCCGTGACCACCTGCTCGACCGCCAGCGCGACCGCAACGGACTCGGGTGCGAGGAGTGCACCGTGACCGACGGCGCCCTTCGCCAGATCGTCGCCGACTACACCCGGGAGGCGGGCGTCCGGAACCTGGAGCGCGAGCTGGGCAAGGTCCTGCGCAAGGTGGCGACCCGCCTGGCATCGGGCGACCTGGCCGCGCCGGTCACGGTCGACGCCGAGGATGTCCGCACTTACCTGGGCCGGCCCCGGTTCTTCTTCGAGGCGGCCGAACGGACGTCGGTGCCAGGCGTGGCGACCGGCCTGGCCGTCACCGGCGTCGGAGGGGACGTGCTGTTCATCGAGGCGACGGCCCTGCCCTCGTCGGGTGAGGGATCTCGGCTGGTGCTGACCGGTCAGCTGGGAGACGTCATGAAGGAGTCGGCGGAGATCGCCCTCACCTACGTGCGTTCCCACCTGCCGGCTGATGTGGCCGGCTCCCGCTTCCACTTGCACGTCCCCGCCGGAGCCGTGCCCAAGGACGGGCCTTCGGCCGGCATCACCATGGCCACCGCCCTTGCGAGCCTGCTCTCGGGACGCCCGGTCCGGTCGACGGTGGGTATGACCGGTGAGGTCACCCTCCAGGGCCGTGTCCTGCCCATCGGGGGCGTCAAGCAGAAGGTGCTGGCCGCCCACCGGGCCGGCCTCCGCGAGGTGATCCTTCCCGCCCGCAACGGCGCCGACCTCGACGACGTGCCCGAGGCCGTCCGGGAGCAGGTGACGTTCCACCTGGTGAGCGAGATGGCCGAGGTGCTCGACCTGGCCCTGGAAGCCGAGGGAGCGGCAGCCGCCGCCGCCTAGGGCCCGAGCGGCCCCCCGAGCGGGAAGCTAGAACTGGACGGCGGCGGCCTGAACCGGGTCGCCGGGGAGCACGATGCTCTCCCGCGGCCTCGGTTCCCCGGCGGCGACGATCACGACCGGGGTTCCCACGTCGACCTGATTGAAGAGCTCGAGCTCGTGCTCCTCCGCCATGCGGACGCAGCCGTGTGACGCCCCGAACCCGATGGAGCTGCGATCGGACGTGGCGTGGATGAGGATGGCGGGGGCGCTCAGAGCGAGGGCGCGGGTGCCCAGAGGGTTGTGCGGCCCCGGACCGATCTGCGCCGGCATCCCCCGGGCCCACGCGCTTCCGGGGTTGTACCAGACCGGGTTGACGATCTTCTCGACCACCTGCCAGTTGCCGGTGGGGGTCTCGAACCCGGCCTTGCCCGTGGCCACCGGCCACTGCTGCTTGATGGTGCCGTTCTCGTACAGGTAGAGCTGGTTCTCCCCGGTGCGGATGAGGATGACCTGGCGGAAGGCGTCCTTGCCGACGGCCGCAGGCACGTCCCTCGTGGCCAGCCGCACGACCTCGTCACCGAGGGTGATCCCGTCCCGCACGGCTTGTCGTGAGAGCTCGACGTCGAGCTCTCGCCCGGGACGGTCGGGAACGACACTCAGCCAGCCGCTGCCAGCCTCCAAGCGCGCGTCCTGGGGCGCGAGGGCGAGGGCGGACGCGGCCTGAGTGATGGCCTCCTCGAGTTGCCCTTCGCGCCACCGGGGAACGGCCTCGACCACCCGCTCGGGGTGGCTGAAGAGCCTCTTCCACAGTCGCGTGGGCAGGCTGCCGTCGGCCTGGCCGAGGGCTCGCCGGACCGCACCTCGCACGTCCACCTGCAAGCCCAGGTCCCAGGCGGTGGTCGACACCTCGAACTCGCCCGCCTTGAGCTGGACCGGCCTGCGCAGTGGTGTCTCCAGTCGATCCTTCAGGAGCTGGATGGCATCCTCAGCCTTCAGGCCGCCCACGGGCACGCCCTGGATCAGGGTGTCGGGAAGCAGGCGACCGGAGGCGTTCCGGTCATAAACGGTGGCCCAGATGGCTCCCGCGCCCGCGAGGAGCAGGAATACGGTGACCCCGGCGATGGTGATGATCCAGCGACGGCTCACGTCGTCCATCCTCCGTTGGGGCCCGCCGGCCACACCCCGACCACGGGATCGAGGCTAGCCGGGGGTTGCCGCGCCTGTGTCGCGCTTCCTCCGATTGAGCAGCCGGGCGAAGAGGGAGAGGTCCTCCACGCCGATCGCCCGGGCGGCGACGAGGAAGGTCAGCAGGCCGAGGGCGCCCCCAAGCACCAGTTGGATGAGAGATCGTGTGGTTCCCGGGCCGACGGCCGAGGCCACGGTCCAGACGACCGTGGCCATGGCCAATGCCGACACCACGGCCGCACCCGTGATCTTGACCATCTCCCGCAACGTATGGCGGATTTCGAGGCCGCCGACCCGGCGAGCGAGCAGGACCCCGGCGAGGGCGGCGGCGATGGCGTAACAGAGGGTGTGGGCCACGCCCAGGCCTCGCACGTCGAAGGCGGGGAACAGGGCGAAGGAGAACACCAGGTAGGCGAGGTTTCCGGCGATGTTGATGAGCATGGGCGTCTTGGTGTCCTGGCGGGCGTAGAACGCCCGCAGCAGCAGGAGGAACGCTGAGAACGGGAGGAGGCCGATGGCCAGCGTGTCGAGGGTCGAGGCCACCAGATGGCTGCTCTCGGCCTCCATCACCCCGTGTTCCAGCAGGGTCCGGATGAGGGGTCGCGAGAGCACGAGGTAGACGGCCGTGGCCGGGATCATGAGCAACGCCATGGCCCTCAGTCCGCCGGCGGTGCGAGCCCTGAAGCCGGCGACGTCCCCGTCGACGTACTGCGCCGAAAGGGTGGGAACCATTGCCGTCATGATCGACACCGTGGCGATCCCGTACGGCAGTTGGAAGAAGGCGAAGGCCATGAAGTAGGCCGTCGGGCCGCCCTGAACCCCGTTGGCCAGCACCAGGGCCACGGCGAGGCCGATCTGGTTGGTGATGACGTAGCCGAACGTCCCCGTCGACAGACGGGCCAGCTTCCGGACCGCCGGATGCCGGAACTGGAACGTCGGCCGGAGCTTTCCCGGGAGTCGGCGCAGGGAGGGCCAGTGGGCGAGGGCCATGGCCGCCACTCCGGCCGTCGTCCCCACTGCGAGCATGAGCTTCTGGGTCAAGCTGCCGGAAACGCCGGGGACGGTCGGGGTGCCGTGGATCAGGGCGGCGAAGGTCAGAAAGGCCCCGATGACCACGAGGTTGTTGAGGATGGGGGCGAACATGGGGACCCCGAACCGGTCGTGAGCGTTGAGGAGGCCGGCGGCCACGGCCGCGAAGCCGTAGAGCACGATCTGCGGGGCGAACACGCGGAGGAAGAATGTGGCCAGCTCCTGCTGCTGAGCGGCCTGGGCACCCGACAGCCGGAGCGTGAACAGCCGGATCACGACGGGGGCGGCGACCACAGCCAAGAGGGTGATGGCCACCAAGACGGTCATCGCCGTCGTGACCACGCTGGACACGGCTTCCCACGCCTCGTCCTTGGGCCGGGTTCTCAGCTCCTCCACGATCACGGGGATGAAGATCGAGGTCAGCACACCGCCCAGAACCAGCTCGTAGATGACGTTGGGCATCGTGTTGGCGATGTTGTAGGTGTCGGCCAACCGGGACTCGGTGACCCCGACGGCGTAGGCGGCGGCCACGAGCCGGCCCAGGCCCGTCACTCGGGAAAGGGTGGTCCCCGCGGCCATGACCACGGCCGAGCGCCCAAGGCTTGGCCCACCGGCCGGGGACGGGGAGGGGGGCCCCTGGGGCGGCCCGTCGGCGGTCATCCCGCTGGACAGTACCGGGCGATCAGTCCGTTACCTCCGAACCGATTGACGAGACGGAAGGCGGGGTATGGGCATCATGTCTTTGGACTCGACCGACCCATGGGTGCGATGGATGCCAATATTCGACGCCAGCAAGAGTGTGAGGAAGGGTCGGCCTGAGATGCAGATCTCCCTCTCACTCATGCTGCCGCGTGACGAGCAGACGATTCCGGTCACCCGCCACATCGTGTCTCACGCCCTCGATGAGGTCGGCGCCCTCGACGAGTGCAAGGAGGACATCGCCGTCGCCCAGACCGAGGCTTGCACCAACGTCGTCAAACACTCCGGCCCCGGTGACGAGTACGAGGTCCGGGTCGACATCGACCGGGAGAAGTGCGTCATCCGGGTCATCGACACCGGCCGGGGCTTCGACTGGCAGTCTCTCTTCCACGACGGCGACACCGACACGTCCGCCGAGCGCGGCCGAGGGATCCAGCTCATGCGGGCTTTGGTGGACGACGTGCGGTTCCTGTCCAAGCCCGAGACGGGCACGATCGTCCACCTGGAGAAAGCCCTGTCCTTCAGCGCCGACTCGGTAGTGCACCGGCTGGCTGGAGCGCCGGCCGGGCCGCGAGCCAGTCCCGACGGCTGACGAAGGACGGAATGCTCGCCTTCTGCTAATCGTCAGGTTACTGTAGGCCCAGCGCATATACTGGGGCGCCCGGAACCCGACAAAACGGAGCGCGAGCACGATGGGACACGACTCACACGACAGACTTGTCCAGCGACGATCCCTCCTTCCGTCCTACCTGCTGCTCCTCTTGGCCGAGGAGCCAAGCCATGGGTACGAACTGGCCATCCGCCTGAGGGAATCGGGATTCGAGCTCCCCGGGCCGGGGCCGGTCTACCGGGAGTTGCGCTCTCTCGAGACGGCCGGCATGCTGCGATCGGTCTGGTCGCTGCCCAGCTCAGGTCCGATACCACGGGTCTACCAACTGACGGCCGCCGGCCGCCGAGCGCTGGACCGGGCTGCGGCTGACCTCGTCGACATGGAGAGCCTCATCCACGACTTCCACGACCGCCACGCCACCCTCGCGGGTCCACCCCGAAGACGCCGGCGCCGAGCTGCGGACGTCACGTCAGGGGCGATCGCCGCAGGTATGTAGCCCGAGAGCTCCCGCTCGCCGGACCGATCGGCTGCGAATAGGCCAGTTGACGCCGGCTGCATAGGCCAGTTGACCGATGTTTCTCCGCGGGCTTCGGACGACGATGCCCTTACCCGCCACGCAACGATGGAATGCGGACCACCCTGGGGCGGGATTTCCGACAGCGGAGGAATACACATATGAGTCAGCAATTCGGTCTATCTCGGCGCGCC
>JBHENM010000008.1:0-25795 GCA_046262035.1 Acidimicrobiales bacterium | reverse complement strand
CTGATGCTCTCCGCCTCCAAGCGGGCCCTCGTCAGCACCTCGCGGGCAGCCTCCAGATCCTCGGCCGCCGCAGCCCGCAAGCGCTCCGCTTCAGCGCGCGCCCGCTGCACGACAGCAGCCGCGTCGGTCTCGGCTTGCCGGGCAACCTCCTCGACGTCGGCCGCGGCACCGATCGCCTCTCGGGTCCCGGCGTGGATCTCGGCCGCCTGCCTCTGGGCGGCCAGAATCAGGTCCTCGGCATCCCGGCTCGCCGCCGCTCGTAGGGCGCGCGCCGCCGCTAGCTCCTGGTCGACCGCCTCCCGCACCCGCTCCGCCTCCTGGGCCGCAGCCGCCCGGAGCTCCCTCACCGCATCGAACTCCCGTTTTCCCGCGGCTCGCAGCTGCGTGACCTCGGCCTGCGCCACCTGACGCAGATCCTGAGCGGCCCGGACCTCCTGTTGAGCGGCCTCCTGCGCCCGCGCCAGCGCCTTTACCGCCTGGGCGCGCAGCTCACGAGCCGCCTCCAGGGTCTGGCGCATCGCTTCCGCCGTCTTGGCCGTCTCCCGCTCGGACACCGCCAGCATCTCGGCTGCTTGCCGGTCGGACTGAGCCAGTGCGTCCTGTGTCGCAGCCAACTGACGGTCCGCCGCCTCATAGCGCCTGGACGTGTCGGCGTCGGCTGCTGACCGGACCGAGCGGGCGACCTCGAGCTCTTGGGCGGCCGCGTCTCTCAGTTCTGCCGTCTCCCGGCCGACCTCCCCTCGGATGGCCGCGGCCAAGTCGATGAGCCGGGCCACCTCCTCGCGCACGAAGAGCAGCTCTTCGTCGACCGTCGTCCGCAGGCGCTCGACCGCCTCTTCCGCGGCCGTCCGCACTGACCGAGCGGCAGCGAGCTCCTCCGTGACTTGGCGGCGCATCCTCTCCGCCGATTCCAGGGCGGCGCGCTGGGTGGCCGCCTCCCGTTCAGCCGCCTCCTTCGCCGGGCTGCCGCCCGGCACCTGCTCCGGTGGGGCCGGCACGCTTGGGCCGGGGCGGGGCGCTTCTCTCGGGGGCGGCGACCGACGGGCGACCTGCTCCGCGGCCATACGCTGCTTCAGCGACTCGATCTCGGCGGCCAACCCGTGGAGGAACTCCTCCACTTCCGTCTTGTCGTAACCCCGGCGCGACACCGAGAACCGCTTCCTGTCGATCTCATCGGGTGACAGCAAGCGCACTCCTCTCGACGGACAGCGCCTACGGTACCGATCGACTCCGGCCGAGTGCGGAATGAGGGAGCGCGGCAGAAGTGAGCGGAGACAGCCAGGGCGCCATCTCCGTCCGTTCTGTCACCCCGGCGGAGACCTGGCCCCTGCGCCAGCTCGTCCTCAGGCCCGGCCGGCCCGCCGAGTCCTCGGTCTATCCCGGCGACGATCACCCGTCGACCGTGCACCTCGGGGCGTTCCTCGAAGACCAGCTGGTGGGGATCGCTTCGCTGTACGCCGAGCGACGGGGAACAGGCAAGGCCGAAGGGCCGGGCTGGCGGCTTCGAGGCATGGCCTCCTCCCCCGAGGTCCGCGGCCGGGGTGTGGGTCGCGCCCTGCTCCACGCGTGCGTCGAGCACGTTGCACGACGTGGCGGAGGTGAGCTGTGGTGCAACGCCCGGATGCCGGCAGTCCCTTTCTACGCGACATCGGGCTTCGAGGTGGTGAGCGAGCAGTTCGACATCCCGGACATCGGCCCCCACGTGGTGATGCGCCGGATGGTGAGGGGGAACAGAAGGGGCCGCTCAGTCCTCGGTCATCCCGGCCGGTAGCCTGCTCTGTCGTGGAAGATCTCGAGGTTATCGACGCCTTCGTCAACGGCAGTTCCCGGCGGGCGTTCGGGACCGGGCTCCATGTCGAAGCCGATGTGCTCATGCTCGACGGCTGGTGGCACGTGTGCGTCCGGATCTCGGACGACGCCTTCATCGTCAGGAACGAGGAGCCCCCGCGGGAGACGACGGCCCTTCGGGACGTCGGCGCCGCTCTCGCGGCGAAGGGCCTCACCAACGTGGGCACCGACCTGCCCGCCATCACCGTCATCACCTACACCACGATCACGCTGGGGTTCGTGTCGTGGAACCTCTGGTCCGTCGACCTGCCCCAGGGTGAGGCCGCCCTTGCCGCCAAAGCCACCGCCGAGAGCTTCCTCGAGAACAGGACCTATTTCGAGCCGGCCCGAGAAGCGGACTACAACACGGCCGAGCTGGGCGGAGCCCGTCGCAACGCCGGGCTGCCGCCATCGGTGGTGCTGACCGTCGGGCTCGACCAGACCACCGTGGCCCCCCTCGAAGAGACGCTCGCCGACTGCCGGTTCGAGAGCCGGGCCTTCGGCGAGATCACGCCCGACGGTTGCGGGTCGCTCATCCCCACCCTGGTCCTCATCGATGCCAGCGAACAGCAGGGCAAGGACTTCTGCATGCAGTTCCGAGCAGCCGCCTGTGGCCGCTTCATCCCCGTGCTGGCGGTCACCCCGGACGCCGTCCCCCCGCTGGGTGCGGACATGGCCGTTTCGTCAGGGCAGGACCCCCACGCCTGGGTTCAACCCATCCGCACCCTGTTGCCCTGATCGCCGGCCCCTGGCGGCAGTAGACGTGACCAGCAAGAATGGCGCCGTGCGGGTGGCGATCTCGGGTAAGGGCGGCGTAGGCAAGACCACCATCTCGGCCGTCCTAGCCCGCACCCTGGCCCGCCGTGGGCACCGCGTCATCGCCATCGACTGCGATTCGGACCCGAACCTGGCCGCCAACGCCGGATTGGGTGAAGAGGCAGCCGGTCGCCTGCGGCCGTTCCTGGACCAGTCCGGGGCCGTCCGCTTCCTTCCGAGGAACCTCTCCCCCACCAGTCTGCTGGCGGAGTACGGCCACGAAGGGCCCGACGGCGTGACGCTGATGCTGGCAGCCCGGGCCGAGAGGGCGGGCTCGGGCTGAACGTGGAGCTCCCATGTCACGGTCCGTGACTTCCTCGACCAGATCGAAGCCGAGATCCCGGGCACCGTCGTGGTGGCTGACATGGAAGCCGGCCTCGAGCATCTCTCCATCGGGACGCTGGAGCACCTCGACATCCTGCTCCTGGTGATCGAGCCGACGGCCAAGGTCTTGATGACCGCCGACCGGGCCCACAAGCTGGCCCTCGAGCTCGGCATCCAGCAGGTCGCCTACGTCGGCAATCGCATCCGCCGGCCTGGTGACGCCGAGCAGCTGGAAGCGTTTGCCCGCGCTCACGCCGGCGAGCTGCTGATCGCCATCCCCGAGGACGGATCTGTTCGCCGGGCCGACATGCGGTCGGCGTGCATCCTCGATGTGTCCCCCGAGGCCCCCCTCGTCGCCGAGATCGCGCGACTGGCCGAGACCCTGGAAAACAGGTTCCTGCTCGCCGTCCCGGCCGGGGGCTAGGGCCCGACGACCGCCTGACGGACTTCGGCGCGGCCCCGGATCCGCCGCACCTTGTTGACAGCGTTGAGGTAGGCCCGGGCCGACGCTTCGACCACGTCAGTGGAGACCCCGCGTCCTGAGACCTTCACCCCTTCGGCCTCGAGCTGGATGATCACGTCGCCGAGAGCGTCGACACCACCCGTCACCGACGAGACGTTGAAGTCGGTGAGGCGACCGTCGATGCCGGTCGCGGCGCGGATGGCCTTGCATGCCGCGTCGATCATCCCGTCGCCCTCGGACGAGGCCTCCAGAACGCTCCCGTCCTGGGAGATCACGACCCGGGCGCAGGGCGTCCCGACCGTGCCCCCGCTGACCTCCAGCTCCTCCAGGGTGTAGGCCTGTCCGACGGTGGTACCCATCTCCTCGGCGACGATCGCCTCCAGATCGGCGTCGGTGATCTGCACCTTGCGATCGGCGAGCTCCTTGAACCGGGCAAAGGCGGCGTTCAGGGTGTCGTCCGGGACCGACATGCCCATCTTGGTGAGGGTGTCCTTGAAGGCGTGACGGCCGGAGTGCTTGCCGAGCACGATCTGGCTGCCCACCTGACCGACGGCACCGGCGTCGATGATCTCGTAGGTCGTGCGCTCGGCCAGGACGCCGTGCTGGTGGATGCCCGACTCGTGGGCGAAGGCGTTCCTCCCCACGACCGCCTTGTTGTACTGGATCGGGTAGCCCGTCAGGCGACTGACCATCCGGCTGGTACGGGCCAGCTCCTCCGTGTTCACGCCGACCTCGATGCCCGGGAACTGGTCGGGGCGGATCTTGATGGCCATGACCACTTCCTCCAGCGCGGCATTGCCGGCCCGCTCCCCGATGCCGTTCACGCACACCTCCACCTGACGGGCGCCGGCCCGCACCCCCGCCAGGGAGTTCGCCACCGCGAGTCCCAGGTCGTTGTGGCAGTGGGTCGACGTCACGTAGTTCCCCGGGACCTCCCGGCGGATGTACTGGATGAGGGCGCCGAAGTCCCACGGAATGCCGTAGCCGACCGTGTCGGGGATGTTCAGCGTGGTCGCCCCGGCGTCTACCGCAGCCCGCAGGACCTCGAGCATGAAGTCCAGCGGGGTGCGGGTCGCGTCCTGAGGACTGAACTCCACGTCGTCTGTGTGCTCGCGAGCCCGGGCCACGCCCGTGCGGGTGGCCTCGACGACCTGGGCCGGGCTCATCTTCAGCATGTGCTCCATGTGATTCGGGCTGGTCGAGATGAAGACGTGGATCCGCGCCCGCGCCGCATCGCGCAGGGCGTCCCAGCAGCGGTCCACATCGGTCATGTGGGTGCGCGACAGACCGGCGATGACGGGGCCCTCCACCTTGCGGGCGATGCCCTGGACGGCTTCGAAGTCACCCTCACTGGCCACTGGGAACCCGGCCTCGATGACGTCGACCCCGACCCTGGCGAGCTGCTCGGCGATCTCCAGCTTCTCCGCCGCGTCGAGGGAGATGCCCGGTGACTGTTCGCCGTCCCGCAGGGTCGTGTCGAAGATGATCAGCCGGCTCGGCTGGCCCGGCTCGGCCTTCGACCACGTCGGGGCGCCGGGGTCCGACCACCCGTCGCTGGAGTTCTCGCTCATGAGGCCCTCCGTACTTCAGTTGTGTGCGGGAAAGAAAAAACCTCCCGGCCCGGAGGCACGAGAGGTGGAGGCGAGCACCGGAGGCGCTCGCCGCTAGGTAAGGAGCAGAACGGAGAAAGCGTTTGCAGACATCTGGTCGCATGGTGGCAGTTGTCAGGCGACTCGTCAAGTAGGGTGGCTCGTCGTGATCCGCCGCTCCATCCGCACGGGCTTCAGGATCGGTGTCCTCGCCGGTATCGCGTTCGCCCTCTTCAAGCTGGTACAGAGCCGGCGTTCGACCTCACCCTTGAGCAGTGGGACGGAGTGGGCGGCTCCGCCCAAGCGGAACGGCCGTTCCGGCGAAACCCCCCTGGTCGACCCCCACATGCTCCAGGGCGTCAGCCTCAAGAGGCCCGAGGCCCCGCCCGCGAGCGCGCCGCCTCCCACCGCAGTGTCCGATGGACCGTCCCGAGACACCGGATTGGTTTCAGCCGCTCCTGAGGCGCCTGAGGCCAGCCCTCCCCCGGCGTCAGCCGAGCCCAAGCCAGCGGTCAAGGCCGCGGCGAGAGCAGTGAAGTCCTCCGCAAGGTCGGTCAAGAAAGCGTCCAAAGCGGTACGGAAGTCGGTGGCGAAGGCCTGGGTCGACCCCAAAGGGGCGATCTGCCCGTCGAGCCACCCGGTGAAGGGCAAGCTCTCGAGCGGCATCTTCCACCTGCGGGGCATGGCCGCCTACGAGAGGACGACGCCCGACCGTTGCTACCGCGACGAGGGCAGCGCCGCGGCCGACGGGCTGCGCAAAGCCAAGCGGTAGACAGTTCTCCGAACCGTCGGCGGGCCTTCATGTCGAGAACCTAGATGTTTGGAACAGCGATTGCGCGGCCGTTCCCAGTCACCGATACTGCTGACAAGGAAGCGCGGGCTTGTCTTTCTTTTCGGGTCTGTGCGCGCGCGGGGTGAAACTTGGCTGATTTCGATGTGGCATTCACAACCTTTGTCATGGACCGGCTGGCGCCCTTCCTCCTGGGGAAGCGCGGACGCCGGGATCCCCTCCTGAGCGAGGCTCTGCAGCGCGAGGCTCAGGTCGAGCTGGAATCTCGGATCCTCCAGGGGAGGCCGCCGCCCGATGAGTGGCCCGCCGACGCGCCCTCTGCCCCCGACCGCGGGAGCCGGCGACGGCGCCACCAGCCGGTACCTTCGGGCTTTCGACTCCGGACGGCCCCCTTCGACGTAACCGCGGCGGCTCGCGCCGCGCAGAAACCGCAGGCCGCCGGCCGTAGGCGCTCAGTCGACGGTCGGCGAGACCCGGTGGACGCGCAGGATGCCAGCCTGGGCCCGGAGGTCAGCCAGGACCTCGTCGGGAACCGCCTGGTCGGTGGAAAGCACCATCAGGGCCGCCTCTCCTGACGGCGACCGGCCGACATCCATGTCCGAGATGTTGATGCCGGCCTGACCGAGTCGGCCTCCGACGAGCCCGATCATCCCGGGCCGGTCGTCATTGCGGACGACGACCATGTGCCGGGCGGGCGGAATGTCGACCATGTGGTCGTCGACCATGACCAGCCGCGCTTCATCCCGCAGGCCGAAGAGCGTGCCCGCGAGGGCGTGGTCGTCACCCCGCACGGTGACCAGATTGACGTAGTCGTGCCCCTCGGAACGGCGAGACTCGTGCACCTCCACGCCGTGCTCGACGGCAACCTGCGGAGCGTTCACGTAGGAGACGGGGTCGTCGGACAGCTCTCCCAGAAGCCCCTTCAGCACGGCCAGGGTGAGGATGCGCGTGTCGTAGTCGGCCAGCTGGCCCTGGTAACCGACCTCCACCCGCTGCGGAGGCTCTTCCGTGAGGGCGGCGAAGATCCGGCCCAGGCGCTCGGCGAGGGGCAGGAAAGGGCGGACGGTCTCGGAGGCTTCGGAGGCGTCGACGTTGACCGCGTAGGGCACGAACTCGCCGGCCAGGGCCAGGATCACCTGTTCGGCGATGGTGTCTCCCGCCTTGTCCTGCGCTTCACTCGTGCTGGCGCCCAGGTGGGGTGTGACGACGACCTCGTCCAACTCGAACAACGGGGACGACGTGCACGGCTCCTTGGCGAAGACATCGAGACCGGCGCCTCCCAGGGCACCTTCGGAAATGAGCCGGTGGACGGCTTCCTCGTCGACGATTCCACCCCGGGCGGTGTTGATGATCCGGAGGTCGGGCTTCGCCTGCCGGAGCAACTTCTCGTCGATCAACCCCATGGTCTCGGGCGTGCGGGGAAGATGGACGGTCAGGAAGTCCGCCACCTCGATCACGTCCTCGAGCCGCATCAACTCGACGCCCATCTGGCGGGCCCGATCGGCTGACACGTAGGGGTCGTAGGCGATGAGGCGCATGCCGAAGGCCGACGCCCGCTGGGCCACAAGGGCGCCCACCCGGCCGAGGCCGACGACACCCAAGACCTTTCCGTGGAGCTCCACCCCCTTCCACCGGGATCGGTTCCACCGACCCGCCTTCAGGTCGGCATGGGCCTGAGGGATGTTGCGGGCCTGGGCCAGCAGAAGGGCCATGGCTTGCTCGGCGGCGGAGATCACATTGGAGTGGGGGGCGTTGACGACCATGATCCCGCGACGGGTGGCCGCCTCGACGTCGACGTTGTCCAAGCCGATGCCGGCCCGGCCGACGACGACCAGGTCGCGGCCCGCCTCGAGCACCTCGTCCGTGACCTGGGTCTCAGAACGGACTACCAGAGCGTGAGCTCCGGGGATGGTGTCGACCAGCGCCTCAGGGGTCAGTCCGAGCTGGACGTCGACGGTATGGCCGGCGTCCCGCATGCGGATCAGCCCGCGATCGGCCAGCTCTTCGCTTACAAGGATCCGGGCCATGGGGCCCATCGTCGCGGACAAGGCGGCCCTCAGACCACCCGCTAGTGCAGTTCCCCGCTCAGGAGCCGGGTCAAGCGACCCAGCCCTTCCTCCAGTTGCTCGTCGCCGAGGGCGTATGAGAGCCGGGCGTAGCCGGGCGCGCCGAAGGCTTCACCGGGCACGATGGCCACCTTGGCCCGCTCCAGGACGACCTCGGCCAGCTCGATCCCGGTGGCCGGGCGGCGGCCGCCGATCTCCTGGCCCAGGACGCCAGTGAGGTTGGGGAAGGCGTAGAACGCGCCTTCTGGCTCCTGGCAGGTGATGTTGGGGATGGCCGACAGCAAGGAGTGCATCCGGAGGCGGCGACGGTCGAAGGCGTCTCGCATCGTCTTGACGCATCCCATGTCGCCGCTGACGGCAGCCAGGGCGGCCCGCTGCGACACGTTGCCCACGTTCGACGTGGCGTGTGACTGCAGGTTGGTCGCAGCGGAGATGACGTCCCGGGGACCGATCATCCATCCCACTCGCCACCCGGTCATGGCGAAGGTCTTGGCCACGCCGTTGATGACGATGGACCGCTCGGCCAGCTCGGGGACGAGGGCCGGCATCGACGTGAACTCCGCCGCGCCGTAGACCAGGTGCTCGTAGATCTCGTCGGTGATGACCCATATGCCCCGGTCGGCGGCCCAGCGGCCGATGGCCTCGACCTCCTCGGCGGGGTAGACGGCGCCCGTGGGGTTGGAGGGCGATACGAAGAGGAGCGCCTTGGTGTGCTCGGTGGACGCCTCCTCCAGGGCTGCGATCGACGCTCGGAAGCCGGTGACCTCGTCCGTCCACACGCTGACCGGCCGGCCGCCGGCCAGGCGGATGGCCTCGGGGTACGTCACCCAGTAGGGCGCAGGGAGCAGCACCTCGTCACCGGGATCCAGGAGGGCGGCACAGGCGTTGTAGACCGCCTGCTTGGCCCCGTTGGTTACCAGCACCTGGGCCGCAGAGACCTGGTAGCCGGAGTCACGAGCAGTCTTGGCTGCGATCGCCTCCCGGAGCTCGGGAAGGCCGGAGGTGGCCGTGTAGCGATGGTTGCGGGGGTCGGCACACGCCTCGGCGGCGGCCGCCACCACGTGATCGGGCGTGGGAAAGTCGGGCTCACCGGCCCCGAAGCCGATGACGTCCTCCCCCGCGGCCTTGAGGGCCTTGGCCTTGGCATCGACGGCCAGTGTGGCTGACTCCTCGATGGCAGCCACGCGGCGGGAGACTCGGGCTCGGGCAGACTGAGTAGGCGTCATCAACCGATCGTTGCACACCAAGGAGACGTTCCGATCATCCAATTGACCGACATCCGACTTCCGCACGACCTCCGGCCCTCCGACGGGCGCTTCGGCAGCGGCCCCTCGAAGGTCCGCCAGGAGGCGGTGGTCGCCCTGGCCGCGGCCGCGCCCACCTACCTGGGGACGAGCCACCGCCAAGAAGGTGTGCGTTCCGTGATTCGCCGCCTACGGGCCGGACTCGGTGAGCTCTTTGCCCTGCCCGACGGTTACGAGGTGGTCCTGGGCAACGGCGGCGCCGCGTGCTTCTGGGACATCGCCACCTTCTGGCTGGTCGAACGGCGCAGCCAGCACCTCGTCTTCGGCCAGTTCTCCTCGTCGTTCGCCAAGACGGTGCGGGCCGCCCCCCATCTGGACGATCCGGACGTGATCTCCTCGGACCATGGCACCCACCCCCAGCCGCGGCCGGCCGAAGGTGTCGACCTGTACGCGTTGACCCACAACGAGACGTCCACGGGCGTGGCCATGGAGGTGCGTCGACCAGCCGGGGCGGACCCAGCGTCTCTGGTGGCAGTGGACGCGACGTCGGCGGCCGGAGGCCTCCGGGTCGACCCCACCCAGGCTGACGTCTACTACTTCGCCCCCCAGAAGTGCTTCGCCGCCGACGGAGGCCTGTGGGCCGCGTTCTGTTCTCCTGCCGCGCTCGAGCGGGTGGAGCGACTCGCCGCCGGCGGTCGGTGGTCGCCCCCGTTTCTCAGCCTGCCCACGGCTCTGGAGCAGTCCCGGCTGGACCAGACCTACAACACGCCGGGCCTAGCCACCCTCTTCCTCTTCGCCCACCAGCTCGACTGGATGCTCGAGAACGGCGGCCTGGAGTGGGCCACCAGCCGGTGCGACGCCTCGGCGGCCACCGTGTACGGGTGGGCCGAGAAGTCGCCCTACGCCCGTCCCTTCGTCGCCGACCGGAGCCAGCGGAGCCACGTCGTGGCCACTGTCGACCTCGATGACGCGGTCGACGCCAAGACGGTGACGGGCCTGCTGCGGGCCAACGGTATCGTCGACATCGAGTCGTACCGCGGGCTGGGTCGGAACCAGCTGCGAATCGCCCTGTACCCGGCCATCGACCCCGATGACGTGAGCATCCTGACCCAGGCCGTCGATTACGTCGTCGGCGCCCTGACTTAGGCCGCCCGCACCTTCACACTTCCCTAACACGGGGATCAGGACCCGCTCACTCCCGGGGACGAAGGTATGGGCAACCGACACGAAGAGGAGCCCGACCCACTCATGAAGCGGATCATCGCCATCGTCATTCTCGGCGTCTTCGGAGCAGGCGGAGCGGGGGTGGCCTGGGCCCAGAGCGAACCCGATCGCCGGGAGAGGCGAGAGGCACGGCGATCGTGCGTGCAGGAAGCCCGCCAGGCCAAGCCTGAGGCCGACAAGGAGGCCCTCAAGGCGGATGTGCGAGCCTGCCTGGAAGCGCGGGGCATCACGCCCCGAGAGCTGACTCCGGAGCAGCAGGAGAAGCGGGAGAAGGCCCAGGCCTGTCTGGCCGAGGCCCGCCAGGCCAATCCCGACGGGAACCGCAAGGCGGTCCGGGCCACCGCCCGACCGTGCCTGGAGGAGGCGGGCGTCGTGCGCCCCCTGACCCCGGAGCAGCAGGCCCGACGAGCCAAGCTGCGAGCCTGCGCGGAGAAAGTCCGAGCGGAGAACCCTGACGCCAGCCGCGACGCCCTGAAGGAAGCGGTCCGAACCTGCATGGCCGCGGGCTGAACGGGGAGGTCAGCCCCCGGAGACGTCCTGAGGCCGGCTCTTCCCGGCAGAGATCCACGGCATCATGGCTCGGAGGTCGGCCCCGACCTTCTCGATGGGGTGAGACCGGGCCTCCTCGCGGAGCTGGTTGAACCGCGGTCGCCCGGCCCGGTTCTCGGCCACC
Source organism: Acidimicrobiales bacterium (assembly GCA_046262035.1). Classification (GTDB taxonomy): domain Bacteria; phylum Actinomycetota; class Acidimicrobiia; order Acidimicrobiales; family AC-14; genus JBHENM01. Next base: position 14,779 of record JBHENM010000008.1, on the reverse strand, counting down.
CACTCCTCGGCGAATCGACCGTCCCGGATCTCTTCGAGGATTCGCTTCATCTCGGCGCGGGTCTCGTCGTTGATGATGCGCGGGCCCCGGGTGTAGTCCCCGTACTCGGCGGTGTCGGAGATCGAGAACCGCATCCCGGATATCCCGTTCTCGTACATCAGGTCGACGATGAGCTTCAGCTCGTGGAGGCATTCGAAGTAGGCGACCTCGGGCTGGTAACCCGCCTCCACCAACGTCTCCCAGCCGGCCCGGACGAGGGACGTCACACCGCCGCAGAGGACGACCTGCTCGCCGAAGAGATCGGTCTCGGTTTCTTCGTCGAACGTCGTCTCGAGCACCCCGGCCCGGGTGGCGCCGATGGCGTGGGCGTACGCCAGGGCCAGGGCCTTGGCCTTCCCTGACTCGTCCTGGGACACGGCGATGAGGGCGGGCACGCCCCCGCCGGAGTCGAACTCCCTCCTGACCAGGTGGCCCGGCCCCTTGGGAGCGACCATGGCGACGTCCACGCCTCGGGGCGGGCGGATCAGCCCGAACCGGATGTTGAAACCGTGGGCGAAGAAGAGGGCGTTGCCCTCCACCAGCTGGGCCTCGACCTCCGCCTCGTAGACCGCCTGCTGCTCGGTGTCGGGCAGCAGCAGCATGATCAGGTCGGCCTCGGCCGCAGCTTGGGCGATGGTGACCACCCGCAGGCCCGCGGCCTCCGCCTTGGCCCACGATCCGGAGCCCTCTCTCAGGCCCACACGGACGTCGATGCCCGAGTCGGCCAGGTTCCGGGCGTGGGCATGGCCCTGAGACCCATAGCCGATCACCGCGACCTTGCGGCTCTCGATGAGGCTGGTGTCGGCGTCCTTCTCGTAATAGGCCTTAGCCACGGCTGTTCTCCTCGTTCATGTCCAGAAAGTGCTTGAAGCCGGCGGGGCTCAGCCGACGCGGCCGAGGCTACGCAACCGGGGCGCTTGACGATCCAGCTTGGGCAGGGCCACGCGTCCCGACCGCTGCAACTCGCCGATGCCGTACGAGCGCATCAGATCCTCGAAGTCGTCGAGCTTCGAGGGAGGCCCGGCGAGCATGACCGTGAGGTCGCCGTGCCCCACGTCCACAATCCGGCCTTCGAACACCTGGACCAGCTCGATCACCTGGCCCCGCATGCCCCCTTCGGCCCGCACCGTGCAGAGCATCAGCTCCCGCTCCACCGAGTCGTCGGGATGGAGCTCGGTGATCTTCACCACGTGGATGAGCTTGAACAACTGCTTGGTGATCTGCTCGAGGGGGGCGGATTCGACATCGACCACGATCGTGATCCGGCTGAACCGCTCATCGTCGGTGGGGGCCACGGCCAGGGAGAAGATGTTGAACCCGCGACGGGCGAACAGCCCCGCCACCCGGGCCAGGACCCCAGCCTTGTTCTCCACGACAACCGAGAGAATGTGATGAGCAGGATTGGTAGGGGGCATCAGTGGCCTCCGGGGCCTTGGTCGGGGCCGAGGATGATGTCGTCGTTGGACGCTCCCGCCGGCACCATGGGGTACACCTTCTCCTCGGAGCTGACGCGGAAGTCGATGACGACGGGCCGGTCGTCGACGGAGTTGGCCTTCTCGATGGCGGGCACCACCTCTTCTGGGTGCTCGACCCTCATCCCCACACAGCCCATGGCCTCGGCCCACATCTTGTAGTCGGGCAGGTCGGGCGACAGGTACACCTCGCTGTAGCGCTCCTCGTAGAAGAGCTCCTGCCACTGGCGGACCATGCCCAGATAGGCGTTGTTCAGGATGGCGACCTTGATGGGAATACGCTCGGAGGACGCGGTGACCAGCTCCTGGGCCGTCATCTGGAAGCACCCGTCTCCGTCGACGGCCCACACCGTCTTCCCCGGCATCCCGACCTTGGCGCCGATGGCCGCCGGCACGGCGAATCCCATGGTGCCGAGGCCCCCGGAGTTCACCCAGCTATTGGGGTGGTTGAACTTCCACAACTGGCTGGACCACATCTGGTGCTGGCCCACGCCGCTGCAGAGGATGGTGTCCTCGGGCGTGTTCTCGCGTAGCGAGTCGATGCAGAACTGGGGCTTGAGGCTGTCTGTCTCCTCCCACCCCTGCTCGTAGTGGAGGGGGTACTTGGCCCGCCAAGTGTCCAGCTGCGTGTTCCATTCGGTGCGATCGGGCTGCGACTCCGCCCCGCCCAGCTCCTGGATGACCTTGACCAGCTCCTCGATCACGAGCCGGCAGTCGCCCACGACGGGAACGTCCGCCCGCCGGACCTTCCCCAGCTCGGCTGGGTCGACGTCGACGTGGATGATCTTGGCGTGGGGGGCGAAGCCGGAAACCTTTCCCGTGACGCGGTCGTCGAAGCGCGCACCCAGCGTGATGAGCAGGTCGGCCTGCTGCATGGCCGTGACCGCGGTGTAGTTGCCGTGCATGCCGGGCATGCCCAGGCACAGCGGGTTCGAGTCGGGGAAACAGCCCCGGCCCATGAGGGTCGTGACCACGTGGATGCCGCAGAGGCTGGCCAGCTCGTGGAGGGCCTGAGAGGCACGCGCCCGGAGGATGCCGCCACCGGCGTAGATGACCGGCCGCCGGGACTCGGCGATCAGCTTGGCCGCCTCCCGGATCATGCGGGGGTGGCCGCGGGTGGTCGGCTTGTAGCCGGGCAGGTCCAGCGAGTCGGGCCAGTACCACTCCATGGCCGAGCGAGGGTTCCTGGGATCGACGATGTCCTTGGGCACGTCGATCAAGACCGGTCCCGGACGCCCAGTGGTCGCGATGTGAAACGCCTCTCGCACCATTCGCGGGATGTCCTGAGCCTCGGTGATGAGCTCGTTGTGCTTCGTGACGGAGCGGGTGATCCCGATGGTGTCGCACTCCTGGAAGGCATCGGTGCCGATGGCCACGCTCGGCACCTGTCCGGTGATGACCACGATCGGGACCGAGTCCATCATGGCGTCGCACAGGGGGGTCACGATGTTGGTGGCCGCCGGACCGCTGGTGACCATGGCCACGCCCGGACGCCCGGTGACGTGGGCGTACCCCTCGGCCATGTGCCCCGCGCCCTGCTCGTGTCGGACGAGGATGTGCCGGATGGGCGAGTCGATGATCGGGTCGTAGACGGGGAGGATGGCGCCGCCGGGGAGGCCGAACATGACCTCGACCCCCTCCATCTCCAGACTCTTGATGAGGGCTTGCCCCCCGTTCAGCTTCATTGCGAGATGCACTCCTGTCGGGAAAATGAAACGACCTCCCGGCTGGGAGGTCGTGAGGCGCACGCGCGACGTCGGCCGGCGTGCGCTAGGCGATGAGTACGAGGACGTGCGTACGGACCATGGGTCCGGCCAGTGTGGCACGTCGCCCGCGCCGAAGGCAACATCGGCCGTTGCCGTTTCGATACATGACGGCGATGCGGAGGTTACGGAACAGCACGACGATGACCCCGACAACCTCGGTCGAAGGAGACCCTCATGGCACCGGCGGACAACGACCTGACCCTGCAGACACCTCGACTCTCTTCCACGCCACCCCCTCGACAGCCGAGCCGCACCTTGGTGATCGCAGCCGGGGCGGTGGCCGTCGTGCTTCTCGCCGTCGGAGCCTTCGTCCTCCTTGGTGACGACGGCAGCCGGGTGCGGTCCGAGGCCCTGCGGGTCACGACTCCCAGCACGGCCGCCCCCGCGCCGAGCACCACGGCCGGGGCCGCAGGGCAGACCGGATCCCCAGGCACGACCTCCGGCGATCCGGGAGCGGGGGTCAAGCCCCCTGCGACGTCGCCCCCCGCACCCGCTCAGCGGCTGACCTCCGAGACCAGGCTCAGCCTCGATGGTCTGGGGCCGGTCGACATCGGCATGACCCTCGACGAAGCGTCGGCCGCGGCAGGGACGCCCATCCGCACCCGTCCTGACGACCCGTACGGGCCCGAGTGCACCTACGCCTACCCCCAAGGCGGTCCCGACGGCGTGGGCTTCATGGTCATCAACGGGCGGATCGCACGAGTCGACATCGGCACCCTGCGCCCCGAGATGCGGCCCAGCCCTGTGCGCACCGTTTCCGGGATCGGCATCGGGAGCACCGAGGACGAGGTGAAGCAGGCCTATCCCGGACGGATCCGGGTCGAGCCGGCCAAGTACGACCCTACGGGGCACGACCTCGTCTACGTGCCAGTGGACGCCAGCGTGAAGCACTTGAGCATGATCTTCCAGACCGACGGCCAGCGCGTGACCAGCTTCCGGGCCGGCCTGGCCGAGCCCGTGGCCTACACCGAGGGCTGTTCCTGAGCCTCCTCAGGGCTCGGTGATGGCACCCCGGTCGGCGCCGGTGACCAGGCGGGCGAACTTGGCCAGGACGCCCGACGTGTAGCGGGGGGGTGGGATCTTCCGGTCGCCCTGGCGCCGGGCGAGCGTGTCCTCGTCCACCAGCAGGTCGATCGTCCGGGTCTCGGCGTCAATGACGATGCGGTCGCCGTCGGCGACGAGCCCGATCGGCCCCCCGTCGACAGCCTCGGGAGCCACGTGACCCACGCAGAACCCGTGGGTGCCACCCGAGAACCGGCCGTCAGTCACCAGCGCCGTGTCCGCTCCTCGGCCGATTCCCTTGATGGCGCCGGTCACGGCCAGCATCTCCTTCATCCCCGGCCCCCCCTTCGGGCCCTCGTAGCGGATCACGACGACGTCGCCGGGAAGTATGCGGCCGGCGAGGATGCCCTCCATGGCCGCCTCCTCGCCCTCGAACACGCGAGCCGTGCCCTCGAAACGAAGGTTGTCCAGCCCGGCGACCTTTACCACGGCGCCGTTCGGCGCCAGGGAGCCCCGAAGTACGGCGAGGCCGCCCTGGAGGTGAATGGGATCGGACAGGGGGTGCACGACGTCGCCATCGGGCTTCGGTGGGTCCAGCGCGGCCAGGTTCTCGGCGACGGTCTTCCCGGTGACCGTCAGGCAGTCCCCGTCGAGCAGCCCCGCTTCGAGGAGCTCTCGCATCACCACCGGAACACCGCCGACCCGGTCGAGATCGATCATGTGGTAGCGGCCATGGGGCTTCATGTCGGCGATATGAGCGACCCGGCAACCGACCCGGTTGAAGTCCTCCAGCTCGAGCTCCACCCGGGCTTCGTTGGCGATGGCCAGCAGGTGGAGGACGGCGTTGGTGGAACCTCCGACGGCGTTGACCACGGCGATGGCGTTGTGGAACGCCGCTCTGGTCAGGATCTGTCGGGGCCGGATTCCCGCCTCGAACAGGTTGAGCACGGCCTGGCCGCTGGCGTAGGCGAGGTCGTCGCGACGGCGATCGACCGCCGGAGCGGAAGACGACCCGGGCAGGCTCATCCCCAGCGCCTCGGCCACCGAGGCCATGGTGTTGGCCGTGAACATCCCCGCGCACGCCCCCACCGTCGGGCAGGCGTTGCGCTCGATCAGGGCCAACTCGTCAGCGGAAAGAGAGCCGGCGGCGTGGGCCCCGACGGCTTCGAACACGCTGACTATGTCGAGCGCTTCCCCGTGCGCACCCCGGCCGGGAAGGATGGTTCCGCCGTACAGGAAGACGCTGGGCACGTTGAGCCGGGCGGCGGCCATGAGCATGCCCGGCAGCGACTTGTCGCACCCGGCGAAGGTGACCAGGGCATCCATGCGTTCGGCGTGCATGACGCACTCGACGGAGTCGGCGATGATCTCGCGGCTCACGAGGGATGCCCGCATGCCCTCGTGACCCATGGAGATCCCGTCAGAAATGGCGATGGTGACGAACTCGATGGGAAATCCCCCGGCGTCCCGGACGCCTTCCTTGGCCCGCTTCGCCAGCCGGTCGAGAGGCATGTTGCAGGGGGTGACCTCGTTCCAGCTGCTGGCCACACCGACCTGGGGCTTGGACCAGTCGTCGTCGGTCATGCCTATTGCGCGCAGCATGGCCCGCGCCGGCGCCCGCTCGAAGCCGTCGGTGACGTCCCGGCTGCGGCGTTCGGTGTCGGTCATGGGTCGGATCGTGCCACGGGGTGGACGGTGGCGCCAGCGAGTTTGCCCGTACACTGCCGACTCCGTGGACGTCAAGGAATTGGTGGCTGGCGAACTCGATTCGGCCCGGCGGCGGTCGCTGGAGCTCCTCGCGCCCCTCTCGGACCACGACCTGCTGCGCCAGATCTCCCCCATCATGTCGCCGCTGGCCTGGGACCTGGCCCATGTGGGCAACTACGAGGAGCTGTGGCTCCTGCGGGCGATCACCGGGGTACCCCCCATCGATGCGTCGCTCGATCCGCTGTACGACGCCTTCCGTCACCCCCGCAAGAACCGTCCTGCGCTCCCGCTCCTGCCTCCCGACCGGGCCCGCCGGTATCTCACCGAGGTGCGGGGTCGGGTGCTGGATACCCTCGATCGCCTGGAGCTGGCTGAGGACGCTCCCCTTCTCGCCGGCGGTCGCGTGTACGGCATGGTCATCCAGCACGAGCACCAGCACGACGAGACGATGCTGGCCACGCTTCAGCTCATGGAGGACGAGGCGTACCACCCGGTGGCCCCGCCGCCCCCCGGCGGGGAGGTGCTCCGGAGCCGTGAGGTTCTCGTACCCGGTGGGCCGTTCACGATGGGCACCGACGACGACCCTTGGGCGTACGACAACGAGCGGCCGGCCCACGAGGTGGACGTCCCCGCCTTCTGGATGGACACCGCCCCCGTCACCAATGGGCAGTTCCTCGACTTTATGGGCGACGGTGGGTACCGCCACGACCGCTGGTGGACGCTCGAGGGGTTGGACTGGCGAGGCGAGACCGGCGCCGAGCATCCCCAGTTCTGGCGCCGGGAGACCGACGGATCGTGGTCCCGGGTGCGCTTCGGGTGGCAGGAGCCCGTTCCCCTGAACGAGCCCGTGCAGCACGTCTGCTGGTACGAGGCCGACGCCTACTCCCGCTGGGCAGGCAAGCGCCTCCCAACCGAGGCCGAGTGGGAGAAGGCGGCGTCGTGGGGGTCCGACGGCCGGAAGCGCCTCTTTCCGTGGGGAGACACGTCCCCTGTGTCCGGTGCGGAGGCGGAGGCCAACCTCGGTCAGCGGCACTTCCGGCCCGCTCCCATCGGCGCCTACCCCCGGGGCGTTGCCGCGTCGGGCTGCCACCAGATGGTCGGCGACGTGTGGGAGTGGACGGCCTCGGAGTTCGACGCTTACCCCGGTTTCCGGTCTTTCCCGTACCGGGAGTACTCGGAAGCCTTCTTCGGGTCGGGATACAAGGTGCTGCGGGGCGGGTCGTGGGCCACTCACGCGACCGCGGTTCGCACGACCTTCCGCAACTGGGACGTCCCGAGCCGCCGGCAGATCTTCGCCGGCTTCCGCTGCGCCCGGGACGCGTGATGCCGGTCATCAAGCCCGCCGTGGAGGTTCACCTCACGGCCGACGACCTTCGCTCCGCCCTCGAGAGCGACGTGCGGGCCGCGCTGACGGCGGAGCCCAAGGACCTTCCGCCGAAGTGGTTCTACGACGATCGCGGATCAGAGCTGTTCGACTCCATCACCCGCCTGCCCGAGTACTACCTGACCCGGGCCGAGCGGTGGATCCTCGACGAGTACCGCCACGTGATCGCCCCGTTCACGGGAGCGGACACGATCGTCGAGCTGGGGTCCGGTACCTCCGAGAAGACCCGCCTTCTGCTCGACGCCTTCTGCGAGCGACGCCTACTCAGGCGGTTCATCCCCTTCGACGTGAGTGAGGCGACGCTGCGGGCCGCAGCCGACTCGCTGGCCGAGGAGTACCCCGACGTCGAGATTCGAGCCATCGTGGGCGACTTCGACCACCACCTGCACACCTTGCCCGAGGGTGGGCGGAGGCTGATCGCCTTCCTGGGGAGCACGATCGGGAACTTCGAGCCCAAGGCTCGGGCCGAGTTCCTTGCCGCCCTGTCAGCAGGGATGGATGTGGGTGACAGCCTGCTTCTCGGGACCGACCTCGTGAAGCACCCAGCGCGCCTGGTGGCCGCCTACGACGATCCCGGAGGAGTGACGGCGGAGTTCAACCGCAACGTCCTGAGCGTGGTCAACCGGGAGCTCGAGGCGAACTTCGCACCCCACCGGTACACCCACGTCGCCCGCTTCGACGAAGAATCCGAGTGGATCGAGATGCACTTGCGCTCCGACGTCGATCAGCGCGTGACCGTCGCCGCCCTCGACCTCGACGTCGACTTCGTCGAGCGGGAGGCCATGCGGACCGAGATCAGCGCCAAGTTCAGAAGGCGGCAGGTAGAGGACGAGCTGGCCGCCGCCGGCCTGGCCCTCGGGCGGTGGTGGATGGACGAGGAGGACGACTTCGCCCTCTCGCTTTCGTTCAAGGAGTAGCGCCCGGACTTGCCCGTTCGCGAAGGAGGGCCGGCGTAGCCGGCCCTCCTTCACTCTGACATCACGTCACTCGGAGGTCAGCCCGAGCGTCCTCGACCCCGTGGTGGCCGGCGGCGGGTGAACAGCCTGGCCGTACTGGCCAGGAGGGCAGCGAACGCACCCCACAGCGCTCGGCCGATCTCCATCGGTCCCCACTTCTCGGGCCGGGTGACCGCCGGGCTCGACCAGGTGCCGGCGCTGGCGCTGGCACGGGCCGGGACCGGGCGGCTGCTTCCGAGGAGGAGGAGCACGCCCAGGACCAGGCTCAGGCCGGAGAGCACCACCATCGGCCGAACTGTCGATCCCGTCTTGGCCAGCACCGTCTGCTGCTGGGGCACCACGGTGATCACCGTGGTGGACGGACCCGGCCCTGCGGTGGTGGGCGTAACCGAGGGCCGAGTGGTCGTCACTCCAGGGTCGTCAGGGTCCGTGGTGCTCGTGCTCGACGACGGCGTGGTGGTACTGCTCGGCGGCACCGAGGTGCTGCTCGACGGCGTGGTCGTACTGCTGCTCGATGGGGTCGTGGTGCTGCTCGGTGGGGTCGTGGTGCTGCTGGTCGACGGGCTGGTGGTGCTGCTGGTCGGCAGGGTGGTGCTCGTCGACGGGCTGGTGGTACTGCTGGTCGGCAGGGTGGTGCTCGTCGTCGGGGCCGTTGTGCTGCTGGTGGAGGTGGTCGTGGGGGCGGTGGTCGTGGTGCTCACCAGCACGTCGGGGCCCTGAGCGGCGCAGAGGACCTCACCGACGATGACGTCGAGGGCGGAGGTGATGCCGGGGAGACCGGCAGCGGGAAGGACTTCGACTTCGATGGCTCGGGCCCGGAGGCTCGTTGACCCAGGCGCGTCCACCTGGTCTTGGCGGTTGAGGGTCAAACGCACGACTCCGAGGACGTCGAGAACCGTGTTGGGAGCGACGGTACTGAGGTCGATGGTCTCGATGTCGGCACCGACCTGGACGCGGACGATGCCGGTGAGACGGGTTAGGCGGGCGCCGTCGCCATCGGCCACGCACTGGATCTCCACGGCGTTGATGCCGACCAAGGGGATGAGGGGGTTGGCGCCGATGGCGGTGTTCAGCACGCCCGCGAAGCTGGTCACGAACCCGTTGTGGTTTTCGCCGACGAGGTTGCCGGCCTGCGTGGACACGTTGAGGACTCCGGCGGTGACCAGGTTGAGGAGGGGCGGGGCGCCGATGAAGACGAGGCTGTCGTTGAACGGCCCGAGGTCGGCGGGCGGCGACGCCTCGTTGGCATTCAGGGTCACCAGAGGAGTGGGCGGGATGTTGAGCAGCCCGAGCAGGTTGTCGTCGACGGTCAGGCCGAAGGCGCTGCCCTGGACGGCGTCGACGTCGGCGGATGCCGGGCCCGCTCCCACGACCAAGCCGCCGAGCCCAGCGACGATCAGAACAATGGCCAGGGCTGCCGCACCTGGGCGCTGCTTTTGATTCGTCCTCATGTCGTCTTCTCCCTTTCCTGGGCACCCGTCGCCAATGCCCGGTCCCGCCGGTGACGCAGCAGGGCGAAAGCTAACCGATGCTTGACGCCATTGCCACAATTGACCTGCTCAACGCTAGCCCCAGGAACCCCACCAACACCAGGAGCATCACCGCCGGATTACGCGAGTAAGGGCCGGCAGAGCCGGCCCTTACTCACCTACTCGGCTTCCGAGCGCTCGGGTTCAGCCCGAGCCCCCGCGGTCCTTGCGAGGTCGGCGGCGGGTGAAGAGCCTGGTGAAGCCGACCACCGCGGCAGCCAGCGCTGCCCAAAGGGCGTTCCCGATCTCGGTCGGACCCCACTTCTCCGGTCGTACCGCCCCGGAGGTGGCGCCGCCGCCGCGACCGGCACCGGCCGCAACCGGGCTGCCGCTGCTACCGATGAGGAGCAGGACGCCGAGGACGAGGCTGAGGACGGACAGGACGGCCAGCGGCTGCAAGGTGGAACCCGTCCTGGCCAGCACCGTCTGCTGCTGAGGTACCAGGATCGTCACGATGGAGGGCTGGACCGGAGGTGGCTGAGGTGAGGTGGTGGGAGGAGCCCCGGTCGTGGGAGGGCCACCCGTGGTGGGAGGGCCACCCGTGGTCGGCGGGGTCGTCGTGGGAGGGCTCGTGACCGGAGGTGTCGTAGGCGGACCTGTGGTGGTAGGAGGCGTCGTGGTAGGAGGCGTCGTGGTCGGCGGGGTCGTAGGCGGACCCGTGGTCGGCGGAGTCGTGGGCGGGCCCGTGGTCGGGGGGCTCGTCGTGGGCGGGGCCGTGGTCGGCGGGACCAGGACGTCAGGGCCCTGAGCGGCACAGAAGACCTCGCCGACGATGGCGTCGAGGGCGGTGGTGATCCCCGGGAGGCCGGCGGCAGGAAGAACCTCGACTTCGATGGCTCGGGCTCGCAGGCTGGTCGACCCCGGCAGGTCCACCTGGTCCTGGCGGTTGAGGGTGAGGCGGACCACTCCGAGAACGTCGACGACGGTGTTGGGAGCGACGGTGGCGAGGTCGATGACCTCGACATCGGCACCGACCTGAACGCGTATGAGGCCGGTGAGACGGGTGAGCCGGGCGCCGTCGCCATCGGCCACGCACTGGATCTCGACGGCGTTGATGCCGACCAACGGGATCAGGGGGTTGGCTCCGATGGCGGCGTTCAGCAGGCCGGCGAAGCTGGTGACGAACCCGTTGTGGTTCTCGCCGACGACGTTGCCACCCTGGGTGGACACGTTGAGGACTCCGGCCGTGACCAGGTTGAGGAGGGGCGGGGAGCCGATGAAGACGAGGCTGTCGTTGAAGGGCCCGAAGTCAGCGGGCGGCGACGCTTCGTTGGCGTTCAGGGCCACCAGGGGCGTGGGCGGGATGTTGAGCAGTCCCAGCAGGTTGTCGTCAACCGACAGGCCGAAAGCGCTGCCCTGGATAGCGTCGACATCGGCTGATGCCGGTCCCGCCCCCACGACCAGACCTCCGAGCCCAGCGACGATCAAGACAATTGCCAGGGCCGCGACCCGTGGCCGCCGCCTGCCGGTCGTCCTCATGTGGTCGTCTCCCTTTCCTGAACACTCCCGCGAGCGTCCCGGGTTCCCGCCGGTGACGCGGACACGGAAAGTTAACCGATCGCCACCCTGGATGCCACTATTGCCGTCGCTTACTCCAGCAACTTCAGTAACAAAAACCCCGGACGGGTCCGCCGCTGGCTGGATTGCCGGCCTACCGGACCACCCCGAGCAGGCTGGGTCAGCTGGTGGCGGTACGGCTGGGAAGTGACTCCACCCTCTCCCACACCAGGAACAGCAGGCCCCCGAAGAGCAGGGAGAAAGCGATGACGCCCAGCACGAAGGGGTCGACACCGGTCGTGGCCAGCTGATGCGTGACCACCGGCTTGCCGATCACCTTCACGAGCTTGTGGTGCGGGTGCGGGACATCGGTGGGCGTGGCCAAGGACACGGGCTCGATGTCGACGCAGTCCTGCTGGCTCACGGCCGTGGTCGAGCGGTTGCCGGTCGCCGTGGCCGGCCCGGTGACGATGGCGCTGGTTCCATCGGAGCTGTTGGTAGCGGCAGCCGTGAGACCGAGGTCGATGGGGAGGTTCACCAATCCGCCGGAGATGAGCTGGTTGTTCGTCGCCGTGTTGATGGACTGGTTGCCCACGCTCTGGTTGTTCCCGGTGGCCGCGTCGGCGACGCCCGAGTTGTCCACCTCGACGTGCTGCCCACCGAAGCGGAAGAACCCGTCGCAAACGGCTCCGCCCCCGACCCCGAAGCCTTCGCCGACGCTGACCTGATGCACGGTGGTGACAGCCTCGTTGCCCGAAGCCGCCGCTGGACCGGTGGTGATCGACGAGCTGCCGCTGGACACGTTCGAAGCGTTGCCGAGGTTGATCCCGATGGCCAGCAGGCCACCGGTGACAGTCTGGGTGTTGGTGGCCACGTTGGTGGAGTCGTTGCCCACACTGCGGTTGCCTCCGGTGCTCGCCGTGGCCTCCCCGGAGTTGCTCACACCCGCGCTCTGAGCAGGGGCGAAGTGTCCGAACACGCTGGTGACGCCGCCTCCATCCCCCGTTTGGGCCACGGCCGTGTCGGAGGTGTTACCCGTCGCCGCCGCGCCGCCGGTGGAAACGGTCGACGTTCCCGAGGACTCGTTCGTGGAGCTGTTGCCGACATTGAGGACCAAGCCGAGAAGGCCGCCGAGGAGGGGCTCCGACGTCTGATCGAGGGTGTCGGTGTTGGTGGCGGTGTTGTCGGAGGAGTTGCCGACGCTGGCGTTCCCGCCGGTGCTGGCCGAGGCTCCTCCGGAGTTCCCGACGCCGGCGGACTGCCCGTAGGCGGGGATGCCAAGGACACCCGCCGAGCCGGTCACGCCCGCCGCCAGCAGCAATGCCGTTGCGATCCGCCTCTTGGTGGTAACCCGCATGTTCTGCTCCCGCCCCAGTCTGGTGGCCGAAGTTTGCCCTATTCCCACATGGACTGGCAAGCACTGTGGGCCACGGAGAGCGCACTCACCGGGTCGGGGTCGCTTCAGCCTCCGTCGCGGCGGGCGCGAAGCAGCCGCGTCACGGCCTTGCCGTCGGCCTTGCCTTCGGTGGTGGCCATGATCTTGCCCACGAAGAACCCGGTCAGCTTGTCCTCGCCGGCGCGGTAGCGGTCCCACTCCGCCGCGTGGGCGGCAATGACCTGGTCGACGACGGTGGCCAGAGCGTCTCCGGCGAGCGCTTCGAAGCCCAGCGCACGCGCCACCTCGGCCGGATCGCCTCCGTCCGTCACCACCTCGGCCAGCACCTGTTTCGCCTGGGTGGCCGTGAGCTTTCCCTCCTGCTCCATCAGAAGGGTGGCGATCACGGCGGCGACGGGCACGGCCGCGGGCTCGAACCGGCCGGCGAGCTCGTTGGAGGCCCGATTGAGGGCGAGACGGGGGTCGATCCCGGCATCGACCGCCTTCGCCACCAGATCGTCGAGCTCAGCCTTGACCACCAGGGCCACGTCCGAGGGTTCGACGCCCAACCGGCGTGCCAGGTCGGATCGCCGTGCGGCCGGGAGCCTGGGGAGGGAGGCCCGGACGGCCTCCTGCCACCCGGTCGAGGGCGCCACCGGCACCAGGTCGGGCTCGGGGAAGTACCGGTAGTCCTCGGCTTCCTCCTTGGTGCGGAGCGAGACGGTGTGGCCCTCGTCCTCGTCCCAGTGACGGGTCTCCTGCACGACCCGCCCACCGTCCTCGAGGAGAGCCGCCTGGCGGCGAGCCTCGTACTCGACCGCCCGGCGAAGCGATCGCACCGAGTTGAGGTTCTTGATCTCGGTCCGGGTGCCGTAGGGAGCGTCGGGCCGGTCGGCCCTCCGGACGGACACGTTGGCGTCGACCCGGAGGGACCCCTCCTCCATCCTGGCGTCGGAGGCCCCGATGGCGGCGAGCATCGCCCGAAGCTCGTTGACGTACGCCTCCGCCTGCTCCGGGGACCGGATGTCAGGGGCGCTGACAATCTCCACCAGAGGGACGCCCGCCCGGTTGTAGTCCACCAGGGCGTGGTCCGCCCCGTGGATCCGCCCGCTCACGCCCACGTGCGTCGTCTTCCCGGTGTCCTCCTCCATGTGGGCCCGCTCGATGCCGACCCGGCTGCCGTCGGGCAGGTCGAGGAACCCGGCCACATTGATGGGCTCGTCGTACTGGCTCACCTGGTAGTCCTTGGGCATGTCCGGATAGAAGTAGTTCTTGCGGGCGAAGATCGACGGGCGCACCTCGGCGTGGAGGGCGAGCCCCACACGCATGGCCAGTTCCACCGCCTGGCGGTTGAGCACGGGCAGCGACCCTGGTAGGCCCAGGCACACCGGGCATACGTTGGTGTTCGGCGCCTCGCCGAACACGTTCCGGCACCCGCAGAACAGCTTGGTGGCGGTGGCCAGCTCGCAGTGCACCTCGAGGCCCACGACCGTCTCCCAGTCGGCCGCCTGCGCGGTGGTGGGGGTGGTGGTCACGAGAGGCCGCGCTCGAGAGCGCCGGCAGCACCGCGCTCGAGAGCGCCGGCAGCACGGAACATGGCGGACTCGCCGAGGGCCGGCGCCAGCACCTGCACCCCCACGGGAAGGCCGTCGTCGCCGGTTCCGTAGGGAACCGACACCGCGGGATGACCGGCCAGGTTGGAGGGGACGGTGCAGACGTCGGACAGGTACATGGCGAGAGGGTCGGAGGTCTTGGCCCCGAGGGCGAAGGCGGTGGTGGGGGCGGTCGGGGCCAGGAGGAGGTCGTGGGTGACGTACGCCGCCTCGAAGTCGCGCAGGATGAGGGTACGGACGCGCTGGGCCTGGCCGTAGTAGGCGTCGTAGTAGCCGGCGGACAGGGCGTAGGTGCCGAGCATGATGCGACGCTTGACCTCGGCGCCGAACCCGGCCGAGCGGGTGGCGTAGTTCATGGCGGCCACGTCCGGGGCGTCGACGCGCAGTCCGTAGCGCACGCCGTCGTAGCGGGCGAGGTTGGACGAAGCCTCGGCGGGAG
>JBHENM010000007.1:0-3616 GCA_046262035.1 Acidimicrobiales bacterium | reverse complement strand
TCTGGCCGCCCTGGAACAGGCCGAGCAGGCGGACTGCGACCTCGCCGTCTTTCCCGAGCTGGCCGTCACCGGTTATCCGCCGGAGGACCTGCTGCTCAAGCCCGGCTTTGTGGCCGACAACCTCGTGGCCCTGGAGAAGCTGGCTTCGCGCACGGGCCGGTGCGCCGCGATAGTCGGCTTCGTGGACGCTCGGCGCGACCTGTACAACGCCGCCGCGGTGTGCGCTTTCGGGTCGGTCCAGGGCGTGACCCGCAAGCGACTACTGCCGAACTATTCGGTGTTCGACGAGCAGCGCTACTTCGCTCCCGGCGTCGACGACCCCACTCTCTTCGTGATCGGCGGTGTGCGGGTGGGGGTGTCGATCTGCGAGGACGCGTGGTCTCCCGCCGGCCCGGTGGCCGATCAGGCCGCCGGCGGCGCCGAGCTGATCGTGAATCTCAGTGCGTCTCCCTACCACGCCGGACGGGTGGCGGAGCGGGAGCGGATGCTCGCCACCCGTGCCGCCGACGCGTCCTGCTCACTGGTGTACGTCAACCTCGTCGGGGGCCAGGACGAGCTCGTCTTCGACGGCGCTTCCTTGGTGGTGGACCCGTCCGGGAAGCTGGTGGCGCGGGGGCACCAGTTCGAGGAGCAGGTCATGGTCGTCGACCTCGACGTGAGGCCCGTCTTCCGCAAGCGTCTGCTCGACCCGCGCGGGCGGGCCACGGCGCCGCCGCTCGAGGAACTACTTCTCACCCCGGGGTCGGAAGCCGACGGCTCGGCCGAACCCGAGCTGGTCGAGCCCCTCGAACGCGTCCGGGAGGTCTACGAGGCGCTCGTGCTCGGTACCCGCGACTACGTCCGCAAGAACGGCTTCACCGACGTCGTGATCGGCCTTTCCGGCGGAGTCGACTCCTCGCTCGTCGCCGCCATAGCGGTGGACGCCCTCGGGGCTGACCATGTGCACGGGGTGCTCATGCCGTCCAGGTACTCGACCTCGGGATCGGTCGACGACGCCCGGGCTCTGGCCGAGAACATGGGGCTGGAGCAGCGGGTGATAGAGATCGAGCCCATCCATGCGGCTTACATCCAGCAGCTGGAGACCTCTTTCGAGGGGTGCGAGGAGGATCTCACCGAGGAGAACATCCAGGCCCGCATTCGAGGCAACCTGCTCATGGCCCTCTCCAACAAGTTCGGCTGGATGGTGCTCGCCACCGGGAACAAGAGCGAGATGGCCGCCGGGTTCTCCACCCTGTACGGGGATCTGGCGGGCGGGTTCGCGGTCATCAAGGACGTCCACAAGACGCTGGTGTACGAGTTGTGCCACGAGCGCAACAGCCGTGCCGGGGAGGGTCGCTCGTTCATCCCTGACGTCGTCCTCACCAAGGCCCCCTCGGCCGAGCTCCGGCCGGATCAGCGCGACGACGAGTCGCTTCCGCCCTACGACCAGCTCGACCCCGTCCTTGAGGCCTACGTGGAGGGCGACACCACCGCCGGTGACCTGGAGAAGGCCGGGTTCGACCCCGAGCTGGTGCGGCGGGTGGTGGGCATGGTCGACCGGGCCGAGTACAAGCGACGCCAGGCTCCACCAGGGGTCCGCGTGACCCCCAAGGCTTTCGGCAAGGACCGCCGGCTGCCGATCACCAACCGCTACCGGGGATGACGACGGTCGAGGCCACCCCGGCCGCCCGCCGGGCTCGCCACTTCCGGTGGCTGGAGCGCCGCCTGTTCGAGATTCTGGGCGGATGGGTGCCGAGCGAGCCCGACCCGGAGATCAAGCTCGTCCTCCGGTCCCACTCCTTCCAGCACGCGTGGCACGCCGATCTGTGGGGCGGGCTCCTGCCTCCGGGCGGCGATGGGCCGTTCCCGGATCCCGACCCTGGCCCGTCCTCAGGCCTGACCCATGTCCTGCGGGAGATGGCTCAACCCGCGGGCAGCCTCGAACGGCTGACCGGGGCCTACCGCGTGGTGCTTCCTGGCCTGGTCGAGGCCTACGAGACCTGCCGGGACGAGATCACGCCCGCCGCCGGGGGCCCCGCCCTCCGGGCCCTGGGCCTGATCCTGGCCGACGAGGTCGAGGCGTGCCGAGTAGGCGAACAGCTGGTCCAGCGCCTCTTAGACGGTACGGATTCAGCCGGGCAGGAACCCGATCACCGAGGCCTTCTGGAGGGCCTGCTGCGAGCCTCTGGCGGTATGAAACCTCATGTAATAAGCTGAAACATCTCGTGGAGGCATGAGGGCTCTCCGCCCCCTTGACCGCACCGGTATGCTTAGAGGACACAGCAGCGCAGGCCCCGCCGGGGCTGGCGGAATCATCGCGTCCGAGTGGACGTTCTCCATACTGCCAGTCTCGCCCCGATCCAGAGGGATTCATCTTGCCCAAAGAGCGTGTCGAGCGAGACGAGGAAGACCTCGTCCGCCTCTACCTCACAGATATCGGGCAGTACCCACTGCTCACCAAAGACGACGAGGTCCGCCTGGCCAAGGCCATAGAGGCGGGGAACGAGGCGCGCTCGCACATGGAGACCGAGGGCGGTCTCGCGCAGAGCAAGCGCCGGGAGCTCCGCCGGGTCGCCAACGAGGGCCAGCTGGCCCAGGCCACGTTCGTCAAGTCCAACCTCAGGCTGGTCGTCTCCATCGCCAAGAAGTACCAGGCCTCGGGTCTGCCCCTTCTCGACCTGATCCAGGAAGGCAACCTGGGCCTGATGCACGCCGTCGAGAAGTTCGACTGGCGCAAGGGCTTCAAGTTCTCCACCTACGCCACGTGGTGGATCCGCCAGGCCATCACCCGCGGGATCGCCAACACCGGTCGCACCATCCGTCTCCCGGTTCACGCCGGCGACACGCTGGCCCGGCTGCAGAAGGCGAGGGCCCGCTTGGAGCTGAAGCTCGGTCGTCCGGCGACGCTGTCGGAGCTATCGGCCGAAGTGGAGATGCCCGAGGACAAGGTCACCGAGGCGCTGCGCTTCGCAGCCGAGCCGCTGTCCCTGTCCGAGCCCCTTCGCGAGGACGGCGACGCCGAACTGGGTGACGTGGTGGAGGACCGCTCGGCCGAGTCGCCCTTCGAGGTGGCGGCCACCGCGCTGCTCCCCGACGAGATCGCCAAGCTCCTGGGGCCGCTCGACGAGCGGGAGCGGGAGATTCTCCGGCTCCGTTTCGGCCTCGACCGGGGCGAGCCCCGCACGCTCGAGGAAGTGGGCGAGCACTTCAACCTCACCCGGGAGCGCATCCGCCAGATCGAGGCCCGGGCCATGTCGAAGCTGCGCCACCCGTCGAGCGACACCGGCGCGCGCGACCTTCTAGCGGTCTAAGGCCCCCCGTCCGGGGCGGCCCGCCCGGGGCGGCGAAGCCGCAGAAGACGTACGGCCCGGCGTGGGGTTGGGGCCCCACGCTCGGGAGGAGGACGGGGTTGGGGCCCCGTCCGGGGCGGCGAAGCCGCCAGAGATATAGCGGAGGTGGACGGGAATCGAACCCGCCGGACGGGGTTCGCCCGTCCCACCCGCTTTGAAGGCGGGGGGTGCCACCAGGTCACCGGACACCTCCGCCTCGGAAACTAGCTGGTCAGCAGGGTGGCCCCGGCTCTCGAGCAGCAGCTCGGGGCCGGGCTACTCCGCGAATACTCCGCGAAACTCCGCGG
>JBHENM010000006.1:0-18415 GCA_046262035.1 Acidimicrobiales bacterium | reverse complement strand
TTCCTTCACCTGCACGCTCTTCGCTCCGCCCTCGAAGCTCACGTCAACGGGACTGTCACACCCGAATGCAATGATGACGAAGTAGCCGCCTGAGAATCATGGGGCCGCCACCGAAGTTCTACGGAACTCGGGACATCCTCTGTCCGTCTCGCGGCCGTACTTCTTGTTGAACCAGCGGACGAACCGGCAAGTGCTGAACCCCGTCGAGTCCACGGCGAAGTCCCGTTTCGACCGATTTCAACGGCAGGGCGGAAGCGGTCACAAGCTTTTGCAGGATCGGCGTCAGGTCTGGGTTCGCCATGTAGTTGCTGACCGAGTTGAAGTGCGGCGCCCGGTGGATCATGCCCTGCTCAGCGGCCGCTCGCAGGTCGCTGGTGAACCGCCGGGACGAGAACCGGCTGTAGACCTTGAACACGACGGCGAACGTCATATCGCTCATCGGAAGGCGGGGACGGCCGTTGGTTGCGGGCGGCTGCTCGACACCGGAGCACAGGTCGGCCAGCAGGGACACGAACCGGTCCTTCTCCTCGCACTGCGCCCGGTTGTACGCACTCCACTCCTGCGTGTACCGGACGCTGACCTCTTCGGTCATCTTGTACACCCCACCACTGCGGCTCTCACGACGGATCGTCAACTCGACTGCCAGCACGTGCTTGCAAGCGACCCCGCGGGTTTCGTGGTCGGGGCAGGTGCAGACTCGCTTCTCCGGGTTGACGAGGTAGCTGGCGCCGTTCGATTGCGACGGGACCTTCCAACCGTTCGCACCGGGGCGCAGGCTGGTTGTCGCTGCGATGGTGAGTGCCCGAATCTCTCGTGTCGTTTCCACGGCCTGCCTCCTGTGTACCTAGTAGGAGTATACCTAAGAGGTACACACCGGGCAATACCTAGAGAGGATTTACTTGACGGTACATACCAAAGAGAAGATACTGCCAGGCATGGTGAGAGTGCAGTTGTGGGGCTTTCGGTGCGAGCGGTGCTCGCACGAGTGGCTCCCGCGCGACAAGGGTCGGGAGCCGAGGGTCTGCCCGAAGTGCAAGTCTCCCTACTGGAACCGGCCGCGCAAAGGCGTAGGGGGCGCGAAGGCGTAGGCTGGGCGTGCAAGTGCCCGGGGCGAGATTCGAACTCGCAACCAGGGGGTTTCGAAGCCCCCGCTCTGTCCATTGAGCTACCCGGGCGTGCGGGCCTGGGGGAGGCGAAGGTTCGCTGCCAAACCTCCCCTCGGCCCCGCACTGATCTAGAAGGGTTCCTCCCCGTAGTCGTAGGTGGGCACGTCCTCGTCCGGGAAGTAGCCGTACACGACTTTCCCGTTCTGTTTCCCTTTACGTACGTCGCTTGTCTCGTTGGTCAGGAGCCGTTCGAGTGCCGTTCTGACAGCGTTAGCGGGATTGTCCGACTCAGGCAGCCAGTGGCGGCCCTTCAGCGCTTCGACGAGTTCACTCACCAACCACCAGTTGTTCGGGGTGTCCTGCAGGACGAGCCGAACCGCCTCAGCCCCGCGAGGGGCGTCGATCGGAATGGGATCACCAAGGTCAACGTTCAGGTCGATCGGAAGATCCCTCAACTCGGGGAACATCTCGATGTACCCCCGCATGATCATCATGAGACCAGCGGCCCGTCGCTTCGCAGCCTCGGCCCGACCAGACTCCTCCAGCCAGGCTTTGGCCAGGCGTCGGACTTCCGCCGCGGCTTCTTCCTCGTTCATCCTTCTAAAGGTAGGCGAAGAGTGGCCTCGGATCAAGCAACTCCAGTGGCTACCAAGAGTTGTTGTGCAGCGGGTCTACTTAGTGTGCAGGGTCGTGTTCCTGTGCAAAGCTACCCGCAACGCCATCCTGCCCAACCTCGTCCGGAGGGAGCAGTTCTCGGCCGCCGCCTCCCTCAGCCAGGTCCTGCTGACCGTCGGGCAGGTTGCAGGGCCGGCTCTGGCCGGGATCGTCATCGCCCAGGTGAGCCTGGCCGCCGCCTACTGGCTGGACGCGGCCACCTCGATCGTGGCCATCGCCGCCACTTCCGCCATCCGTCCCCAGCCTCCCGAGGGCGGAGGCACGCGGGCCGGCATCGCCTCCATCCGTGAGGGGTTGTCCTACCTCCGCGGCCGCCGCGTGCTGGTCAGCACCTTCGTGATCGACATCAACGCCATGGTTTTCGGCATGCCCCGCGCCCTCTTCCCCGCCCTCGGGACCGGCCTGTACGGCGGCGGAGCCACCACTGTCGGCCTGCTGTACGCCGCGCCAGGGGCAGGCGCCCTCGTCGGCGCCCTCCTGACCGGCTGGGTCAGCCACGTCCGGCGCCAGGGCTGGGCCGTGATCGTGGCCGTGATCCTCTGGGGCGCGGCCATCGCTGCCTTCGGGCTCGTCTCCTGGCTCCCCCTGGGGCTGGTCTTCCTGGCCCTGGCCGGCGCCGCCGACGTGGTGTCGGCCGTCTTCCGCAGCACCATCCTGGCCCTCTCGGTCCCCGACAACCTGCGGGGGCGGCTCTCGGCCGTCCACATCTCGGTGGTCACCGGAGGCCCCCGCCTGGGCGACGCCGAGGCAGGTTCGGTGGCTGCCATCACCACTCCCCGCTTCTCGGTCGTGTCCGGCGGACTGGCCTGCATCGCCGGTGCCCTGCTCGTCGCCAGGGCGTTCCCCGAGCTGCGGAGATACGACGCTTCCCGCCCCGGGCCCGTCGATCAACCGCCTCCCGACCGACCCCCGGAAGCGTCCCCATATACTGCGGTCCAGGAGCCCGACAGCGGCGAGGATGCAAGAAGCGGCTCCGATCCTTGAACCACTCGACGCAATGGAGGCCGGATGACTGTCGGAGTGAGCGTGCGCACGGTCGCCGACGTCATGACCACGGACGTGCTGACGGCCTCGCCGTCGGACACGGTGGCCGAAACCTGCTCACGGATGCTGGGCCGGAAGGTCGGCAAGGTCGGCTCGGCGGTCATCCTCGAAGATGAGCGACCGGTGGGCATCCTCACCGAACGGGACCTGGTGAGGGCGGCGGCCGCGGGAGCCGATCTGGCCACGGCCAAGGTCTCGGAGTGGATGAGCACCGACCCCGACACCGTCCGCTCGGATACCGACATCCACGCCACCTACATGAGCCTGGCCGAGCACGGCTACCGCCACTTCCCGGTGGTCGACGACGGGCGCCTCGTCGGCATCATCTCCATGCGCGACCTCCTGCGCATCGCCTACGTGCAGCCGGTCAAGCACCCGAGCCTGCTCGAGGCGCCCAAGGGGCTGGAGGGCGTCGTCGTCGCCGAGACGTCGGTGGGCGACGTGCGGGGCCAGGAGGGCTTCTACCACTACCGCCAGTACAACGCCGTGGAGCTGGCTGCGAAGCGCTCCCTGGAGGACGTCTGGTACCTCCTCTACAACGGCCACCTCCCGTCGAAGGACGAGCGGGGCGATTTCATGCGCGAGATCAGCGAGCTGCGCACGATCCCCAAGTCGGTCAAGAAGCTCCTCCCCGACATCGCCCGCGCGGGCCAGCACTTCATTCCCCTCGACGCCTTGCGCAGCGCCTATTCGCTCCTCGCCTACGCCCTCGACTTCCGGTCCTGGATGGACGTCGACATGGAGACGCTCCGCCACAACGCTCTCCAGACGTCGGCGGTCATGCCCTCCCTGATCATGGCCCTCTACCGCCTGCAGCAGGGCAAGGAGCCCATCGACCCCAACCCCTACCTGCCCTACGCGGCCAACTACCTCTACATGCTCACCGGCGAGGTCCCCGACCAGGCCCACGCCCGGGCCATCGAGCAGTACCTCATCCTCACCACCGACCACGGCTTCAACTCATCCACCTTCACAGCCAGGGTGATCACCTCCACCGGGGCCGACCTCGGGTCGGCCGTCGTCGGCGCCATCGGCTCCCTGTCCGGACCCCTGCACGGCGGGGCTCCCAGCCGGGCCCTGGACATGCTCGACGCCATCCAGACCCCCGAACGGGCCGACGCCTGGATCCGGGAGCGCGTCCTCAAGGGCGAGAAGATCATGGGGTTCGGCCACCGCGTGTACAAGACCGACGACCCCCGGTCGCTGCTGCTCAGGGAGGTCGCCGAGCGACTGGGCGGCGAGAAGGTGGAGTTCGCCAAGCAGGTCGAGACGGCGGTGGTCGACGTGCTGCGCGACCTGAAGCCGGGCCGGAAGCTGTACGCCAACGTGGAGTTCTACGCCGGCGTGGTCATGGACAAGTGCGGGATCCCGCCCGAGCTGTTCACCCCCACGTTCACGTCGAGCAGGGTCATCGGGTGGACGTCCCACATCCTGGAACAGGCGGCCGACAACCGCCTGATTCGCCCCAGCGCCCACTACCTGGGCCCGCCCCCGCCCCAGCCTGTCCCCGACCAGGACGACGAGGGCGATACTGACCATTAGCACCGGGATCTCCGTGCAGGAAGCGGCCGAGGCCACGCCCGAGGTGGTGGCGGCGGTCCAGCGATTGGTACCCCAGCTGTCGCGCACAGCTCCCCCGCCCTCCCGGGCCGAGGTGGCCGAGATCATCGCCTCCCCGGCCACAGTGCTGTTCGTGGCGCGGGACGGGCCGGAGGGCGAGATCGTGGGATGCCTCACCCTCGCCCTCTTCCGCATCCCCACCGGCCTCCGGGCGTGGATCGAGGACGTGGTCGTCGACCGGTCGGCCCAGCGGCGCGGGGTCGGCACCGCCCTCATCCGAGCCGCCGTCGCCCGGGCCGAGCTGGCCGGCGCCCGCACCATCGACCTCACTTCCCGGGCTTCACGGGAAGAGGCCAACCGCCTCTACCAGCGGGTGGGCTTCCAGCTTCGCGACACCAACGTGTACCGCTTCAGCGTCGAGTAGGGCCCTCCGAGGCAGACGGCGGCCGGCGGAGGGAGAATCCAGCGTGCAGTTCCAGCTGGAGCAACGGTTCGATGCGCCCCTCGCCGCGGTGGAGGCGGCGTTCGTCGACCCCGCCCTCCTCGCCCTTCTCGGTGGACTACCGAACCTGGGCCGTCCGGAGCTGCTGGAGCAGGCCGACCTGAGTGACACCGTCTCCCGGAAGGTGCGCTACTTCTTTGCCGGCAGCCTCTCCCCCGCGGCCAGCGCCGTGCTCGACCCCGAACGCCTCAGCTGGGTCGAGGAGTCGATCCTGGACCGCGCCACCCACGAGACCGAGTTCAGGATCGTCCCCGACCACTATCGGGACCGGCTCCGCTGTGCCGGCACCATCACCCTGCACGAAGAGGGCGGGGTCACCCGACGCGTCACCGAAGGCAACCTCGATGTCCGCTTTCCGCTGGTGGGCGCTCGGGTGGCTCAGGCCATCGTCTCCGGTCTGAGGGACCACGCCGCCATCGAGGAGGACGTGGTGCAGCGGTGGCTCGACGACAGATCCGGGCGGTGAGCCCGGTTCCGCTCACGCCAGCACGGCCTCGAACAGGCCGGCCCACGCATCCACCGGGGCCGCGGCTTCGCCGTCGTAGGGCGGGTAGCAGAAACCGTGGAACCACGAGCGCGGCCAGCGGTTCTGGTCAAGGCGGTTGCTGATGTTCCCGTCCCACGTCACCACCGTGCCGTCGTCGGCCTCGAAGGCGACCACGCACACATGGTCTCCGGGGAAGCCGTTGAAGTCCACCCAGTCTCCGCTCAACGGATAGACGAGGATGCCCAGGGAACCGGGGCGGGGCTCCTGACCGTAGAGGCCGGCATCGCTGAACGCCTTGGCCACCACCGAAACGCGGGCCCAGCCCTTCACCGTGGTCAGGGCGAGCCCGGGCAAGTCGAGCGTGTCGCCGTCAGTCGTGAACCCCGCCTCCACCAGAGCCCGAGAGCAGGCCATGGCGCACCAGGCGTCGTGCATCCCGAACCAGTCGGTGATCCAGTTGATGTTGGTCCCGTCGGGCTTCTCGACCAGTCCCCGGTTGCGCTCGAAGAACCCGATCACGTCCTGAGCCGTCCTCACGGTTTCCGCTCCACCGGATCGGCCGACTTGCCCTCCTTGGCCGCCTTCGCCGCCTTGGGGAGCTTCGGGTCAACCGGGCCCCGGCCCTTGCTCTGGACGTGCGCATCGGGCGGTAACGGGCCGCGGCGGTCTTCCTTGTCCGCCGGCTCGGTCAGGTTCAGCGGGGGCAGGTACGGATCCGCCATCGGTCCCTCCAACGTGAACGGGCTTCTGACGCGAAGCCTCTCACAGCCGCCGCTTGACGGCCCGGCAGAACCGCGGCGGCTGTCAATCCTTGTTGACAGGCGGCCCGCTGTCAACATAAGATGACAACTTGAGCGAAGCAACCAAGTTGGCCGCCGCCGCCGGCAGCCGTGACCCGGTCGTCGGGCTGCGAGCCGTGGCCGCCCTGCGGCGACTGCTGGAGACGTTGGAGACGCTGCAGGTCGGCAACGCCCGGGACCAGGGTTGGTCATGGCAGGAGATCGCCACGTCTCTCGGAGTGAGTCGCCAGGCCGTGCACAAGAAGCACTCGGGCAAGCGTCTCCTGAGAAGGGGGGCGTAGCGGTGTTCGAGCGCTTCACCACCGCAGCCCGCCAAGTGGTCGTCCTGGCCCAGGAGGAGGCCCGAAGCCTCGGCCACGGCTACATCGGCACCGAGCACATCCTGTTGGGGCTACTTCGAGAGGGCGAGGGCGTCGCCGCATCCGTGCTGGGCGCGTCGGGCGTGACCGCGGAGGACGTACGGGCCGCCGTGGCCCGCGAGATCGGGCGAGGCATCGCCGGCCCGGACGACGCCGACGCTCTGCGAGCCATCGGCATCGATCTCGATGCGGTTCGGGACACCATCGAGGAGTCGTTCGGACCGGGAGCCTTCGATCGGGCCCTTCGGCTCAAGAAGACCCGCCTCCGCCGGCGCCAGCGCCGGTGCCAGCAGCCATTCAACGTCTTCCCCGGCCACATCGCCTTCACCCCCCGCAGCAAGAAGGTGCTCGAGATGTCGCTCCGGGTAGCCCTCCGGCTCCGCCACAACTACATCGGCACCGAGCACATTCTCCTGGCCGTCCTGGCCGAAGGTGAGGGACTGGCGGCCATGATCCTGGTCAAGCGAGGGGTCAGTCTCAATGAGCTGCGCCAGCGCACCCTGGATGCCCTGGGCAAGGTCGCCTGAGCCTGATCGTCAGCCCCGGGCCAGGTACTTCTTGATGCAGTGGAGGGCGCCCAGGTTCTGGGCGAAGTAGTGGAAGTCGCCCAGCTGGGTGACTTCGAAGCCGAGCTCCTCCCAGATCGCCCGGTTCGCATCGTCGGTGGCCCGCAGCGCCTCCCACGGGCCGTGCCCGTAGGTCGGCAGCCACACCCGCTTGGAGGTGTCGGTGATCTCGACGAGGCAGTTGTTCGACGTGGCGAAATACCACCGGCGGGTCCGCGTCCGCGGGTCGTCCACATAGACCCGCGGGAGAGGGGTGCGGATGACCTCGAAGCCAAGCCCCGTCAGCTGGCGGGCGACCTCGTCGAAAGCCCGGGGAACGGCGTGGTCGGGAACGGTCTGGCCGAGGATCCTGGCCGCTTCAGGCGGGGACCCCACCAGCACCCGGTAGCGGCCGTCGTCGGGGTTGCGGCCGGCGAGGCTGAGGAACATGTCGATGTGGAAGATGGGCTGCTGGGTACCCGCTCCTGGTCCCACCTCCTCGGTCCACTGGGCGCCGTCCTGGTGGAACCGCCGGTCCGCCAGCAGGTCGGCGGCGATGGGCCGGGCCACGCCCACGAAGTGCAACCGTCGCGTGCGGTCGAAGGTTCGTACGAACAGGTCGCGCGCCTGCCTGGCCAGGGGGCCCGCCCCGGCGACGACCGGTTGAGAGTCCCTCCACGTCTCGAGGGTGTTGGTCAGGTAGTCGGAGCCGATGAGGACGAAGTCGTCCCCCACCAGGACGTTGCCGCCCTGGAAGTACAGGGGAGCCTGGGTCGCCTGGAGGTCGGTCGCTTCCGCCACCAGCTCGGCGATCATGCTGTCGCCGAAGCGGGGAAACGAGAACGGCTCGACCAGGAACGTCCGCTGAGGGTTGCTCCCGACATCGTTGACGGCCACGTACCCGTCCTCGGCCCACACCGAGAAGGCCAGGAAATCGGGCGCCTCTACGATCGTGGGCGGGGCCTTTGGCCGCTGGCGGCCCACGATGCGGGCCAGGTCGTCCCGCACCCTCGGATGAGCGAGGATCGTGATCTGGCAGGTCGCGGGCAGCCGGCCGATGAGCTCGCCGTAGGTGGCGGCCAGGCTCAGCTCGCCGTCTGCGTAGGCCGGGTAACACAGCAGGATGTGGCGGAGGGCGCCGTGGGCACTGGACACGATGCGCGGGTCGACGGGGGACGGCGGCATGCCGGCAGCGAGGACGCTGCGGGTATCGAAGGCCGTGGCTCCGGCGACTCGTTCCCGATGGGACGCCTGGATGTCGCGCCGGGGGATGCAGGCCGGTGTCGGGTACTCGTTGACGAATTGCGCCACGGGCCATGCTGCCTTCCGGAGCCATCCGCCACAAGGGCGGCTAGAAGCTGCCGGTATCCCGCAGCGCCTCCTTCCACGTGCGCATGCGGGTGTGGCGCTGCCCGTCAGGCCCGATCCCCTCCCCGGTGCCGTCGGGGAACAGGCGGTACGTCCATTGATCGGAGAGGTCGTCGGCCGCGACGGCCATGTACCGGGCATCGGCATGGGTGGACGGGCCCGCGAGCCACAGCAGCCACCGTCCGATCCGCCGCTTGTAGGCCACGGCCGGCTGGCCGATGTCCGCTCCGAGCTCCAGCACCTCGGCGGGCGCCTCGATCCAGGCCGTGGCCGGGATGGTGCGCTCCCGCTGGGGCAGCGGGGGGAGGCCGTCCGTATGGACAGGCGTGGGATCGATGGGACGTTGAGCGGGTGCGGCCATGGCCCTCATCCTGCCGCACCGGCCCGATCCGCTTACGGCCCGCCGGTAGGATCCCCGGGCGATGGACGTGCTGGTGGTGGGCGCCGGTCTCTCGGGGCTGACGGCCGCATCGGCCCTCTCCGCAGGCGGCTTGGCCGTGCAGGTCGTCGAAGCCCGGAACCGGGTGGGCGGACGGCTCCATACCGTCATCTCCGACGACGCCTGCTTCGACCTGGGCGCCACGTGGCACTGGGAGGACCAGCCCCGCGTCCGCGCCCTCGCCGCCGAACTGGGCCTCACCGCCTTTCCCCAGTACCAGGAGGGCCGAACGCTGCACGAGGACGCCGACGGGAACCCACCCGAACCGGTGGAGGTGGCACCCCCACCGGCCGCCTTCCTGCGCTTCGTCGGTGGCACCCAGGCCCTCTCCGAGCGGCTCGCCGAGCGACTGAGCCCCGGACAGATCTCTCTGGCCACCACCGTCACCGCCGTGACGGACGAGGGCTCGCACCTGGCTGTCGACGTCGAGAATGAAGACGGTGCCTCGTCCCGACTGGAGTCGCCGTGGGTGGTCATGACCTTGCCGCCACGGCTGGCGCTGGAGAGCGTCTCGTTCGCTCCCGAGATTCCAGGCGAGTTCCTCGAGGTCATCGAAGCCACACCCACGTGGATGGGCGAGGCCATCAAGTGCGTGGCCGTGTACGACACGCCCTTCTGGCGGACCGCCGGGTGCTCCGGTTCGGCCTTCAGCGACCGGGGCCCCCTGTACGAGGTCCACGACGCTTCCACCCACGACGCCGCCGTCGCCGCCTTGTGGGGCCTCGTCGTGCCTCACTCCGACTTCTGGGCCATGGACGTCGACGAGCGCGCTCCTCTGGTTCTCGACCAGCTGGCGAGGCTGTTCGGTCCCGAAGCGGGCGACCCGGCGCAGTACATGGAACGGGACTGGGCGGCCGACCCCTACACCAGCGAGGACGGTCACTCGCATTCCGAGCCCGTGCCCTACGGCCATCCGCTGTTCGGCCAAACCCATCTCGGCGGCCGCCTGGTCTGGGCCGGGACCGAGACGGCAGAAGAAGGCGGCGGCCACATGGAAGGCGCGGTGCGGGCCGGCGAGCGAGCCGCCCGGCTGATCCTCGGTACGGCATGACCGAGGAGCTCGCCTCCACCTTCCGGCGCTCGGTCCAGCAGGGCGAGGAGCGGCTGAGCCGGACGTGGCCCGCCCTCCTCGCCACCGGCGCCGTCGGCGGTATCGACGTGGGCATCGGAGTCATCGGGCTCCTCCTGGTCGAAGAGGCCACCGGGAGCCCGCTTCTGGCCGGTCTCGCCTTCGGGATCGGGTTCATCGCTCTCACCCTGGCCAGCAGCGAGTTGTTCACCGAGAACTTCCTCGTTCCCGTGGTGGCCGTCGCCGCCGGGCGGGCCACCCCGCGGGCCCTGATCCGCCTGTGGGTCGGGACCGCCTTCACCAACCTGATCGGAGGGTGGGTGATCATGGCCGTGGCCATGGCCGGCGTGCCCAAGCTCCAGGAGACGGCGGTGAAGCTGGCCCGGCACTACGCCGAGGTGGGGCTGAACGCCGAGTCCTTCGCCGCCTCCATCCTCGGTGGGGTCGTGATCACCCTGATGACATGGATGCAGCGGGGCAGCGACTCCGTCCCGGCCAAGCTCCTCGCGGCCGTGGCCGCTGCCTTCCTGCTCGCCGCGGGCACGCTGTTCCACGCCATCGTCGTTTCCCTGGTCATGTTCGCCGGCCTCCAGGTCGGCGCGCCGTTCGGGTACGTCGACTGGCTCGGCGTCCTCGGCTGGGCCGCCGTGGGCAACCTCGTCGGCGGCCTGGGCCTCGTCACCGTCCTGCGGCTCCTCCAGGTGGGGAGGGACCAGCTGAACGAGGAAACCCCCGGCTAGGTCAGCCCTTCTTGCTCAGCTCCCGAAGGTCGATGACGCTCCCGTTGTCGACGTCGCGATCCAGGACCGACCAGATGTCCCGGGCGACCTCCTCGGGGTCGGTGAGCTTGTCGTCCTCGTGGAGGTCGACGAACTTCTGGCGCTTGGGAAAGTCCTCTTCGGAGACCTCCCGCAGCTGCTGCTGCATTCCCGTGTCGACGGTGCCGGGAGCGATGGAAATGACTTCGACGCCGCCCCGCTCCGACTGCTCGGCCCCGACGTCACGGACCCACTGGTCGATGGCGGCCTTTCCCGCTCCGTAGGACGACCATCCCGGGTAGACGCTCTTGGCCGCGCCCGACGTGAGCATGACCAGGTGACGTTGGGCGTCGACGTCGCGGGCGGCTTTGAGGAAGAGGTGACCGAGCACCTGAGGAGCGGCGCTGTTCAGGACCACGTTGGTCGAGTAGGCGTCGGTGTCCACCTCCCCGGCGAACCCCATGGGCTCGATGGTCCCCGCGGCGTGGACGAAGACGACCCGGTCGCCGTCGAACCCCTCCAACTCCGATTTGAAGGACTCGCCCACCGAAGGCCAGGACGCGGGGTCGGCCAGATCCGCCTCCAAGTGTTCCGTACCCTCCGCCTGGCTCCGGCTGATACCGATGATGCGGGCTTCCTCCCACGGCACGGTGGCGACCAGCGCTTCTCCGATCCCTCCCGACGCCCCTGATATCCAGATCAGTGAGGTAGTCATGACCGAAGGCTCTACCCAACTCGCCTGCCGGGGATGCACGGCTGGACCACGATCCGCCGGCCGGCGGCCTAGGTTGCGGCCGTGGCCGGCAGGGAACGCACGCTGTCCCAGCGTGAGCTGAACCGGTCCCTCCTCGCCCGCCAGCTGCTCCTGGAACGCGCCCGTCTGCCTCTTCCCCGGACCTTGGAGCGCATGGGCGGCCTGCAGGCCCAGTACGCGCCGTCCATGTACGTGGGGCTGTGGTCGAGGGTGGAGGGCTTCCGGCGGGGCGTCCTGACTCACGCCCTCGAGCGGCGGGAGGTGGTGCAGGCGACCCTGATGCGGGTGACGATCCACCTCGTGTCGGCGGAGGACTACTGGCCGCTGGCCGTCGCCGTCCGGGCGGCGCGGCGGACGTACTGGCTGCGGGCGATGCGCGGTGAGGCCACCGCCGCCGACCTGGAGGAAGCCGCCGAGCAACTGCGGCATCGTCTCCTGGAGGGGCCCATCCGCCGGAGCGAGCTCGACCAACTGGTGGGAAAGTCCCGGTCCATCGGCGTGGGGCTCTGGGTCGACCTCGTCCGGGCCCCGCCGTCGGGCACGTGGGAGCGGCGCCGTGCCGACCTCTTCGCCTCCGCCGAGAGCTGGCTCGGCCCTCCGGCCGTCACTCCAGAGGAAGCGGACGAGCTCCTCGTCCGCCGGTACCTCACCGGGTTCGGCCCCTCCACCGCGGCCGAGCTAGCCGACTGGGCCGGGCTGCCCACCGGCGAGGTGGCCCCCGTCCTGGAGCGTCTCCCCCTGCGCCTCTTCCGCGCCGAGGACGGCCAGGTGCTTTTCGACCTGCCCCGGTCGCCCCTTCCCGACGCGGCCACCCCCGCCCCGGTCCGGTTCCTGCCCACGTGGGACGCCATCCTGCTGGTCCACGCCCGCCGGAAGGCGATCCTTCCCGAGGCCTACCGGCCCCTCGTGTTCAGCACCAAGAACCCGCACTCGGTGTCGACGTTCCTCGTGGACGGAGCCGTGGCCGGCACCTGGAAGTACGAAGAGGGCCGGGTGCGGCTCGAGCCCTTCGAGCCCCTCCCCTCCTCGGTCCGGCGAGGGCTGGAGGACGAGGCCGAGCGGCTGGCCGCCTTCCACTCCTAGCGCTCAGATCCTTTCCCGGGCCCGCTCGAGGCCGTCGAGGATGAGGTCGAGCCCGAACTCGAACTCGTTCCCGTAGTCGTAGCCGGGCTGGAGGACGTGCTCGATGGTGAGCTCGGCGAGGT
The DNA here is from genome assembly GCA_046262035.1 of Acidimicrobiales bacterium. Taxonomy (GTDB): domain Bacteria; phylum Actinomycetota; class Acidimicrobiia; order Acidimicrobiales; family AC-14; genus JBHENM01. Next base: position 5,744 of record JBHENM010000006.1, on the reverse strand, counting down.
GGGGGTACTCGTCACGGGGGAACTGCGCCAGGATCATCTGAGCGACCTCCGCTGTCTCCTCGGCCGTGTGGAACGGCAGGCTCGCCTCCTGCAGGGCGAAGCCGTAGATGTAGCTGTCGAGAACCGAGAACGCGTGCGCCGCCATCTCGATCGAGAAGCCCGCCGCCCGGAGGCTTCCGATCACGGAGTCGTGGTGTCGCAGCGTCTCCGGACCTGGTGAGGTCCGCGATTCCATCAGGCCGATGGCCCAGGGATGGCGCGACAGCGCCAGACGGGCCGAGACCGCACGCCGGCGCATCGCCGTCCTCCAGTCGGTTTCGCCCGACGGCAGGTCGATCTCGCTGAAGACGAGGTCGATCATGCCGTCGAGGAGGTCGTCCTTGTTGGCCACGTGGTTGTACAGCGACATCGCTTCGACGCCGAGGGCCTCGCCCAGCTTCCGCATGCTCAGCGACCCGCGCCCGCTCTCGTCGGCGAGGGCGACTGCGGCGCGCAGCACCCGATCACGGCTCAGCGGTACTCGGGCCTGGGAGGCCTTGGTCGGCGGTGCCATTCACGTTGCCTTCCCGTGCGGGGTTGACGTACTTACGGTGTAAGTGTACCGTACTTACAACGTAAGTAACTTACAACGTAAGCAAAACGACCTCGGAGAGAACCATGACCAGAGCAGCCATCGCCCGTCCGACGGATCCGGCGCCCGGGACAGCCAGCGAGAAACCATGAAGGCCATCGTCCAGGACGAGTACGGCAGCGCACCGGAGGAAGTGCTCCGGGTCGCCGACGTCGCCCGGCCCACCATCGCGGACGACCAGATCCTCGTCCGCGTCCGTGCCGCCAGCGTGGACCGCGGTACCTGGCACATCATGGCCGGCCTCCCCTACCCCATCCGCGTCGCCGGGTTCGGGCTGCGCCGGCCCAAGGCCCTCAACCCGGGACGCAGCCTGGCAGGGACGGTCGAGTCCGTCGGCAAGGACGTGACCGGGTTCAAAGCCGGCGATGACGTCTACGGCGCCTGCGACGGCTCCTTCGCCGAGTACGCCAGCGCCCGAGCGGACCGGCTCACCGCCAAGCCGGCCAACCTGTCCTTCGAGCAGGCGGCGGCCGTCCCCATCTCCGGGCTGACCGCACTCCAGGCTGTGCGCGATCAGGCCGAGGTGCAGGCGGGGCAGAAGGTGCTGATCACCGGCGCCTCGGGGGGCGTGGGGACGTTCGCCGTGCAGATCGCCAAGGCCTTCGGCGCCGAGGTCACGGGTGTGTGCAGCACGGCCAAGGTGGACCTGGTCCGGGCCCTCGGGGCCGACCACGTGATCGACTACACGCAGCAGGACTTCGCAAACGGGGAGGACCGCTACGACGCGATCCTCGACATCGGTGGCAATAGCCCGCTGTCGCACCTGCGTCGGGCCCTCACCCCTCAGGGGAGGCTCGTCATCGTCGGGGGCGAGACTGATGGACGCTGGCTCGGCGGAAGCGACCGCCAGGTCCGAGCCCTCGTGCTGTCCCCGTTCGTGAGCCAGAAGCTGGGCACGTTCGTCTCGTCGGAGAACTCCGAGGACCTGGTCGTTCTCCGGGACCTCCTCGAGGCGGGAAAGGTCGTCCCCGCCGTCGATCGGACCTACCAGCTGAGCGACGTGCCCGCCGCTATTCGCCACCTAACCGAAGGTCGCGCCCGAGGCAAGCTCGTCATCGCCGTGTAGGCAACCAGATCTCGCTCGGCGATGAGTTCTGGGCGCCGAGACCGTCAGACTGGTGACCCAGATCCAGTACCGACCTTGGAGGATCCGATGGCCTTTCACCCGTACCTCTTCTTCGGCGGAAACTGCCGGGAAGCGTTGACCCGCTATCAGGAGATCTTTGGCGGCGAGTTGGTGCTGATGCCGATGTCAGACATGCCGTCGGATGACCCGCTCCCCCCCGAACAGGCCGATCTGATCATGCACGCGGCCCTGACGTTCGAGGACAACCTGCTGATGGCGTCCGATGACCCCACTGGGGGCTACAACGGGGTGCAGGGGATGCACGTGAACTACGCGGTTGCCGACGTGGCCGAAGCCGAGCGGGTGTTCGAGGCCCTGGCCGACGGCGGACAGATCACGATGCCGATGGCCGAGACGTTCTGGGCGCCGAGGTTCGGCATGTGCGTCGACCGGTTCGGAACGCCCTGGATGGTCAACGCCGAACCGTCAGAGCAATCCTCCTGACCTGAAAGGCGCCTGGCGTTGACACCACCCCAGGCGGCTACCTGCTGGGGTACTCGTTCGCCAGTTTGGGAGGCGCGCACGCCAACCAGCCGTCGATGATCGCCTCCCGCAGCGCCCGCTTGGTGACCGCATTCAAATGGATCAAGACGGCCGGGTAGCCGTCGAAGTGGGGGATCGTGAAGAAGGCCTTGGGCTGAGCGGCGAGCACGGCCTCCTTCTCGGCGAGGTCATCGAGCCGAACCGCGAGAATCGGCCCATCGGGCGGGCTGGCGGCGCCGAACCGCCTGATGTCGGCCTTGCTGAACGGCCTCTCCCACGCGAAGACCTTGCCGCCGACGGACCATGTGCGATGGCCGTAGCGCTCACCTTCGACGACCTCCGGCAGGTCCAGGGCCATCCGAGCGACGTCCTCGACGCTCACCATGCCCAGGCACGGTACTGCCGTCCGTGCGACCTCAGCCGGGGCTGCCTAGGAGACACGCCCGCCAGCCGCCACCTCCCGCCAGGCGCCCTGCGATCCGGAGTCGGTCAGGCTCCAGTCACCCTTCTCACCCGCGCCGTCCCAGTAGAGCCACATCCTGATCACACCCTGATCCCGCAACCAGGCTGCGTCCGTACGAATGGTCCGCGCCCTCGCCGCGTACTTTGCCGGGTCGGGTACCTCGCTGTCGCCGACCGCATACTGGCCGTACTCGACGATGAGCATCGGCTCACCCTTGTCCAGCATGTAGTCGTACCAGCCGCGGAACTCACTGTCGCCGCTCAACGGCGCCGGCTTGTCCGCGTACGTGTCCACGCCCGTGAAATCGGCGCAGTCCGACCCCACCCACCAGGATCCGGCGCCGCCCTTCGACGCCAGCCGACCGGGCTCCCACCAGTAGGACATGTACACCGGGCCCCAGCGGATGGACGGGTTGGCCGCCTTGACCACCCGGTACAGGTGGCATTGCATGGCCACGAACTGGGGGCCGGTCATGTCGTTCTCGGGTTCGTGGAAGGCGGTGGCGTAGACATCCGAGTGCGGCGGGACGCTCCTCGCCCACTCGGTGACGGCCGTGTCGTATGCGCCGCGGGCCGCGCCCACGAAGTCGCCCCCCGGGGGCTTCCACGACACGAACGACCGGTAGCCATGGGCGGCATCGTGCCGGGCACAGGAGTCCTGGAACGTCTTGGGCAGCACGGGATTGAAGCAGCGCCGGTAGCGCAGCGGCCCGATGGTGTCGTTGGCGACGTCGAACGACCCGACGCTGGCGTCGGGCCGGTTCACCGTGGCGCCGATCCACATCGGATCGGGCGGTGTGTACCGGACCGTCAGCGTCGGGCGGGGCCCGCTCCCGCTCTCGCCCGACCAGAAGCGAGCAGTGTCGTTAGCCACCGACGTGGTCAGGGCGTACGAGTACACCCGGCTCCCTCCAGTGACGTCCGTCGCCGCGAAGCTGACCGTCGACGACGTCCGATCGAGGTAGACGGTGCCCAGGCCGCCACCCAGGGGCGGAGCGTTGTCGTAGGTAACCGTGCTCTCCGACCATGCGGTGTCCACAACCTTCCGACCGGTGACGTTGGCCGGTAGGTGGTGAGCGGTTCGGCTGAGCTTCAGGTTCGCGCTCACGCCGGTCGCCCCGCTCGGGACTCCGGTCACGTTGAATCGCAGGTAGATGACCTTGCGGGCGCCCCTGGCTCCGGTTGCGGTGAGTACCGTCCCCCCTCCGTAGTTGGTGGAGGGAGCGTTCTCCGCGACATGAGCGTCGTCGGTCGTCTCGAAGGTGGCCGTGACCACTGACGCCGCACGGGCGGCGTCAGTGGTCACCACCACGAGACCCAGTGCACACACGACCATCCCGAGCAGAGTCAAGCGGTGGCGACGGTTCTTCATCCTGTACGGCATTGGAAGTCCTTCCGAGATTGGTTTGCATCGCGTCGCTGGTTGGATCCATTCCCGTCACCGAGTGAGCGTTGCCTTGCCCCTCAGCGGCTTGTGATCAGAGACCTTCGAGCTGGTAGGACCACCATCAATATCGGAAAAGTGATCCTTGGAAAGAAAGATGTAGTCGATCTTCTTTCCCGCGCTAAAGGGGATTTTTCCACCTATGGAGACGTTCTGCGTTCCCTGACCTCTCCCCACAGGCGGATACTCCGGGTTTCCCGGAGCCGTTGTCGGATCGACGTCAGAGAAGGTTTCGAGGAACTTCTTGAGTTCGCCGGTGCTGTCGTTCTCAGCGTGCTCGTCCAAGCCCTCAGGAGTGGCGTTGAAGTCGCCTCCGATGACGACGGCGTGTCCCTGGGAGCGCCATGAGTTGGCCAGCCTGGCGACTTCGACGGCCTGCCTCCGGTTGTCCTCCTTATAGTCGGGGTCACCGCTATAGACAAGGTGAACGGAGCAGACGTGAACGGGAACCCCTCCACCCGCGCTGATCATGCACACCATGCCCGTTGGTTCCTGACCACCTTTCAGTTGACTCGGAGTCAGAGGCAGCGGGTACGGAGAATGAGGGTCCTTCATACCGTGGCTCACCAATACCGCGTTGCCAAATTGGTGAGGATTCTCGCAGCGACTCATTCGTGGCCTTGTGGCAGTAGCCGTAAAGGACATGACCATCGGCCAGGGACCATTCTGTGTCTCTTTCATGACATGTTCGGCCTGACTGGCACAAACCTCGTTGAGGGTCACAACGGTCGGCCGGAGGTCGTCGATGCTGTTGGCAACAGCATCAGCCACTTTGGTTGTTTTCGGATCTGAGCAGAGCGGTTTGGCCTTCTTCGGGTCTGCTGAGCCCCCGCTCCCGCACATGTTGAACTGCAAGAAACGACTGTCGAGTGGGTCGGTCGGGCGCTTGCCTGAGGCCGGTTCGTCAGGACCGGCGCTCTTGCCGACATCGGTCGGGCGCTTGCCTGAGGCCGGTTCGTCAGGACCGGGCGGAACCGGCCGCTTGGCTTGGTTCTCGAGCGGCTTCAGGTCGTCGGACGGCTTCTCGGGCGCGGGCTTGGTCGACGGCTTGGGAGCCGGCTTGGGGTCGGTCGGACGTCTACCTAAGGCCGGTTCGTCAGGACCGGGCTTGGCCGCCGGCTTCGGAGCCGGCTTGGGCGTCGGCTTCGGAGCCGGTTTGGGCGCGGGCGTGGGATCGGTGGGGCGTCGACCTGAGGCGGGCTCGTCACGGGCGGGCTTGGCCACGGGCTTGGGCGCGGGCTTCGGAACCGGCTTCGGAGCCGGCCTGGGGTCGGTGGGGCGTCGGCCTGAGGCCGGCTCGTCACGGGCGGGGGCGGGGCGGACGGCGGGGCCGTCGTCGGGGCCCAGTGGCCTGGCCGAGGCGTTGGTCCCCGCCGCGATCACGAGAAGCGCCCCGAGGAACACGGCGATTGCCGCGGAATCGATCCGGCGTGCGTTGAGCGTCTGGGTCATGTCCTTCTCTCTCTCCGTTGCCAGGGCGCCGACGAGCGTCGGGCCTCAATGGGATGTAGGGGTCGCAGCCGGGAGGCGGCGCGGCGACCCCTATGAAACAGGTATGGCGAACGGGAGATCCTCGATGCCGGCAGGGGCCGTATCCT
>JBHENM010000005.1:0-1384 GCA_046262035.1 Acidimicrobiales bacterium | reverse complement strand
CGACCAGAAGCGCGTCGTCGACATGCCTTTGACCAGAGAATGGCACCCGGTCTGGTCTCCGGACGGGACGCGGATCGCCTTCGACGCTGAGGTCATCCCCGGCGGTTGGCAGGACAACGTCTGGTCGGTGAAGACCAACGGTGAGGACCTGAAGATGCTCACCGACAACAACGGCTTTGGCGACATCACCGACGATCCTCAGGACAGCATGGGCGACTGGGCGCCGCTGAACGGCGAGCCGGAGCCGGAGCCCGAGCCCGAGCCCGAGCCCGAGCAGCCGGTGTGCACGATCACGGGAACGCCCGGCAACGACTACCTGGTGGGCACCCCCGGTGACGACGTGATCTGCGGCCTGGAGGGCAAGGACTCCATCAAGGGCCTCGGGGGCAACGACGTGCTGCGGGGCGACGCCGGCACCGACGTGCTCGACGGCGGCGACGGGGGCGACACCCTGCAGGGTGGAGAGGACAGCGACGTCCTCAAGGGCGGAGCGGGCCAGGACGTGCTCGACGGCGGCGGCCCCGAGGACGACGCCTGCACGCAGGATCCGGACCAGAAGCCGGTCCCCTGCTGAGGCCGGTCAGCTAGAACAACCAACACAGCACCCCGGTGAGATCCTCGCCGGGGTGCTGGCGCGTCCGACCCGCGTTAGGCGACTCTGGGGTCGGGCGCTTCTGGGTCGATGCCGTAGGTGGCGATGGCGTCGGCCACCTCCTCGGGCTTGGCCTCGTCGGCCTCGGCCAGAGCCCGCAGCACGGCGACGACGACGTGGGCGGCGTCGGTCTCGAAGTGCCGGCGCAGCTTGGCCCGGGTGTCGGACCGGCCGTACCCGTCCGTGCCCAGGGGGGTGAACGGGGCCGGGATCCAACGGGCGACCTGGTCGGGGACGGCCTTCATGAAGTCGGTCACCGCCACCACCGGCCCCTCGGCAGACGAGAGGACCTCGGTGAGATAGGGGAGGCGCGGCGTTTCCGTGGGGTGCAGCCGGTTCCAGCGCTCCGCGGCGAGAGCGTCCTCCCGCAGGGCCTTGTAGGAGGTGGCGCTCCACAGCTCGGCGGCCACGTCGTGGCGTTCGGCCAGGAGCTGCTGTGCCTCCCGCGCCGCGCCCTGGGCCGGTCCCGAGAACAGGATCGTGGCCCGGCGACGGCAGTGGGGAGGGGCCGGCGCGAACTTGTAGAGGCCGCGGCAGATGCCCTCCTCGACCGTGAGCGCCCCCTCGGACCCGGGCGGGTCGTCCGGCTTGGCCGGCATCACGTAGTTGTCGTTGTACAGGGTCAGGTAATAGAAGACGTCCTCCGGCTCCTCGCCGTACATCCGGCGCAGCCCGTCCTCCACGATCACGGCCATCTCGTAGGCGAAGGCGGGGTCGTAGGCGGCCAGGTTG
>JBHENM010000004.1:0-1567 GCA_046262035.1 Acidimicrobiales bacterium | reverse complement strand
GTCGAGCGGGTCATCTTCGCCCTGGTCGCCAACCGGGCCCTGGAGCCGCTCTCCAAGCTGGCCGCCACCCGCTGGGTGGGCGAACGGGTCGCCCTCCCGGGCCTCGACACCGTCGACGACGACGCCTGCTACCGGGCCATGGACTGGCTGTTGGAGGTGCAGGGCGAGCTGGCTGAGGCCGTCTACTGGTCGGTGGCGGACCTGTTGAACCTCGAGGTCGACCTGCTGTTCTTCGACACCACCTCCACCTACTTCCACATCGAGTCCCCCGATGCGCCCGCCGAGGGCCAGACCGTCGGGTTCCGCACCTTCGGCCACTCCAAGGACCATCGCCCGGATCTGCCCCAGGTGGTGATCGGCATGGCCGTGACCCGCAGCGGAATCCCCATCCGGGTGTGGTGCTGGGCGGGCAACACCAACGATCAGGCCCTGATCCGCCAGGTGAAGGACGACCTGCGGGCCTGGAAGCTGGCCCGGGTGGTGTGGGTCGCCGATCGGGGGTTCTCCTCGGCCGAGAACCGCCGCTACCTCCAGCGCGCCGGCGGGCACTACATCATCGGCGAGAAGCTCCGGGGCGACAACAAGGAGGCCCAGTCGGCGCTGTCGCGTCAGGGTCGCTACCACGCGGTGGCCGGCAACCTGCGGGTCAAAGAGGTCGTCATCGACGACGGGACCATGCGCGACCGCTTCGTGGTGTGCCACAACCCCGAAGCCGCCGAGCGGGACCGGGTGGTGCGCGACCAGCTCCTGGCCCAGCTCGCCGACGCCATTGCCGGCTCCGACAAGGCGCCCACCACGGCCCGGGTCGAGCTGGCGGGCGAGCTGGGCACCTACCCGGGGCTGAAGCGGTTCCTGCGGGTCACCCCCGGCGGGCTGCTGCGCGTCAACCGGGCGGCGGTGGTGGCCGAGGAACGCCTCGACGGCAAGTTCCTGCTGCGCAGCTCGGACCCGACCCTGTCGGCCGAGGACATCGCCCTCGGCTACAAGCAGCTCCTCGAGGTCGAACGGGGCTGGCGGGACATGAAGTCGACCCTGGAGCTGCGCCCCGTCTACCACCAGCTCGAGCGCCGCATCCGCGCCCACGTGCTGTTGTGCTGGCTGGCGTTGCTGCTGATCCGCCTGGCCGAGACCGCCACCGACGACACGTGGCGGAACCTGCGCCACGAGCTCGACCGCATGCACCTCGGCGAGTTCGCCGGGCCCGCCGGGCGGGTCCTGCAACGCACCGAGACCACCGCCGCCCAGGCCGCCATCTTCAAGGCGCTCAAGGTGGGGGAGCCGAAGCGGTTCCTCGGCCTCACTCCCGCCGGCTAGACCCCGCTCGGCGGGGCGCGTAGGCACTACACGTCCGCGGCCCGATCGCGCGTAACCGCAGGTCAAGGCGGAGATTCATGCCTACCGGCAGAGATCAGCTGCGGAACTCCGGCTTCCGGGACCAGGCAATTCGGCACTGGATACAAGCGCTACGGCGCCGCAGCCAGCGCCATCGCCTGAACTGGGAGCGAATGAACCGACTGGTCCTCCGATGGCTACCGCCTGCCCGCATCGTGCATCCATGGCCCTCCAC
>JBHENM010000003.1:0-1779 GCA_046262035.1 Acidimicrobiales bacterium | reverse complement strand
GCTAGCTACTTCGACCTGAAAAAGTCGGCTGGTCCTGGCAGTGGCTTCCCTTGAAACCTGGCTGAGGCTGCCCGTCGCGCCCGTTCCCGCCCCTCGCTTCGACTTCCGGCCCCCCGTTTGGCCCGTTCCGGGGCCGTCGGGGCGTGCCGGGTGAAGCGAAGGGCGGGAACGGTTAGGCGGCGGGTGCTGCTCGTCGTCCCGGTGGTCCGGTGCCGGGATGAGGGGAAGCCTGTGCTTCTCGCTTGGGTGGGGCCGGCGCTTCCTTGGCGGCGACGAGTCCACTGATCTTGCTGGCGTTGTTGGCCAATACGCCCCACCCACACCACGTCTCGGCCCCGTCGATGCCGTCCATCAGGGTGCGACGCCAACCGTGGTCTCGCTTGAGCGAGGAGATGCGGGCCTCCGACCCGGTCCGCCACTTCACCAGGGTGCGGAACCCGCGCCGGCCCTGCACCTCCCGTCGGGCGCCGCCCGGCTTGCCCTTTCTCGGGATCACCACCTTCTTCACCCCGAGCTTGTCCAGCCCGGCGTCGATGGCCGCCTCGCCGTAGCCACGGTCGGCGGTGACGGCCCGGGGCACCTTGTCGAACCGGGCAGTGATGCGGGCGATGGCCGGCACCAGCATCGGAGCATCGGGCGGGTTGCCCTTCACCACGGTGTGGTCAAGCACGATCCCATCCGCGTTGTCCACCACCTGTGCCTTGTAACCGAATTCCACCGGGCGCCCGAGGCGTCCTTTGGCGATGGGCCGGGCGTCGGGGTCGTGCAGCGACACCACCCGGGTGGAGCCGTCGGGCACCTCGCCGGCCAGGCGGACCCGTGTCTGGGCGGCGACCCGGTCCACCGCGGTGGCCGTGCGCTCCAGTTCGGCCACCAGGGCAGCGGCCTTGCCCGAGGCGGTCTCGCCAGCTCGACGCAGGCCCCGGCGGGCGTTGGTGGCCAGATGGCGGGCCTCGGCGGCGGCGGCCTCGGCGATCCCGGCCATCTCGGCGGTGATCGCCTTCACCTCTTCCTTGGCGTCGTCGTTGCGCCGGCGCAGCCAGGCGGCGATGTCATGCGCCCGGCGGCGCACCGAGCGGGTGCGGTTCCGGGCCGCGGTGCGGGAGGCCAGGCCGGCCGCCTTGATCTTGCTGGTCAGTCTGGCCAGCTTGGCCACGCCCTTGGCCAACAAACTCGAGTCCGTCGGGTAGGCCACGTTGGCCTCGACGACCGTGGTGTCCGCACGGACCTTGTCGAGGCGGATCACCTTGTGCTCCGCCGCCTTGGCCAGCAGCGCATCATTCAGCCCGGCCACGGCCACCTCGCCGCAGCGGGAGGTGATCTTCATCAGCGTGGTCGGGTGCGGAACCGAGGTGCCGAGCGGCACCCGGCAGAAGCGCCGCCAGGCCAGCGAGTCGGCCACCTCCCGGCACAGTGGCTCGAAGCCGAGCCGGTAGCGGTATTTCAAGAACATCATGCGCAGGTAGGTCTCCATCGGGATCGACGACCGGCCGGCGTAGGGGTGGAAGAAGGCCCGGAACGGCTCGAAGAACCGCTCGTCGTCCAACAAGGCGTCGATCTCGGCCAGGTCGCCCGGCAGGCCCATCAGGCACTCGGGGATGACCGACTCCCACAGCGTGGGTTGGTCGTTTACGGTACGCAGCACGATGGCCTCAACTCCTTGTCACGTAAGGGGTTGAGGCCATCATGACGACATTCGGGCCGGAACGCGAGCACCCTCGCCCCGAGAAACCCTTGTCCTATAAGGGTTCTTGATATTCGTTTTTCAGGGGGAAGTAG
>JBHENM010000002.1:0-8883 GCA_046262035.1 Acidimicrobiales bacterium | reverse complement strand
GCTCCGGTCAGGAAGGCGAGGGAGTGCCCGTACCCCACTGCCGCCAGGCGTCCGCCTCCCGAGCCCAGGGCGTATCCGCCGAACATGGCCGCCGACCCGCCCACGGCCACGACCAGACCGACCAGGGTAGGGGTCCGGGTGTCGCCCGTGGCGTAGGAGGCTCGCACCAGGAGTTGGAAGGCGGCGAATCCCCCGAGGCCCAGGGCATAGGCCGCGGCCAGCCGGGCCACCAGGTCGGCCCCAGCCGGGTCGAGCGCTCCGAACTGGAGAAGGCGCAGCGCGGGTCGGGCCAGCACCACCAGCAGGGCCGACGCCGGGAGGGTGAGGAAGGCGATGGCCGCCATACCTCCTCCCGCCCGGTCGGTGAACTCGCGCCACCGGTTGCCGGACGCGGCTGAGGCCAGACGCGGATACAGGGCGGTGAGCACCGGGTGGCCAAGGACCGCGAAGGGCAACAGGAAGACCTGGAAGGCGATGTGATACGCCACCACTCCCCCCTCGATCCGGTTGGCGAGCACGAGGGTGGCGACCAGGAGCACCTGGCTCAGGGCCAGCATCCCCGCGGCCCAGGCTCCGTCCCGGCCCAGCTGCCGGAGGCCGGGATCGCCCGGGTTCCAGCGGGGACGGAGGCGGAGGCCGGCACCACGGAGGGCCGCCAGCGGCACAAGGATCATGGCCAGCACGCCGGCCGTGGTACCCCCGCCCAGCACCAACCGCTGGGTGGTCGAAAGGTCCAGGCCCGGTCGAGAGTGTTGGAGGGCCCAAAACACGCCCATGGTCAGGATGACGATCACGTTGTTGGCGACCGGGGCGAAGGCGGCGGCGGCGAAGCGACGGCTCCCGTGGAGGAGCCCCGTCGCCACCGACCCGAGGGCGTAGAGCAGGACCTGGGGCAGGAACAGCACCAGGAGGAACGAGCCGAGGGCCACTTCCTGATCGCGGACGGCGGAATCGTCGACGCCCACGGTGAGCAGGCGCATGATCCACGGGCGGGCCAGCAGCGCGGCTACCGTCACGACGCCCAGGCCCACCAGTGCCATTCCCAACACCGACCCGGCCAGCCGCTCGGCGCCCTCCCGGTCGCCTCCGTCCAACAGGCGGACGAACGGGGGGACCAGGACCGACGACAGGAGGCCGGCGGCCAGCAGCTCGAACAGCAGGTTGGAGACGAGGTTGGCCGACTGGTAGGTGTTACCTGCGAACGTGGTGCCCAGGGCCGCGCCCACGGCCAGCACCCGGAGAAAGCCCGTGATCCGGGAGGCGACGTTCCCGGCGGTGATCGCCGCCGTCGCCGAAACCGTGCTTAACGGTTCGCTCGCCTGGGCGCCCTCACTGCTTAACGGTTCGCTCGTCTGGGCCCCCTCACTGCTTAATGGTTCGCTCGCTTGGGCGCCCTCACGGCTCGATGGTTCGCTCGTCTTCGGCTCACTCACTGCTCGACTGCGGGCAACAGCCGGTCGGCCCCGGGGCCGACGCCGTAGTGCCCGGTGGTGGGGCGGGCCAGGTCCTCCAGGGCCAGCACGACCGCGGCCTGGCCCACCGGCGTCTCGAGGTTGTCCACGGTGGACAGCCGCGGGCCCAGGCTGCCGTCGGCCCGAAGGGGGCCCACGAACACCGCCCGCCCACCGGGGGTGTCGACGCCGCTCTCGGCGACCACCAGCCGCGACCGGTTGGGGGCACCCTGGCTCAAGGCCTCGGACAGCGGCCGGGCCAGCCCGTCGTCGCTCACCTCCGCCCCGGCACCGGAAACCAACACCATCCGCAGGCCGCCGACGGGAAACGATGTGAGGCCCAGGCTGGCGGCTGTCGTGGGCGTGGAGGCGGGGGGTTCGTACCCCAGGAACCCGGCGGCGGCCAGAGCAGGGATGACGTTGGAGTCGGATACCGAGCCGTCCAACACTCCTGCTACACGGGACACGAACTGGCCGCGGACGGCGTCGGCCGAGGTGGAGTTGAGACTGAGGGTCGTGCCCAGGGAGCGGATGTCGGTGTCGTTGTCGAGGCGCAGCTTGTTGGTGAGCAGGAGGGTTCCTGCCGGGATGGCCTCGGCCGTGGCCAGCGCCTCCCGCAGGGCCTCGACCGGCTTGCGGTCGATCCCCTGCACGACGATCACCAGGACGGGAACGCCCCGGAGATGACCCTCGACCAGCTGGTCGCGAGCCTCTTGGGCGAAGTTCTGCATCAGGTTGAGCTGATCCCTGAGCGCCCGGTTCTCGTTGGCCGTGCGGGTGGCCCGGGCGCCCACGCTGTTCACCTGGTTCTCGAGGCCGTCGACGATGGCCCGGTCGATGACGGTGGAGCCCATGACGACGCCGAGGGCCAAGGCCAGGAAGACGGCCATGAGCGACACGATGTGATAGCGCAGGTTGATCAAGGGTTATCCGAAGATCGAGCGCCAGGTATCGCTCAGATAGAGCCAGAGGGCGCGGAGGAAGACGTGACTCGAGTCGGCCACCGCAGCCATGGCCAGCATGGCCACGAGGGCGGCGGCCACGAGGAAGAACAGGTCGCCCTTGCGCACGCGGCTCTGGTAGAGCCGGCTCACGCCCTTGGCGTCCACCAGGATGGGGCCGACCTTGAGGCGGACGAGGAACGTGGAGGCCATTCCGCCCCGGCCCTTGTCCAGGAACTCCACCATCGAAGCGTGGGTGCCCACGGCCACGATCAGCTCGGCCCGCTTCTCGTAGGCCAGGAGCATGGCGATGTCTTCGCTGGTGCCGATGGCCTCGAACACGGTGTAAGACAGGCCGAGACCGTCGAGCCGGGCGGCGCCGGGGGCGTCGCCCCCGGGATAGGCGTGCACCACGAGCTGGGCCCCGCAGCTCTTGAGGGTCTCGTCGCTGACCGAGTCGAAGTCGCCGATGATCACGTTGGGCCGGTACCCGGCCTTGACCAGGGCGTCGGCTCCTCCGTCCACGGCGATGAGGACGGGCTTGATCTCCCCGATATAGGCCCGCAGGGCGGCCAGGTCGTCCTCCCACCCCAGGCCCCGCACCACGACCAGCACGTGGCGGCCGGTGAGGTCGACTCCCAGGCTGGGCAGGGCGGGCGAGTCGGTGAGCAGGTGGTGCTCGCGGCGCAGGTACTCGAGGGTGTTCTCGGCGAACCGCTCCAGCTCAGCGCCCACGGCCAGCTTGGCCTGTTCGATCTGCTTCTCCAGCGATTCGAGGGTGTGGCGGGTCCCCCGAGCCACCAACTGCCCGCTGGACCGCACTTCCTCGCCCTCGACGGTGAGGACGTCGCCCTCCCGTACGCCGGTCATGACGTCGCCCCCGACGTCGTCGATCAGGGGGATTCCGGCCGCGGCCAGCAGGAGCGGGCCCATGTTGGGGTAGCGGCCGGATATCGAGCGGGAGGCGTTGATGACGGCCGACGCACCCGCCTTGATGAGGCCCTCCACCGCCAGCCGGTCGAGGTCGAGGTGGTCGATGACGGCCACTTCGCCAGGCTGAATGCGGGTGAGGAGAAGCTTGGTCCGTGGATCCACCCGGGCCGGCGCCGACACCTCGCCCTTGCCGTCTTCAACGCGGTCGTCAGCCGCGGGGAGGGGGGCGCCGTTTCCACCGCGCCCGTTCGTGCCCGACGAGGGGCTTCGGGCCCACGGCCCCCGGACCCGGGACCCGCGATTTCCCCGTCCCCGGGTAGGGGCGGGCCGGCCCTCTGGCTCGGGCGTGGCCATCAGTCCCGTCCCCGCTGGCGGGACGCGGCGGCCAGCAGCTCCTCGGCGTGGTCGCGAGCGGTGGCGCTGGCGGGCTGGCCCGAGAGCATCCGTGAGAGCTCGACCACCCGTTCCTTCTCCGACAGCCGCCGGGCCTCGGCGACGGTCCGTCCCTCCCGCTCGACCTTGGTCACTGCGACCTGGTGGTCGGCGAACGCCGCCACCTGCGGGAGATGAGTCACGACCATCACCTGGCCCCCTCCGCCCGACGCACACCCGGCCTCGGCCAGAGCAGCCAGGGCCCGGCCGACGGCCAGGGCCGCCTCCCCTCCCACGCCGGCGTCGACCTCGTCGAACACCAGGGTTTCCGCGCCCGGGCCGTCCGGGCCGCTCGGTCCCGCCACCCCGCTCAGAGGGCCGCTCGGGCCCAGGGCCAGGCGGAGGGCCAGCATGGTCCGGGCCAGCTCCCCTCCGGACGCGGCCTTGGCCACGGGCAGGGTGGCCTCCCCCCGGTTGGCACCCAGCAGGAAGGTCACCTGATCTCCGGGCCCGGCCCCCGGCCCGCGACCCCGCTCAGAGGGCCGCTCGGGCCCTTCACCCCGCTCAGAGGGCTGCTCGGGCCCTTCCACCGTCACTTCGAAGCGGGCGCCGGCCATGGCCAGGGACTGGAGCTGCTCCTCCACCCGCGCCGCCAGCACGGGCGCGGCCTGGCGCCGGGCCTGGCCCACCGCGGCTGCCTCCCGCTCCACCACGCGCTCCACCTCGGCCCGCTCACCTTCGAGGGCCTGCGCCCGCTCGCCGTGTTGCTCCAGGTCGGCGAAGCGGGCCCGGGCCTGCACCTCGAAGCTCAGCACGTCGGACAGCCGCTCACCGTACTTCCGGCGAAGGTCGGCGAGGAGGCGGCGACGGGCCCGAACGTCGTCCAGGCGCTCGGGATCGACGACTACGGCCTCGGTCGCGGCCCGCAGGTCGGCCCCCGCCTCGGCGACCTCGGCCGCCACCGCCCGGAGCCGCACCTCCAGGTCGGCGAAAGGCCGTCGCCCGGCACAGGCGGCCAGGGCCCGGGCCACGCAGTCGGCCGCCCCGCCGTCCTCGAGGAGGGCCCGATGGGCCGCCGAACCGGCCTCCCGGTCGTCGGCGGCACTGGCGAGGGCGTCCTCCTCCGACTCCAACCGCTCCTCCTCGTCGGGACCGTCGATACCAGCGGCGGCCAGCTCGTCGAGCTGGTACCGGAGGAGGTCGAGCTCCCGCGCCCGGGCCCTCTCGTCCCCGCCCAGGGCGGCAAGGCTCGCTTCCAGGGCGGCCAGCCGGCGCCGGGCCTCCTCCAGCGGCGCCAGGTCGATATGGCCGAAACGGTCCAGAGCCTCCCGCTGCATTCGCGGGGCCAGCAGCGACTGGTGGGCGTGCTGGCCGTGGAGGTCGACCAGGCCCTGCCCGAGCTCGGCCAGCTCCCCGGCGGTGGCCAGCCGGCCGTTCATGTAGGCCCGGCTGCGACCGGTGCGGGGCACGGCCCGGGCCACGACCAGCTCCTCCCCGTCGACCAGGAAGCGCCCCTCGACCCGAGCCTCCTCGGCGCCTGGGCGGACGAGCACCGGGTCGGCCCTGCCCCCCACGAGCAGCTCGATGGCCTCCACGACCAGGGTCTTTCCCGCTCCCGTCTCCCCGGTCACGGCGGTCATGCCCGCCTCGAAGGTGAGGGTGAGGTCGGCGATTACCCCGAGGTCGGTGGCATGCAGCTCGACCAGCATCAGCGATCGGCCAGGCCGAACTTGGTCTTCAGGACCCCGTAGAAATCGCGCTGCTCGAGGCGGACGAACCGGGCCGGCACCGCCGCGACCGAGACCTCGACCGCCTCACCGCGGCCCAGCCGCCCGAGCTCCCGACCGTCCACCGACAGCATGGCGCCCCGGTGATCGAGCACCTCCACCCGCACCGGCTCGTCACGGTGGAGGACGAGGGTCCGGGCGAAGGGGGTGTGGGGGGCGACAGGCGTGAGCAGGAGCGCCTCCTGGCGGGGGGAGACGATGGGGCCGCCGGCGGAGAAGGCGTAGGCGGTCGACCCGGTGGGCGTGGCGATGATCAGGCCGTCGGCCACGTAGCTGATGAAGGGGCGACCGCCGATGTGGACGGCGAGGTGGACGGTGTGCCCCGGTGAGCTCTTCTCCAGGACGGCCTCGTTCAGGGCCAGATGGGTGTCGCCGCCGGCGCCGGTGCTGAGGGCGAGCATGGTGCGCTCCTCCACCTCGAAGGCGCCGGCCAGCACGCGCTCCAGGGCGCTGGGCACTTCGGGGGCTTCGACGTCGGACAGGTATCCAAGCCGTCCCAGGTTCACTCCGAGGACGGGCGTGCCCGTCCGGCCCACCAGGTCGACGGCCCGCAGGGTCGTGCCGTCCCCGCCCAGGGCCAGCGTCACATCGACGCCCGTGACCAGGGCGTCGCCCTCCAACGCGTGCTCGAAGAGCCCCGCCGCCTCCGCGTCCCGCTTCGGGAGCCGGACCTCGTGCCCGCGCTTTCCCAGCCACGCCGCCGTCTGCCGGGCCAGGTCAACTGCCTGGGGCCGGCTCTCGTTCACGACGAGCACGACGACGGCCACCCTCAGCTTCCGGTTCCCACTCGGCGGCCCTGGAGCGAGGCACCCTCGGCCACGACCCCTTCGATGTCGACGGCCGTCCCCGACGCGGCCCGGCCCTTTCCCAGGTGGGCCAGGAACTCGACGTTGCCCTCGGTCCCGAGCAGGGGCGACACCATGAGCCCCATCATGACGGCCGCGTCGGCCTCGAACGCGGCACGCACGCCATCGATGGCCCGGGTCCAGATGTCGGGATCGCGGATGACGCCACGGCCGCGGGACGCCTCTACCGGCCCGGCCTCGAACTGCGGCTTCACCAGGACGACCAGATCCGCTCCCGCGGCGGCCAGGCCCATGAGCGAGGAAGCCACCGAACGCAGCGACACGAATGACAGGTCGGCCACCACGAGAGGCACGGCGCCACCGATGGCCTCGACCGTGAGGTCACGGACGTTGGTGCGTTCCCGCACCGTCACCCGAGGATGGCTCCGAAAGCGCAGGTCCAGCTGGCCGTGGCCCACGTCCACCGCCACCACGTGGGCCGCGCCCCGTTGGAGCAGGCAGTCGGTGAACCCCCCGGTGGAGGCGCCGGCGTCAACGGCCCGGCGACCGGCCACGGGCACGGCGAAGCCCTCGAGGGCCGCGTCCAGCTTCTGACCACCCCGGCTCACGAAGGGGGGAGGCGGCCCGAGGACTTCCACCGGTTCGCCCGGGGCCACCAGACGGGCGGCCTTGTCCGCTCGGGCCCCGGCGACCAGGACCCGACCGGAGGCGATGGCGGCCTGAGCCCGCTCGCGGCTGGGAGCGAGGCCCCGCCGCACCAGCTCCAGGTCGAGCCGGCGGCGCAGGCGCTATCCCGGGGTGGGGTCGTTTGCGGGAGGGCCGCCGGCCGGCATCGCGGATCCCGATCCGCCGGCTGGCGTCGCGGATCCCGGTCCGCCGGACGCGGGCCGAGGGCCGCCCTTTCGTGGCGAACGGGCCTTGGTCGCAGCTGCGCTGTCGGGGGCCATGGGCGGCGCCTGCGCACCGGCCGAAGCACCCTTGCGGGGTGAAGACTTCCTGACCGGAGCGGCTTTGGTGGAGGTGGGGGCGCTGCCCGGGCCCGTCACCCCGCTCCCGCCTGACGCCGGCCCCGAAGGCGGCGGCGTCATCGCCTCCAGGCGCGCCTCCAGCCGGGCGACGTCCTCCCTGGTGGCGAGACCGAGGGCCGACACCTGTTCGGCCAGCTCCCGGCGGATCAGGTCGCGCAGCTCCTCGGTGCCCTTGCGGCTGCGCTCGAGGACCTCGTCGACCAGCTTCTGGGCCTTGTTCTTGTTGAGCTCGCCCGCCTTCACCAGTTCCTTGACCAGGGCCTCGGCCCGCTCGCGGGTCATGTCCAGAAAGGCGGTGCCGGCTTCGAAGGAACGTCGGAAGAGGTCGTCTTTGCCCACGGGCCGAGGCTACCAGTCGACTTGCGGCCGTTTACCGCCAGCCCTGGCACTACGCTCCCCGGCCGAGGTGATTCCCCTCAAGGACTACAACCCGACGCGGCACTTCCCTTGGGTGACCGTGATGCTGATCGCGGTCAACGTCCTCGTCTTCTTCTTCGTCCAGCGGCCCTTCTCCAGCACCGACGGCGACGACGCGAAGTTCTCCTACCAGTACGCCGCCATCCCCTGCGAGGTGGTCGAAGGGCGACCCCTCAGCGACGAAGAGGTCATCGAAACCCTCGAAGGGCAGGATGCGGAGGCGTGCGACCGGACCAGCCCCGTCACCCGGGACGACGGTGTCTTCCCCGGCAAGCAGGTGTGGCTCGCCATCCTCTACTCGATGTTCCTCCACGGAAGCATCATGCACATCGGCGGCAACATGCTCTACCTGTGGATCTTCGGCAACAACATCGAAGACCGCATGGGGTCGGTCCCCTACCTGGTCTTCTACCTGGCGTCCGGCCTGGCCGCCGCCATCGCCCACATCGCGGTCCAGCCCAACAGCACCATCCCCGTGGTGGGCGCCTCGGGGGCGGTGGCGGGGGTGATGGGGGCCTATCTGGTCCTCTTCCCGCGCGTCCCCATCCGGACCCTGCTGATCTTCATCCTCATCCTGATCCGGGACATCCCGGCGATGTGGCTCCTGGGCTTCTGGTTCGTCCTCCAGTTCTTCACCGGGTCCAACTCGGGGGTGGCGTGGATGGCCCACGTGGGTGGTTTCGTCTTCGGCGCGGCCATCGCCTTCCTGCTCCGCGAACGACTCCGACCGGCCCGGGTGCCGGAACCGACCTACTGAGAATGCGAGGAGCTCATGCGCAAGCTGTCGTTCCGTCCCTCCCTCACCCTCCGAGGACGCACGTTCAAGGGCTTGCGGGGCTGGGCCGGCAAGCCTCTCCACCCCCCGCTCACCGACGTCCCCATCGGGGCATACATGCTGGTGGCCGCGTTCGACGTCATCTCCTACTTCGGGAGGAGCCAGGATTGGGCGCGTGACCTCTACCGGGGGGGCTCGTTCTTCCTCCTCGGCGGGTTCGTGGTCGGTTTGTTCGCGGCCCTAACCGGCTTCTGGGACTGGCTCAAGTCAACCGAGAAGGGCACCCAGGCCCGCCGGACGGTCAACGCCCACGCCTGGACGATGGTGACGGTGACGGCCCTGGTCGTGCTCGACCTGGTCCTGCGGTGGTTCG
>JBHENM010000001.1:0-1784 GCA_046262035.1 Acidimicrobiales bacterium | reverse complement strand
GCCCCAGCTCAGCGCCTCGTTGACCTCGTGGGTCTCGGCAGCCATCACGCTCATCGACATGGCGGCCAGCCTACCGGTGACCGGTCCCGGGCGAGAGCGCGGTCACCGGACGTGGCCATCGCCGGTGACGACGTACTTGGTGGTCGTCATCTCCGGCAGCCCCATCGGCCCCCGGGCGTGGAGCTTCTGGGTGCTGATGCCGATCTCGGCCCCGAAGCCGAACTGCTCGCCGTCGGTGAACCTGGTGGACGCGTTGACGATCACAGCAGCGGCGTCGACCTCTCTGGCAAAACGTCGGGCGGCAGCCAGATCACGGGTGCAGATGGCCTCGGTGTGCCCCGACCCGTAGCGGTTGACGTGGGCGATGGCCTGCTCCAGTGAGTCCACCACCGCCACCGAGAGCTTGAGGGCCAGGAACTCCCGACCGAAATCGTCCGGCGTGGCCTCCCCCAGGCTGGGCGAGATCTCGCGGGACCGGTCGTCGCCCACCAGCTCCACCCCCTCGAGGGCGGTGACGGCCCGGGGCAGGAACTCGCCGGCCACCGCCTCGTGCACCACCAACGACTCGGCCGCGTTGCAGACGGACGGTCGCTGGGTCTTGGCGTTGACGAGAATGGCCAGGGCCTCGTCCAGATCGGCCGACGAGTCCACGTACACGTGGCAGTTGCCGTCGCCGTCGATGACGAATGGCACGGTGGCGTGCTCCAGGATGCTGGCGATGAGCGACGGCCCGCCCCGAGGGATGAGGCAGTCGACGTACTCCCGGAGGCGCATGAACTCGACCGCCGCCTCCCGGCTGGTGTCCTCCACGAGGACGAGCCCGTCCTCGGGCAGGCCGGCCTTGGCCAAGCCCTCCCGCAGGACACCGGCGATGGCGATGTTGGAGCGGATGGCTCCCGACGATCCTCGCAGGAAGGCGACGTTGCCCGACTTCAGGCAGAGCCCGAAGGCGTCGCTGGTGACGTTGGGCCGGTTCTCGTAGATGATGGCCACGACGCCGAGGGGGACCCGTACCTTCTCGATGCGCAAGCCGTTGGGCCGGGTCCAACCCTCCACGATCTCCCCGACAGGGTCGGGTAGTCCCGCCACCTGGCGGAGCCCAGCGGCCATGGCCTCCACCCGGCCGCCGGTGAGTCGCAGACGGTCGACGACCGTCTCCGACACGCCGGCCTCCTCGGCCGCGGCGATGTCCTCGGCGTTGGCTTCGAGTAGGTCCGGGGCCCGTTCGACGAGGAGGTCGGCAGCGGCGTGGAGGGCGGCGTCCTTGAGGTCGGTGGAAGCCGCCGCCAGCGGGGAAGCGGCCGCCTTGGCCCGGCGCCCCAGGTCAGCGAGGGTCATCCCCCCACGCTACCTGCGACCGGGCGTCAAGCGACCTGGAACTCGGCCAGCATTCCCCGGGTGAAGTGGGGCGGTCCTTCCCGGGCGCCGCCGACGGGGACGAAGCACACCATGGCGTAGCGGCCGGGCGAGAGATCGGCGACCATGAAGCTGGACTTTCCGGGTTGGGCCGAGGTGGAGCCGAAGTTCCGGACCTTCGTCGCAGCCACATTCTGGGGCAGATCGAGGATCTGCTGCATCGAGTCGTTCACATCGTCGTTGACCCGGAACAGCAACAGCTCGTGGGGCTCCTTGCCCTCGTTCTGGAGCTCGAAACTACGAGGCCCGGCCCGAGGGGAGGACGGCGTGCCCGTGAACGCATACTCCACCGCTTCGACGTCGCTCCGTGCCCAGCCGCAGTTGTCCAGCTCGAATTCGTGGACCCGCTCGGTGGCCTCCACGACCTT